>JABSSC010000017.1 GCA_013214635.1 Paracoccaceae bacterium | reverse complement strand
ATGGCGCGGTCTGATCTGCATCAGACGCGGCGGTTGGGATACACGGTGATGAACCTCGATGCGGTGACCACGCAGCTTTTGGGTGTGATCAATGCGCGCGATACCGTCCGCCATATCGCGGCGACGACCGATGAGATCCTGACGTTCCTTGACGAAGCCGGGCTGCATGTTGACGAGCGGATGCATCGGTATTCGGCCGAGGACGAGGCGCTTGCGATCGCAGACAGGTTGGTTGCAGACGGCAAGCGGCTGTTCTGGCCGTACCCGCTGAGCGCCGGTCGATTTGAAGACACAGCGCATCTGGTGCCGCCTGACCTTTGGTTGGCGTTGAACAGCAAGGAAAACCTTGGCGCCATTGCGCCGCAAGGGGCGATGCCCGGGCGGCGGGTACTGGACCTTGAGGCATGCAAATGGCCTGCCGGAGCTGGCTCGGTGTTTCTGAAGTCAGCCGATGGGATGGCAACCGGATGGGGCTATGCCGTGCGGCATGTGTCGTCCGCAAATGAGATGGAGGCCGCAAAGTCTGATTTCCGGGCGATGGAGATCACGCGGGTGGTCGCAGAAAACGCGATCGAGGTCACGGCGTGCTGGTGTGCCAATCTTGGGGTGGTCGATGCGGGCGTAACCTTTCTTGGTGCGGCTGAGCAGGTTTTCTCGGCGCCCGGGAAGCAGGCCGCCAGCAGGATTGACCCCGCGCGCCCCCTGCCCTCCGCAGGCGTTTCGCTTGCCATCGCATTGGCAGAGGCCGGTCGCGCACGCGGGTTTCGGGGCATTTGCGGGTTTGACATTGGGGTCACACGGGATGGGTCGGTATATGTGTTTGACCCGAATTTTCGCATCAACTCCTCAACGCCGCAGGTGATGTTTCACGACAGTGCCGCCGCGCGCAGCGGCTTTCCGGTCAGCCTGTCGTTTATGGGGCAATCGCCGCATACGATGTCTCAGACTATTGCGCGTCTCAGCAGCCCGGTCGCCGATGGCTGGTTCTTTCCGTTTCGGCTTCTCGATCATGCGTGGCTTGAGTCGCTGGAGGGCGCGAGCATGATTACGGGCTTTGTCCTAGGAGAAACGGAGGCGACGGTTCAGGCCCGGTCCGATGATCTGGCGGCGCTACTGGCGTGAGGGAAATTTGCATCGACGGGTTGAGAACAAAAAGAGAACATACTAGAGTCTCGGGATGACCCAAAGTGCTGCCCATCTTTTGACCCGCACCTCGCATCGCGCGCCAACCGCCTCCGGCGTGGCGTTTCTGGGTGATCTGACGCTGGCCACGGCGCGGGTGCATGAGTTGTGTGGTCGGGCGCGGCGCACGCTGGCGCTGACCATTGCGGGGGCGATGACGGGGCCAGTGTTCTGGATCGCACCGGGGTGGTCGGTGGACCGGTTGAACGCGGCCGCGATGGGGGCGTTTGCCAATCCGGGGCGCTTCACCTTTGTCACGCCCAAACGTGCCGAAGATGTGCTGTGGTCGATGGAAGAGATCCTGCGCTCGGGCGCGGTGCCGCTGGTGGTGGCCGATCTGCCCGCGCCCCCGGCCCTGACACCGGTGCGGCGGCTGCATCTGGCGGCAGAGACCGGCGCGGCGGAGGGGCGTGGTGCGCCGCTGGGTTTGCTGCTAACGCCCGGCGATGGTGGTGCGGCGGGTGTGGAAAGCCGTTGGGAACTGACGCCGCAGCACATGCGAGATGGAGAGGATCAGTGGCGGTTGAGCCGCCGCCGCGCCCGCACCGCGCCCATGAAGGACTGGCCGGTGATACGCACCGAAAACGGGCTGACGCTGACCTCGGAGACCAGCTTTCACACGGCGACCACCAAAACGTGACGCGACAGACGCGCGTTCTGCGTTATCTGTGGGCCATGTTTTTGAGATTGATTACAGCCTTCAGCCTTTTGGCCGCGCCCCTGGCGGCTGACCCCGTGCGCTATGACCTTCAACCCGAGCTGTCGACGGTCGGGTTTTCCTATACTCTGGCCGGTCAACGGACGAACGGGCGGATGCCAGTGGCCTCGGCCAATATCATGCTCGATCTCGACCGGCCCGAGCGGTCTCAAGTCACGGCGATCATCGACGCGGCAGGGGCTGATGCCGGTCCCTGGTATGCCGACGACGCGATGCGCAGTGCCGAAGTGCTCGACACCCGAAGTCATCCGCAAATCCGGTTTGAGAGCACGTCGATCACGGGCGACTTGTCCGGCGGCACGGTCGAGGGGCTGATCACGATCCGGGGCGTGACGCGGCCCATCACGCTCGATGCACGATTCTACCGTCAAAGCGGGACCGAGCGCACCGACCGGTCGCGCCTGCAGATCGTTTTGCGCGGTGAGATCAGTCGGCAATCCTTTGGTGCTGCGGGTTTTGGCGGGCTGGTGGGCGACAAGATCTCGCTGACCATCCTGACGCGCATTCGCCGAGCCAGCTAAGGGGGCCCTGCCCCCTCGGCGCCTGCGCGCCTCACCCCCGGGATATTTGTGGATCAATGGAGGCGGCGGCGCGCGCAAGGTGTCAAAAACGACGCGCACAAAGTCGAAAATCTGACAGCAGAGTTATCGGGGACAGAGAATGTTGCGGGGGAAAGACCCGGTTCCATGCGCCTCCTGATTTCCTTTACGGCTCTGTTTCTGTCGCTGTTCCTGTTGCAACTGGGCGCGGGCGGGCTTGGGCCTTTGGACGCGCTATCGGGGTTGGAGCTGGGCTTTTCGCGCGCCGAGATCGGCCTTCTCGGGTCGGCACATTTCATTGGCTTTTTCATTGGGTGCTGGTGGGCGCCGCGGCTGATGGGGGCCGTGGGCCACAGCCGCGCGTTTGCGGCGTTTATCGCCTCGGGCGTGATCGGGACGCTGGCGCATATGCTGATCCTGGATGCCACCGCCTGGGCGGTGATGCGTATCCTGTCGGGGATGTGTGTGGCGGGGTGCTATACCGTTATTGAAAGCTGGATACAGGCCAAGGTCACCAACGAGACACGCGGGCGCGCCAATGGGGTGTACCGGGTGGTCGATATCGGGGGGTCGCTGGGGGCGAACCTGATGATCGGGGTTTTGGAGCCTGCGGCCTATGTCTCGTACATCCTGCTCGCCATGATTTGTTGCGCTGCGTTGTTGCCGCTGGTGTTGACCCGTGTCGCGCAACCCGCGATGCCCAAGGCGCCGCGGTTGCGCCCGATGATGGCCTGGCAAAAGTCACCTTTGGCCGCTGTCGGCGTCGTTGTGTCCGGCCTCACCACGGCGGCGTTCCGGATGGTGGGCCCGCTCTACGGGGTCGAGGTGGGACTAGCCACGGATCAGATCGCGCTTTTCCTGTCGGCCTTTGTTCTGGGCGGCGCGATCAGCCAGTATCCGGCGGGCTGGCTGGCGGACCGATATGATCGGCGGTGGGTGCTGATCTGGATGTCGGCCGCGGCGATCCTCGCCTCGATGATCACTGTCGCTTTGAGTGGTGCGGGAACCGCGGCGGTGTTTCTGTCGGCTGGCCTTTTCGGGTTTGTAACCTTTCCGATCTATTCGGTCTCGGGCGCGCATGCCCATGACTATGCCACCCATGAGGAGCGGGTGGAGCTTTCGGCAGCGCTGGTGTTTCTTTACGCTGTGGGCGCGATCGTGTCGCCTTACGCGGTCTCAGAACTGATCGAGGCCTTCGGCCCGGCGGCGATGTTCTGGTTCGTCTCGGTGGCGCATGTCGGTCTCATCATCTTTGGTCTGGCGCGGATGCGGGTGCGTCCGAGCGAGACGAAGACGAGCTATGTCTATTCGCCCCGGACCTCGTTCACCATTGGCCGTCTGATGCGACGCGGACGGGAAGAACCACCGCGACCCGAACGGACGCGAGACGGGGGGTGACGCCCCCGGCCACCTGAGGTAGGAACGCGCCGTTCACAGACCAGAGACTGCCCATGGCCCGCATCCTCATTACGTCAGCCATTCCCTATATCAATGGGATCAAGCACCTTGGAAACCTTGTAGGGTCGCAGCTTCCTGCGGACCTTTATGCGCGTTACATGCGGCAACGGGGGCATGAAGTGCTGTTCCTGTGTGCAACAGACGAGCACGGGACGCCGGCAGAATTGGCCGCGGCCAAGGCGGGCAAGCCGGTGGCGGAGTATTGCGCCGAGATGTGGGCAACGCAAAAGGCCCTGTCAGACGGGTTCCGATTGTCCTTTGACAAGTTCGGGAGATCCTCGTCCGTGCAGAACCGTGCACTCACGCAGCACTTTGCGGGCAAGCTGGACGACAACGGGCTGATCGAAGAAGTGACCGAAAGTCAGGTCTATTCGCATGCCGATGGACGGTTCCTGCCCGACCGGTATATCGAAGGCACCTGCCCCAATTGCGGCTATGAGCACGCGCGCGGGGATCAGTGCGAGAACTGTACCAAGCAGCTTGATCCAACCGATCTGATCAATCCGCGTTCGGCGATTTCCGGGTCGACCGATCTGGAGGTGCGCGAGACAAAGCACCTGTACCTCAAGCAGCGGTCGTTGCGGGGGCAGCTGTCAGACTGGATCGACAGCAAGACCGATTGGCCGGTTTTGACTACGTCGATTGCCAAGAAATGGCTGAACGACGGCGACGGCCTGCAAGACCGCGGCATCACGCGCGATCTGGATTGGGGCGTGCCGGTGATGAAGGGGACCGCCCCGTGGCCGGGGATGGAAGGCAAGGTTTTCTATGTCTGGTTCGATGCGCCGATTGAATACATCGCCTGCGCCAAGGAATGGACAGATGCCGATGGCCGCCCGGACGCGGAGTGGGAGCGTTGGTGGCGCACCGACAAGGGCGCGGACGACGTCCGCTATGTGCAGTTCATGGGCAAAGACAACGTGCCGTTTCACACGCTCAGCTTCCCCGCGACGCTCATCGGGTCCGGTGAGCCGTGGAAAATGGTCGATTACATCAAGTCGTTCAACTACCTCAATTATGACGGCGGGCAGTTTTCGACGAGCCAGGGTCGCGGCGTGTTCATGGATCAGGCGCTTGAGATTCTGCCGGCCGACTACTGGCGCTGGTGGCTGTTGAGCCACGCGCCGGAAAACTCGGACAGCGAGTTCACCTGGGAGAACTTCCAGGCGAGCGTGAACAAGGATCTGGCCGATGTGCTGGGCAATTTCGTCAGCCGTGTCACCAAATTCTGCCGCTCAAAGTTCGGCACAGACGTGCCAGACGGCGGTGCGTGGGGGGATGACGAAGCTGCGCTGATTGCACGGCTTGAGACGGGTTTGCGCGCCTATGAGACGCATATGGAAGCCATGGAGGTGCGCAAGGCGGCGGGTGAGTTGCGCGCGCTTTGGGTGGCGGGCAACGAATACCTGCAATCTGCCGCACCTTGGGCCGTGTTCAAGGAAGACCCGGCGCGGGCGGCAGCGATCGTGCGATTGGCGCTGAACCTGATCCGCCTTTATGCGGTGATTTCACGCCCGTTCATTCCCGATGCGTCCGCCGCGATGCTGGCGGCCATGAAGACCGAAGATGACGGCTGGCCCGACGATTTGGCAGCGGCTTTGGGCGTCTTGGAGGTAGGGCACAGCTTTGACGTGCCGGACGTGCTGTTTGCCAAGATCAGCGATGAAGAGCGCGACACCTGGGCAGAGCGGTTTTCGGGCGTGCGGGACTAAATCCCTCCTGAACGTCTGCGGCCAACGTGATTCTGTGAAACGTTGGGAGACGTTGCTCCAGACGCCATCTGCCATACAGATTGTGGTTGCACCTGACTTATCCACAAGATCATGCAGGGAAACAGTGTGATTACGCTTCGGAAACATTTGAATTGTGGCAAAGAAGTTAACCATAATTCGGGCCCAAACCTCGTCTGCTTGTCGCGATATCGGGGACAATCAAACCGGCAAATTCAATGAAAACAACGCAAGCCGGCCAAAATCGGTGGGTGATTGTCGCTGTCTGGGACACGTTTGCGCGCGCTTTTCGTTAACACCGTTTGCGGGCGGGGCACAAAACTGCCTCTAAACGGAACAATTCCGTCTGAACTTCGCCATCTGCCCGATGTCTAAGCAGAGTTGTGACAACGGCCGGTTTGTTTGTCACGGGTAACAAGTTCTTTTAGTACAGCGCGTCGGGCGGCGGTCCGACGCGCCTTTTATTTAGAACCTTTTGCGGATAATGAGTTTTGCCCGACGCCCTCCGGCCACGTCGGGCGTCTTCATTTCTGGGGGACCGGTTCGAGATCGTTGAGGATCGGGCAATCGGGACGGTTATCACCCGCGCACGAGGTCACCAGCGTCCTGAGCGTGTCGCGCATCGCCTCAAGCTCGGTTATCCGGTCTTCGATATGGGCAAGGTGGCGCGAGGCGATGTCGCGCACATCCGCGCTCGCACGGCTTTGATCCTCCCAAAGGGCCAAGAGCGCGCGGCAGTCAGCCGTGGAAAAACCCAGTGTCCTCGCGCGTCCGAGAAAGGCGAGTTTGTGGACCTCAGCCTCTCCAAAGCTGCGATAACCGTTGGGGTCGCGTGGGGGCGTGAGCAGGCCAATATCCTCATAATATCGGATGGTCTTGGCCGGGACGCCGGTGCGCGCAGCAGCTTGCGAGATATTCATTCTTCACCTCTTGGGACGACCCAGTTGAGACGGAGCGCGTTGGCCAGAACCAGCACACTGGACAGCGCCATGGCGCCCGCCGCCAGCATCGGGGACAGCATCGGTCCGCCGAAAACGACAAGCGCGCCCGCCGCCACTGGAATCAGTGCGATGTTATAGCCAAAGGCCCAGACAAGGTTCTGGTGGATATTGGTCAGCGTGCGCTGGCTGATCTCAAAAGCCGCCGTAACACCGCTCAGGTCTGCGGATCTCAGCACAACATCGGCTGATTCAATTGCGACGTTCGAGCCTGTGCCAACCGCCAGCCCCACGTCAGCCGTGGCCAAGGCCGGNGCGTCGTTGATCCCGTCGCCGACAAAGGCCACGGGGCCGTGGTTTTGCGCGATATCTTTCAGCGCGGTGCGTTTGTCTTCGGGTCGCAGGCCGGCGCGGATGTCGGATATTCCAAGATCTTGTCCAAGCGCGGTGGCAACCTCGACCGTGTCGCCGGTCAACATGGCGACGTGCAGCCCTTTGCCCTTGAGGGCGTGGATGGTTGCGCGCGCCTCATCCCGTGCGCGGTCCCGGACCGAGAAGGCGGCAAACACAATGCCGTCGCGTGCCGCGAGGATCGGCGCGGCATTCTGGTTGGTGATCTGTGCGATCGCGTCTTGCGCTACGGAGATATCGATTGACGCGGCGGTCATGGCCTCTGGCGTGCCGACGCGGACGGTCGCGCCGTTCACTGTCGCCTCGACCCCCTGCCCCGGCAAGGCGCGCACGGCCTCAGTGCTTGGAAGATCGCGCGACTTGGCCGCATCAAGCACGGCCCGCGCGACGGGGTGCTCAGATCCTGTCTCAGCCGCGGCCACAAGCGCGAACGCATCATCGCGGTCCATCCCGAAGGTCTGAAAATCGGTCATGACGGGACGTCCTTCCGTCAGGGTGCCGGTTTTGTCGAACGCGATGGCGCGCATCTCGGTCAGGCGCTGGAGCGCATCGCCCTGCCGGAACAAAACGCCCAACTCTGCCGCGCGACCGCTGCCAACGACGATCGATGTTGGGATGGCGAGCCCCATAGCGCAGGGACACGCGATGATCAGGACAGAGACCCCTGCGACCAACGCCTGGGCGAGCGCCGGATCCGGACCAAAGGCCAACCACGCCACGACAGTGACGGCTGCGATGGAGAGCACCGCCGGGACAAACCATGCGGCGATACGGTTGACGAGATCTTGGACGGGCAGACGCGCTGATTGCGCGGCGGCGACCATGGCGACGATCTGAGACAATACAGTGTCGGACCCGGTTGCCGTCGCCCTATAGCCCAGCGCCGTGGCCCCGTTGAGCGTGCCCGAGGTCACAGGATCACCCACGGTTTTTGGCACCGCATTAGGTTCACCCGTGATCATGGCTTCGTCGACAAACCCGGTGCCCGAGGTCACCACGCCGTCCACGGCAAATCCGTCACCTGGGCGGGCAATCAAGGTGTCGCCGACCCGCACATCGGACAGGGGGATTTCGCGCCCATCACTGTGGTGCACCGTCTGAGGCTGGAGCGCCATGAGCGCGCGAATGGCGGCGCCAGTGGCCCCTTTGGCGCGCGCTTCGATCCAGCGGCCGGTCAGGATCAGCGTTACGATCACAGCCGCCGCTTCAAAATACACGAACCGTGCGGCTTCTGGCAGTAAGGAAGGCGCCAACAGCACCGTCAGGCTGTACATCCACGCGGCGAGTGTTCCGAGGGCCACGAGCGCGTTCATATCCGGCGCACCGCGCAACAGTGCCGGGATGCCGCGACGATAAAAGACACGTCCCGGACAAAACATGACCAATGTCGTCAGAAGCGCTTGCATCCCCCAAACCGCGCCCTGCCCGAAGACCGCCATTTGCCAATGATGAAAGGCCGGGATCAGGTGCGCGCCCATCTCGGACACAAACACGGGAAGCGTGAGTGCCGCGGCAATGATTGCTCGGATACGCGCTGACGTGATTTCATCATGTGGGATGGCTCCCGCAGGATCTGTCCCCTTGGCGGGCTGCGCGTCGAACCCGGTGGAGGACAGCGCCTCGACAAGCGCGCGATCGGTGTCGGACAGGGTTTCGATAGTCAGTTCTCGGGACGCGAGGTTGGCGCGGGCCGACACCACCCCGGGCACGGAGGCGGCAAGGCCTTCGATACGCGCCACGCAGGAGCCGCAGTGCATTTGCGGGATCGTATAGACCCGCGTTTCCGCGGCCGGAGGATAGCCTGCAGCCCTGAGCGTTTGAGCAAGCTCGGTTGCGTCTATACCTGGGCCAACGACGCGGAGCGTGCTGGTGGCAAGGTTTGCCTCGGCCCGATTTACCGAGGGCACACCAAGCGCGGCTTGCTCGGCCCGGCGCACGCATCCGCCGCACGTCATTCCAGTGATCGGAATGTCCAGAGTGTCTGTTGTTTTTAAGGCCGTAAGTGCGGTCATTGCCCAGACATAAACCTTCCAGTTACTGGAAGGTCAAGGTCTGGAACTCCGGTTATGCAGGATCAGTCCAGACAAAGGGACTTTCAAACTCCGCAAGTGGCACGGCATTTTTGTCTTTCTCCGACAGCACGGGATTTGAAACCTCGCCCCAGTCAATGCCCGCACTGTCCCAATGCACGGCACCGTCGCATTCAGGGGCGTAGTAATCGGTGCACTTGTACTGCACTTCGCAGGACGAAGTGCGCGTGACGAAGCCATGCAGGAAACCTGCCGGGATCATCAATTGCAGGCCGTTTTCCGGGGTCAGTTCGTAGCCTACCCATTGCCCGTAGGTCGGCGATCCCACGCGGATATCGACCGCCACATCAAAGATGCAGCCACGCGTACATCGCACAAGCTTGCCCTGCGCATGCGGATGAGATTGGTAGTGCAGCCCGCGCAATGTCCCCTGGGCTTCGGACAGGGAATGATTGTCTTGAACAAAATCGTAGTCCAGCCCGTGTTCGGCCATCGCGCGCCGGTTCCATGTTTCGCTGAAGAACCCGCGATCATCGCCAAATCGCCGCGGTTTGAGAAGGACAACGCCCGGTAATGCGGTCTGTGTCACGTCCATATCCGAGCCCCTGTATCTGCCCCCGATGCGCAATAGCCAAAGCCCTGAGCAAAAGCAAACAATCCGCCCCGCCCGGCGGTGACAAACACCTGTGCGGCTGCTAGAGGGCGGCAAGGGATCGAAAGGGATCAATTGCAGTGACAAAGACGATTGCCGTTACGGGTGGCGCGGGGTTTATCGGTTCGGCCGTGGTGCGGCTGGCGATTGCGCGCGGGTATCGTGTGTTGAACATCGACGCGCTGACATATGCGGCGTGTGAGGACAACGTCGCCTCGGTCGCCGACAACCCCAATTACAGCTTTTCCAGGGCAGACATACGCGACGGCGCTTCGATCCGTGCTTTGCTGGACGCCCATCAACCTGACGCCGTTCTGCATCTTGCCGCTGAAAGCCATGTGGATCGTTCAATCGACGGGCCCATGGCCTTTGTCGAGACCAATGTGATGGGCACCTGTCAGATGCTTGATGCCGCCCTTGGGTATTGGGAAGCGCGCGGACGGCCCGAAGGGTTCCGGTTCCAGCATATCTCGACAGACGAGGTCTTTGGATCGCTCGGTGCGGAAGGGCTTTTTTCCGAGACGTCACGCTATGATCCCCGCAGCCCCTATTCCGCGTCAAAGGCCGCGTCTGACCACTTTGTGCGTGCGTGGCACGAGACCTATGGATTGCCCGCAGTGGTGACGAATTGTTCCAACAATTACGGCCCGTATCATTTTCCCGAAAAGCTGATCCCGGTGGTGATCTTGAACGCACTCGCTGGCAAGTCGATCCCGGTTTACGGCACGGGCGAGAATGTGCGCGATTGGCTTTATGTTGAGGATCACGCAGATGCGCTTCTGACCGTCATGGAGCGCGGGCGCCTTGGGGCGACCTATAACATCGGTGGCGAGAACGAGGCGCGTAACATTGATCTGGTTCACAAGATCTGTGCGCTGCTTGACGCGCGCCGTCCCGATGCAGCGCCGCATGAGAACCTGATCACCTTTGTCACTGATCGTCCCGGTCACGACATGCGCTATGCCATTGACCCGACGCTCATCCGGACCGAACTGGGTTGGCGTCCGTCGGTGACACTGGATGAAGGGTTGGCCAAAACGGTGGACTGGTTTCTGGGCAATGAAGACTGGTGGCGACCGCTTCAGGCCCGCGCGGGCGTGGGTCAGCGTCTGGGGACAACAGGTGCTGCGACCCAATGACGATCTTGGTGTTTGGACGATCAGGGCAACTGGCCCTCGAACTGGCGCGTGTTTTGCCTCAGGCCATTTTTCTGGGTCGGGGTGATGTGGACATCGCTGATCCCGGAGCGGTGACCGCGGCGGTAGAGGCGCATGCGCCAACAGGGATCATCAACGCCAGCGCCTGGACGGCGGTGGATGCCGCTGAAGCGGAAGAGGATGCGGCAAACGCCGTCAATCGCGATGCCGTGCGCGAAATGGCCGAGGCCGCAGCCCAACGGAACATTCCACTTGTTCACGTGTCCACCGACTATGTCTTTGATGGAAGCGGAACAAAGCCATGGTCCCCCGAAGACGCCGTTGCGCCGTTGGGCGCTTACGGTAGGTCGAAGCTGGCCGGAGAGGATGCCATCCGCGCTTCGGGCGCGCGATATGTTATTCTCAGGACGGCTTGGGTGTTTTCGGCGCATGGCAACAACTTTGCCAAGACGATGCTACGCCTGTCAGAAACACGTGACGCTCTGACGATTGTCGCGGATCAGGTGGGCGGCCCCACCCCGGCGGGTGATTTGGCAGCCGCCTGCATTGCCGCGCTTGGCGCGCTGCAGGACGGGCGCGATGTGGTCGGGACCTATCACTTCTCAGGCGCGCCGGAGGTCAGTTGGGCCGATTTCGCGCGCGAAATCTTTTCGCAGGCAGATCGCGCGGTCGCGGTGACCGACATCCCGTCCTCTGACTACCCGACCCCCGCGAAACGCCCTGCAAACTCACGCCTTGATTGCAGCGCCACGACGGCAGCATTTGGGGTGTTGCGGCCCGATTGGCGGACGGGTTTGGCAGAAGTGCTGAAAGAGCTTTGATAATCGTTTAAGAGTAAGACCATGAGAAAAGGTATTATCCTTGCCGGTGGGTCCGGCACGCGGCTTTATCCCATCACAATGGGCGTCTCGAAGCAGCTTCTGCCAATCTATGACAAGCCGATGATCTATTATCCCTTGTCTGTGTTGATGCTAGCGGGCATTCGCGAGATCGCGATCATTACGACGCCTGACGATCAGGCGCAGTTTCAGCGCTTGATCGGAGATGGAAGCCAATGGGGTCTGGCAATCGAATGGATCGTGCAGCCATCCCCGGATGGTTTGGCGCAGGCTTATCTTTTGGCAGAAGACTTCCTGGCCGGTGCGCCGTCGGCCATGGTTCTGGGCGACAACATCTTCTTCGGAGCGGATTTGCCCAAGGCGCTGGCACGCGCCGACGCACAAACCGAAGGCGGCACGGTCTTTGGGTATCGGGTGGTCGATCCTGAGCGCTATGGCGTGGTGGCATTCGACGGAGATCGTGTCTCGCGGATCATTGAGAAGCCCCAAAACCCGCCGTCAAATTTTGCGGTCACCGGGCTCTATTTCCTCGACGGCAGCGCGCCGCAACGCGCGGCAAAGGTCACCCCGTCGGAACGGGGCGAGTTAGAGATCACATCCCTTCTCGAAGCGTATCTCGCGGATGATGCGTTGACGGTCGAAAAGATGGGGCGCGGCTATGCGTGGTTGGATACGGGAACCCATGCCTCCCTGTTGGATGCGGGCAATTTCGTGCGCACGCTTGAGGCCCGTCAGGGCCTGCAAACAGGCTGCCCCGAAGAGATCGCTTATGCGCAAGGTTGGATCGATAGCGATGCATTGCGCGCAGCGGCGGCAAAGTTTGGCAAATCAGACTATGGCCGGTATCTGGCCGGTCTGATCGAAGAGTAAGCGGCGCGTGGCTTTGTTTCGAAAGGCTTTTTGAGGATGCCCCGCGCACTTGTCACAGGCTCTGCCGGGTTCATCGGGGCCCATCTCTGCGCCCGTCTTCTGGACGAGGGCTGGGAGGTGACCGGGCTTGACGGCATGCTGCCCTATTATTCGTTGGAGCTAAAGGACGCGCGGCTTGACCGACTAAAGGACAAACGTGGATTTCGCCAAGTCACGGCGCGTCTGGAGGAACCAGGTGTCGTGGCCGAACTTATGGCCGAGGTGGCGCCTGACATTGTCGTACATCTGGCGGCAGAAGCAGGCGTGCGCAATTCAATCGAAAACCCCCGCTCGTATCTGATGTCGAATGTCGTGGGGACATTTGAAATTCTGGAAGCTGTTCGCGCCCATCCGCCACGGCACACTTTGATCGCCTCAACCTCATCCGCCTATGGTGCTAACACCGACATGCCGTATGTCGAAACGATGCGCGCCGATCATCAGGTGTCGCCCTATGCCGCGACGAAGAAATCGACCGAGGTGCTGGCCCACGCCCATAGCCACCTGTTTGATTTGCCGATCACGATGTTTCGGTTTTTCACGGTGTATGGTCCGTGGGGGCGGCCTGATATGGCCTATTACCTGTTTGCCGATGCCATTCGCAAAGGCGAGCCGATCAAGGTTTTCAATCACGGCAAGATGCAGCGGGATTTTGTGTTCATCGACGATTTGATCGAGGCGATCCGGCGACTGATCGATACGCCGCCTGTGCGCCCGGTTGACCGACAGGTCCCCGAAGGCGACAGTCTGAGCCCTGTCGCGCCGTTTCGCGTCGTCAACATCGGCAAGTCCGATCCCGATACGCTGATGGCGTTCATCGAGGCGATCGAAGACGCAATGGGCCAGAAGGCAGACAAGATCATGATGGATATGCAGCCCGGGGACGTCCCCGCGACCTGGGCAGATGCAAGCCTTTTGCAACGGCTCACAGGGTATTTGCCGCGAACACCACTCACGCAGGGGATGCCTGCCTTTGTTGAGTGGTTTCGTGCCTATAATCGCTTTTGAAGGACGGAGTGTGACATGCGGATTGCGATGATTGGAACCGGGTATGTGGGGCTTGTCTCGGGCGTGTGTCTGTCCGATTTCGGGCATGACGTGGTCTGTGTCGATAACAACTCCGACAAGATCGCGATGCTGGAGGCTGGGCAGGTCCCGATCTATGAGCCCGGTCTTGACGATCTCTTGGCCCGCAATGTCGCCGCGGGACGGTTGAGCTTTACGCAGGACATGGCGGCAGCGGTCGCGGGCGCCGAGGCCGTCTTTATCGCCGTGGGCACGCCCACGCGACGCGGCGATGGCCATGCAGACCTGACATACGTCTATGGTGTGGCCCGCGAATTGGCGGCGCATTTGGACGGCTACACCGTTGTCGTGACGAAATCGACGGTGCCGGTTGGCACTAATGCAGAAGTCGCGCGGATCGTGCGCGAGACACGCCCCGAGGCCGACTTCGACGTCGCCTCCAACCCTGAGTTTTTGCGCGAAGGGGCGGCGATTGACGACTTCATGCGGCCAGACCGCGTGGTGGTCGGGGTCGAGACCGAGCGCGCAGCGGACGTGATGCGCGAGATTTATCGCCCGCTTTACCTTCGTGAAGCGCCAGTGGTGGTGACTGATCTGGAATCCGCCGAAATGATCAAATACGCCGCCAACGCGTTTCTGGCGACCAAGATCACGTTCATCAATGAGATCGCGGCGCTCTGTGAACGGGTAGGCGCGGACGTGAAGGAAGTGTCACGCGGGATCGGGCTTGACCAAAGGATCGGGAACAAGTTCCTGCATGCAGGTCCCGGATATGGCGGGTCGTGCTTTCCCAAGGATACCAATGCACTCGCCCGGATCGGACAGGATCACAGCGTGCCGATGCGCATCGTAGAGACGGTGATCGAGGTCAACGAGCAGGTCAAACGGCGGATGATCGACAAGCTTCTGGATATGCTGGACGGGTCATTCAATGGAAAGTCGGTGACCGTGCTGGGTGTGACATTCAAGCCTGAGACAGACGACATGCGGGATGCCCCATCCCTGACCATAGTTCCGGCATTGGTTGGTGGCGGGGCCGATGTGCGGCTCGTCGATCCACAAGGGCGCCGGGAGGGGGAGCCGCTGCTGCCAGGAACGACGTGGCATGCCGATCCTTACGCCGCCGCGGAAGGGTCAAACCTGATCGTGATCCTGACAGAGTGGAACGAATTCCGAGCGTTGGATCTTACCCGCATGGCGGGCACGATGGCCACGCCACGGATGGCGGACTTGCGCAATATCTATGCGCCGGAAGACGTACTGGCCGCCGGGTTTGAAGCGCATACTGGCGTCGGACGTGGCGCACATGAACCCGCTGATTAACGATCGGGGAAAACCAATTTCGCTGGTAGAGTGCCGCCAATAAAACCAATGCGAAAAATTGGGTTGCCTTCGCGCCAGAAAGCTTTACCTCCCCTGTCAATCGGAGGCCAAGCCAATGTCAGTAGCCAAGAACGCCACGAAAAGACTCCGCGCCGCGCTTGATGCGGGGCAATGGCAGGGAGGGGATCGCCTTCCCCCTGAACGCGAACTTGCGGGTCTTTTGAGCATTGGGCGCACCTCGCTCCGCAGTGCGCTGGCTGAGCTGGAGGCCGAGGGTCGCATTTGGCGTCATGTGGGCCAGGGTACGTTCGTGTCGCGGTCGAGTGACAGTCAGGTCAATACAACGATGGTGCTTACCCCGCCGCCGGGGCCGTCGGATGTGCTGGAACTGCGCAATATGATCGAACCACAGATCGCACGTCTTGCCGCACTCAGGGCGACACCGGTCGATTTGGACACGCTGCGCCACCATCTTGATGCCGGTGCCGCCGCTTTGGAGTGGAGCGCTTGGGAAAAAGCAGACAGCGCTTTTCACACGGCTCTGGCGCGCAGCACGCGCAACCCGATTACGTTTGGTGTGCTCGACACGCTTCACAACATTCGCGCCGACCGCGAATGGGGCAATCGCCGCCGCGCCACGCTGACGCAAGACTGGCAGGCGCTTTACGTTCAACAGCACGAGGCGATCCTTTCTGCGTTGATTGATCGTGATCCGGAAGCAGCGGCAGCCGCGATGACGAAACATCTGGCCTCCGTCGAACAGGCGATGCTGGGTGCAGCGCCCTCGTCCTCCAAACATCCGTCAGTACCGAGTTAATTCCAAGGAGCCTTCGTGAAACATCCGATCACTTCCCTTCTCTCCGGCCATGACGGCGTCGCCATATCGGCGCCGGGGCGGACCGATCTGAGCTATGACGGGCTGCGCACGCTCGTCGCGGAAACCGGTGCAGCTTTGGCAGCCCGCGACATCGCGCAAAACGATCCCGTTGGCATCGTGCTGCCCAATGGCCCTGTTATGGCGACATGCTTTGTCAGCGTGGCGAGTTACGCCACTGCAGCGCCGCTCAATCCTGCCTATACCGAGGATGAATATGCCTTCTACCTTGAGGATCTGTCGGCCAGGGCCCTGATCGTAGCCGAAGGTGTAGACACACCGGCGCGGGCGGCGGCAGCACGTTTGAACATCCCGCTTATCGAAACGCGCGAGACCGGTCATGCAGGCGCATTTGAATTGATCGGCGCCGAAGGCAATGCTGAGTCCAATACAGCGGCCGAAAATGGAACGGCGGACGTGGCGCTGGTCCTGCATACCTCTGGAACGACGTCGCGCCCGAAAATTGTTCCACTCACGGCGGCAAACATCGCAGCTTCTGCGGACAACATCGCGACTTCGCTGGGGCTGACGGCATCTGATCGGTGTCTGAACGTGATGCCGCTCTTTCATATTCACGGGCTGATCGCAGCCGTCTTGGCCTCGCTCTCGCGCGGCGCGTCGATCTGCTGCACGCCGGGGTTCGACGCGTTGCGCTTCTTTGGTTGGATGCAAGAGGAACGACCGACCTGGTACACGGCGGTACCAACGATGCATCAAGCGATCCTCAAGCGCGCGGGCCGCAATGCCGAGACCATTGCAGATGTGCCGCTGCGGTTGATCCGATCCTCCTCCGCGTCCTTACCGGTTCCGGTCCTGCGTGAGCTGGAAGAGACCTTTGGCGCGCCGGTGATCGAGGCCTATGGCATGACCGAAGCGGCACACCAAATGGCCGCGAACCCCCTGCCCCCAGGCGAGCGCAAAGCCGGTTCGGTGGGTATTGCCGCGGGCCCTGAGGTGGCGATTATGGATACGGCGGGATCACTGCTGGCCACTGGCGAAATCGGTGAGATTGTCATTCGCGGTGGCAACGTGACGCCGGGATATCAGAACAACCCCAATGCCAACGCTGACGCCTTCACCGATGGGTGGTTTCGCACCGGGGACCAGGGTGTGATCGATGAAGACGGGTATGTCTTTATCAAAGGGCGTTTGAAGGAAATCATCAACCGCGGTGGGGAGAAGGTGTCCCCACGCGAAGTGGACGACGTGCTGATGGAACATCCGTCGGTGGCGCAGGTCGTCACCTTTGCGATGCCGCACAAGATGCTGGGCGAAGACGTCGCGGCGGCGGTCGTGCTGGCCGATGGCGCAGAAAGCGATCTGGCTGGGCTCAAGAGTTTCGCGGGCGAACGTCTGGCCAAGTTCAAGGTTCCAGGCAAATTCGTCTTTCTGGATGAAATCCCGAAAGGCGCCACAGGCAAACTCCAGCGCATTGGTTTGGCCGAAAAGCTGGGGCTGACGGAATGAAGATCTGTGTTTTCGGCGCTGGTGCGATCGGCGGCTATCTTGCCGTGCGCCTTGCCAATGCCGGTGCTGACGTGTCGGTGGTGGCACGGGGGCCGCATTTGGCAGCTATTCGGGGAAACGGGCTGAAACTGCGGATCGATGGCACGGAAGAGGTCGCCCACATCCCGGCCACGGACAACGCCGAAGAGCTTGGCCCCCAGGACTATGTTTTCATCACCCTCAAAGCGCATTCGGTCCCGCCCGTCGTTGACAAGATCGCTCCGCTGATCGGTCCAGACACGACCATCGTGACGGGCATGAACGGGGTACCGTACTGGTACTTTTACGGGCTTGAGGGGTTCGACGCGGGCACGCGGGTGAACGCGGTGGATCCGGGCGGTGTGGTGAGTACGGCGCTCCCACCGCAACAGGCACTGGGGTGCGTGGTTTATCCCGCGTGCGAAGTCGAAGAACCAGGCATCATACGCCATGTGGACGGCGACCGATTCAGCCTGGGCGAACCCGATGGGATCAAATCTGAACGTGCGTCAGCTTTATCGGGCCTCATGCGCGAGGCTGGTTTTCGCGCACCGGTTCGGCCGCGCATTCGCGACGAAATATGGATCAAGCTTTGGGGCAATATGGCCTTCAACCCGCTGTCCGCACTGACCGGTCAAACGCTTGACGTGCTGGCGACCCAAGACGACCTTCGCGCCATTGCGCGTGCGATGATGGTCGAAGGTCAGGCTGTGGCCGAAGCTTTGGGTGCAAAGTTCGCCATTGACGTTGATCGCCGTATCGATGGCGCGGCGGCGGTCGGCGCGCACAAGACTTCGATGCTGCAAGACCTTGAACTTGGCCGCCCCATGGAAATCGACGCGCTGGTAACGGCGGTGACCGAGCTTGGCGGGATCGTTGACGTGCCCACACCCGCGGTCGAAACCATCCTTGCGCTGGTGCAGGCGCGCGCGCGGGCATCAGGTCTCTACTAACAGACCGTTGCATTGTCGGCACGGATTGCCGCCAAGCGCACGCGAGGCGAACCATGTTATTTGCCTGCTGATTCGTGATCCGCTAGGTCTGAAGGACAAGAGCGGTTGGGGGCACATGCCAACACGAAACGCCAGAGCAGGAATTGCCAGAGTACTGGGAACTGTCGCCGCCATGGCTTTGGCGGCGCCCAACGCATTTGCACAAGAGCAACTCGCCTTTTCGACAAACAGCTACGGCATCCCAGGCTTGTTGGACATGCCCACCGGCGAAAGCTTTCCTGATGCCGAACTGGTGACCACGTTCTCGGCCTTCAGTTCGTTCAGCCGAAACACCTTGGCCTTTCAGTTCTCTCCGAGGCTGATGGGGGCGTTCCGGTACTCGCGGCTTGGGGATTTCTTCCCCGACAATTCAGCGCTTTTTGACAGAAGTTTTGACTTCAGCGCACAAGTACTGCGCGAAGGACAGTACCAGCCCTCTGTTGTCATCGGGTTTCAGGACATTTTGGGCACGGGAATCTATCAGTCTGAGTACATTGCAGCGACCAAGACCTTTGGAAATGACATTAGGATTACCGGCGGTTTGGGCTGGGGCCGGTTGGGCAGCTACAACAGTATCGGCAGCCCGTTCGGCGATCGTCCAGAAATTGATGTCGGCCTTGGCGGTCGCGTCAATTATCAACAATGGTTCCGCGGCCCCGTTGCCCCGTTCGCGGGCGTGGCGTGGCGCACAACGGATAAACTGACGCTGAAAGCTGAATATTCGTCAGACGCCTACGTTCAGGAAGCCTCGAACGGCTCGTTCGACAGAAATTCACCCTACAACGTTGGATTTGACTACGAACTTGCCCGAGGGGTTACCGCATCGGGCAGCTATATGTATGGCAACGCGATTGGATTGCAGCTGGCCTTCACCGCAAATCCACTGAACCCCACATTCCCAAGCGGTCAGGAGGAGGCTCCTTCTCCTGTACGACCACGCCCTACGCCGCTTGAAGACCCTGAAAGCTGGGACCCGGCATGGGCAGAAGATCCTCAGACCGTCGCATCGCTGAAACGGGTGATAGGTGACGCTCTGGAGAAGCAGGGTATCATTCTGGATGCCATAACGCTTGAACCGGCCGTGGCCCGCCTCCGCATCCGCAACAACCGCTATCGCGCCGAGGCACAGGCCATCGGGCGCACGACACGGATTCTGACGCGCGCCCTGCCCGCCACGGTGCGCACAATTCAGATCACATCCGTTGCCGAAGGCGGCATTCCGACTGCAGCGCTGACGTTTGACCGAGCCGACGTAGAGCAATTTGAATTTGCCGATCCGCAAGCATTGCTGAATGCCGCACAAATCACTGACGCCAAGGCCGTCCCGCGCCCCGAAGCTTTGCCATTTACGTCGCGCAGGTTCCGTTGGTCGCTTGGCCCATCGTTCGCGGTCTCACTGTTTGATCCGGACCAACCGGTCCGCGCCAAGTTGGGCCTGCGGCTTGCCGCTGAAGTAGAATTGAGCCGCGGTGTTGTTTTCGCCGGCGCGATCGACAAAACGATCGTTGGCAACCTTGACGAGATCGAAAGGGAGTCTGACAGCACCCTCCCCCGCGTTCGGTCCGACATCGCTGAATACGAGCGGCAGGGTGATCCGTCGATCGAATATTTGACGGGCGCATGGTACAGCCGACCGGCCAAGGATTTCTTCAGCCGGGTCACGGTTGGATATTTTGAGTCCATGTTCGGGGGCGTTAGCGGCGAAATCCTTTGGAAGCCGATCGACAGCCGCCTCGCGCTGGGCGTCGAGTTGAACTATGCCATGCAGCGTGACTTTGATCAGCGCTTCGGGTTTCAGGATTACAGCGTCGTCACGGGCCACGCGTCGGCCTATTACGAGATGGACAATGGATACAACATGCGCCTCCATGTCGGCCGGTACCTGGCCGGGGACGATGGGGCAACGCTGGCTCTGGGGCGACGCTTTGCGAACGGATGGGAAGTCGGGGCGTATGTCACACAGACCAACGTCACCTTTGAAGAGTTCGGTGAGGGGTCTTTCGACAAAGGCATCCGCATAACAATCCCCTTCGACTGGATTACGGGCCAACCTTCAAGAAATCGTGCCCAGGCGACGCTGCGCTCGTTGTCGCGTGATGGCGGTGCGCGTTTGATCGTTGATGGCAGGCTTTATGATCGCGTCCGCGATTCAGACGCGCAAGCGCTCGAAAACAACTGGGGGCGGTTCTGGCGATGAAGCGACTTAGTCTATCGACCCTTGCTCTGTCGGCCTTAGCGGCTTGCGGCAATGACAACACGCTGACCGAGTTCGGTCAGATCGCAGGCGAATTTCAGGGGCTCGTCGTACGATCCGATGACGCCGGCGAGCTTCCACCGTTCGACGCGTTTGCGACGCAGCTGGACCTCTTGGTGGACGGTCCCTTGCTGGTCGGCTTCATTCCAGAACGGCAAGCCTTAGCAGCACTTGTGCCCTTCGGGGAAAATGCCGGCCACATCAGCTGGTCAACGGAAGAAAAGCAATCGTTGGTCTTTCGGCGCGGTGTGCTGACATCGACACGTGGTCTTGGCGACGATCTCATGAGTTCAGAGGTCAGTGGCACAATTAACGCGCTCGCTGCAGGTGGTAGCAGCGGTCATACACGCACCTACCGCTATCTTGACGGTAACGGTGCGACGGAAACGATCCGGATGTCGTGCACGCTGACATCAATTGCGTCGCCCGATCCCTCTGCGCGTGCGTTTCAGGAAAGCTGTGCAGAGGGCACAAAAAAAGCGACCAACACATACTTTGTTGATCGCGGCGGGAACATTGTCAGTTCCGTTGAGTATATCAGCGCAACAGTCGGAACCATTGCGCTGATAAATCTGTCAGATTAGCCCGGGGCTTAGGTGCCGCTGGACGAGTCAGAGCTAGCAACAGCAGCGATGACGCCAAGGCCGATCAGGCCTGCAGCGACCCAGCCTGCTGTGCCGAGGCCGCCCGAATCAACGTCTTCGACAACAACTACTGTGTCGTCGACAACCGGGTCAGCAACCGAACCAGCGAAGGTTGGTGCAACGCTGGAAATGGTGAACGCAGCAACAATAGCGGCGCCAGCGATAGTCTTTTTCATAATTAACTCCAGATATCGGAATGCCCAAAACGGACACTAGGGTTGAGCCTACACTTGTGCATAACACCACAAAAGTGGAAAAATGAAGAAAAATAAAGAGAAGTGGTAGAAAGAAAACAACTAAGAATTAAACTAGCTAATACAAGAAGATAGAAATGTAGAAAAACACCTAACACGATCATTATACTACAACCGGTT
>JABSSC010000168.1 GCA_013214635.1 Paracoccaceae bacterium | reverse complement strand
GCAAGCTAGGGCCCCTTCATAAAAGGAGATATCGCATCAATCGTTCGCTGGGCGGCACCGGTATGGGTTCCGTTAAACTGCGCCGCGTTCTGTGACATTGCCCGCAGAGCAGATGCATCAGAGAAGAGCTCCAGCGACCGTTTGGCAACGTCTTCTGCAGTGGGCAGGCTCTCGAATGCGCCTGCTTCTGCCGCCTCATTGGCAGGAAACGCGACGCCGTAGAACGACGGACCCATCAGCACAGGTTTGCCCTGAGCAAGAGGTTCGATGATGTTGTGCCCGCCTTTTTCAACCAAGCTTGCGCCCACAAAGACGATGTCAGACAGCTGATAATAGAATGCCATTTCACCCAAGGAGTCGCCGATGAGGACATCGGTGTCTTTTGGAACGGCCCCCTCAAATTGGTCGTTCAAACACCTGCTCCGCAAGGCGACCGAATAACCCGCGTCCCGAAGGGCACCGGCGACCGCCGCGAACCGTTGCGGGCTGCGTGGCACCCAGACAATCAGCGGGTTCAGTGCTGACTGTTTGAGGCTGCGCACGAGCGTCATCAATTGCTCTTCTTCGGCTTCAATCGAGCTTGCGATCATCAATGTCGGGCGTGCGATCCGGTCGCGAAGCGCGTTTGCCGGGGGCAGTTGTGCGGTCTCTATGTCCTGGTCAAACTTCAACTCGCCCACGAGCTTGATCCGATCCGATGGGACACCCGCGCCCAAATATGTTGCGCGCCGCGTCTCAGACTTGGTCGTGATCCGACTGTATCCACCAAAAAGAAGGGGCCTGATCCCCAACCGGCGGAGATCACGTTGAAGAGACTTTTCGATATAATTCCCGTTGACCTGTACCATCGGCACGCTGCGCCGATATGCCCCGAACAACTGGCCGGGCCATGTTTCCATTTCGACAGCGATACCGATCTGCGGGCGGAGCCTGCGCAGGAACAGTGACATCGTCCAAAAGAGGTCCAGCGGCACATACCCCGTTCGCAGTTGACCGGACGCGATTTCATCTGGGAAGAGCTTTTGACCCGCCGTCAGTCCGGCCGGTGAGCTGTGGGTCAGCACCACCTCATAGCCATCCCGCAACAGCAATTTCACAACGGGGGAAACAGCCCGCGTTTCCCCAAGTGAGGCCGCAAACACCCAAACGGGCGCCCGCGTGCTCCGTTGCCAAATGCCAAACCGTTCCCAGAGCCGGGCGCGGTACAATGGCTCGCGCCGAGACCGCCAGAGGAGGGCGCCAAGGTATACCGGAAGAAGCACGTGAAACAGGGCCTGATACACCCAGTACGCAAACCTAAGTTTGAATGGCCTCGGAAAGGCTTCGGGGGGGAGAGGACTGCTTTGGCTCACGTTCCCCAAAAGAAACATTCACCTCCAAGCGTCAAGAGCTTTGCATCCGGTATGCGCGGGGGTGGGCGATCCTGTACGGACAGGAAGCGGCGCGCCATGCCCATCCGCCCCCACTGCGATTCATGCACAAAGGGACGAACTAACTCTCAATTAGGCGGAAATGGCAGCCCGTAGGGGAATCGAACCCCTCTTTCCAGGTTGAAAACCTGGCGTCCTAACCGATAGACGAACGGGCCACTCTCGCGTGCGCGGTTATCTATGCAAAGCGCCGCGCAAGGGCAAGTGGATTCTTTGGACAAAACGCCCGAGGGGCATTTTTATGCGACGGCCACGTCATCCACGACGAGTTGCACGGTTTCGCGCCCTTGCCAGCGATTGATGTCAAGCTTGCCAGCGATGTGAAACCGTGAGCCGTCGCGCGCCTCAATCGCCGGGCCAATGGCTGTATCAAAGGCGCCGAAAGCGATGGCGTCCAGCGCGTGGGCCACGCCGTCGCCAAACCGGAACTTAAGATGGTTTTCGCCCACGCGCCGCGCGGAGAGGATTTTCTGATCCGGAAACGCAAAGCGGGGCGTGGGGGCACCCATACCAAAAGGGCCCGCGGTCTCGAGCGCGGCCACGAGATCGAGTGTCGCTGCCGCCGGCATCAGAATGTTTGCTAGGGTCAAATCGGCGGCACCCAACGTTGCTGCGCCCTGACGTTCCAGCAGATCGCCCAATCTTTCCATAGCTGGGTTCAGCTGGGCCCGCGTGAGGCTGAGACCGGCGGCCATCGGGTGTCCGCCGCCTTTCTCGATCAAACCCTCATCTGCAAGCCGTTGAATGGCCGAACCAAGATCGATCCCGCGCACTGAACGCCCAGATCCCTTTCCATCGTCGCCGTCAAAACCAATCACAACGGCCGGGCGGTTTGTCTTCTCTTTGACCCGCGCCGCCACGATGCCCACGACGCCTGGGTGCCAGTCGTCGCCTGCCGCCCAGGCGAGGGGCGCCTGCGCATCGCGTTCTTCGATCTCGGCCAACGCTGCTTCACGAACTGCTGCTTCAACGTCACGGCGTTCGGTGTTGAGGCCATCAAGCTTTTCAGCCAGTGAAAGCGCCTCGTCAGAGTTCTCTGTTGAGAGAAGCCGTGCCCCAAGATCTGCCCGGCCCACGCGACCGCCTGCATTGATCCTTGGGCCCAGCACAAACCCCAGGTGATAGGCATTGGGCGCGGTATCGAGGCGCGCGACATCAGCCAGTGCTTTCAGCCCCGGACGTTCCCGACGCGCCATAACCGAAAGTCCCTGACGCACGAACGCTCGATTAACGCCGATCAGGGGCGCGACATCGGCAACGGTTGCAAGCGCGACGAGGTCAAGAAGCGCAATAAGGTCAGGCCCCCGAACGTCTTTTGCTTTCAATCGGCGGTTCGCCTCGACCAACAGAAGGAACACCACCGCCGCTGCGCAAAGGTGGGACAATGCTCCGTCTTCGTCCTGACGATTGGGGTTCACCACGGCCACCGCAGGCGGAAGTTCTGCGCCACCCAGGTGGTGATCCAAAACGATCACGTCTGCCTGTTGAGATGCCGCCGCCAGAGGATCATGGGACAGTGTTCCGCAATCAACGCAGATGATCAGATCGTGCGATTCTGCCAATTCGGTCATGGCCGTGACGTTCGGCCCGTACCCCTCATCGATGCGGTCAGGGACATAGACCGTTGCCGGCTGTCCCATTTGGCGCAGCCACCAGACAAGCAGCGCGGCAGACGAACCGCCGTCTACGTCGTAATCGGCAAATATCGCGATACGCTGGCCTTCATGCAGAGCGGTCAACAACCTGTCTGCTGCCGCCCCCATATCCTTTAACGACATGGGATCCGGCAAAAGATCGCGCAGCGTGGGGCTCAGGTACGCCTGCGCCGCTTCTGGCAACACTCCAAAGCCTGCTAGAACACTTGCCACGCTCGCCGGAACATCCGTTCCCTGTTCAATCGCTGCGGCAAGCCGTTGCGTGGCCTCGTCTGGGCCAAGCCAGCGCCGCCCGGTCAGCGACGCGTCGACACCCAGGAACGCGCTCAACTCGTCGGATTGCGATAGGTCATGCGCCGCACCGATCCGGTTTTGGAGCGCATGAGGATCGTGTCGGCGGTCAGGTACCCCACTTCGCGTTTAATGCCCGACAGGATCGATCCATCCGTGACGCCGGTTGCCGCAAAGATTACGTCACCCGTCACAAGATCGTCGCGCGTATAGACCCGATTGAGATTTGTAATCCCGGCCTTTTTCGCCCGAGCTTTTTCGTCATCATTGCGGAACAACAGTTTGCCAAACATCTGCCCGCCCATGCATTTCAGTGCAGCAGCAGCCAACACGCCTTCGGGTGCGCCACCAGAGCCCATATACATATCGATGCCAGTGTCAGGTTCTGCGCAGTGCATTACGCCCGCGACATCACCGTCCGTGATCAGCCGAATTGCCGCGCCGGTCGTACGAATCTCTTCGATCATCGCCTCGTGACGCGGGCGTTCGAGAACGCAAACCGTAATATCCTCGATCGAACAGCCCTTCGCGGCGGCAAGGGCCGACACCCGATCTGCCGGTGACATGTCGAGCGTGACGACGCCGGTCCGATAGCCGGGGCCGATGGCCAGCTTTTCCATGTAAACATCCGGCGCATGCAGCATGCCGCCTCGCGGTCCCATAGCGATCACGGCCAAGGCGTTTGGCATATCCTTTGCGGTGAGCGTCGTGCCCTCAAGCGGGTCAAGGGCGATATCCACGGCGGGGCCAGTCCCAGTTCCAACCTCTTCCCCGATATAAAGCATCGGGGCCTCGTCGCGTTCACCTTCTCCAATCACGACGACGCCATTGATGTCTAGCTTGTTGAGCTGATTTCGCATGGCGTCGACCGCCGCCTGATCTGCTGCCTTTTCGTTGCCGCGCCCGATAAGCTTGGCAGACGCCAGTGCTGCAGCTTCGCTTACCCGCGCGAGGCCCAGTGACAGCATACGATCCATGAATTCGGGGTGATCGGACATAATGGTGGTTCCTTGGGCCGAGTTTTGTTGCCAGAGCCCTAACCCCTATCGGCGATTGTCTCAAGCCGGGACCGCATATGGTCGATTGCGGTTTTCTCGCCCACACAGGCCCGATAAAGAGGCGCGGGCAGAGTCAGGCCCGGACGGGGCAAAGGAGGCTATCATGGCCAATGTCGTGGTTGTTGGCGCTCAGTGGGGCGACGAAGGTAAAGGCAAGATCGTTGATTGGCTCAGCGAACGCGCGGATGTGATTGCGCGGTTTCAGGGTGGCCATAATGCGGGCCACACCCTGGTGATTGATGGCGAGGTCTACAAGCTGCACGCGTTGCCGTCCGGCGTGGTACGCGGTGGAAAACTGTCGGTGATCGGCAACGGGGTTGTTCTTGATCCGTGGAGTTTGCTGAAAGAGATCGCGACAATCCGGGCGCAAGGCGTCGAGATCAGCCCGAAGACTCTGATGATTGCTGAGAATACGCCGCTGATCCTGCCGTTCCACGGAGAGCTTGACCGCGCACGCGAAAGCCAGAACTCGGTTGCAAAAATTGGGACCACGGGGCGCGGTATCGGTCCTGCATATGAAGACAAGGTTGGACGGCGTGTGATCCGCGTTGCGGATCTTGCCGATGATGCAACGCTAGAGTTGCGGGTCGACCGTGCGCTTGTCCACCACAACGCGTTGCGCTCTGGTCTGGGGCTTGAGCCAATCGACCGCGACGGTCTTATCGCGTCGTTGAAGGAAGTTGCGCCAGAGATCCTGCAATTCGCCGCTCCGGTGTGGAAAGTGATGAACGAGCATCGCAAGGCCGGTAAGCGGATCCTTTTCGAAGGGGCGCAAGGGGCACTTCTAGATATCGACTTTGGCACTTATCCCTTTGTTACGTCATCCAACGTCATCGCGGGGCAGGCGGCGACCGGGGTCGGTATCGGCCCCTCCGCGATCGATTTCACGCTCGGGATCGTAAAGGCCTACACTACGCGTGTTGGCGAAGGTCCCTTTCCAACCGAGCTGTTTGATGATGACGGACAGCGGCTGGGCGAACGCGGGCACGAGTTTGGGACGACAACAGGCCGCAAGCGGCGGTGCGGGTGGTTTGACGCGTGCCTCGTGCGGCAAACCTGTGCCGTATCCGGGGTACAGGGGATCGCCTTGACGAAACTTGATGTGCTGGATGGGTTCGAAACCCTGAAAATCTGCACCGGCTACGAGCTTGATGGGAAGGTGCTGGATTTCCTTCCGACAGCGGCTGATCAGCAGGCACGATGCAAGCCCGTCTATGAGGAAATTGAAGGGTGGAGCGGCTCGACCGCAGGGGCGCGCAGTTGGGCCGATCTTCCGGGGGAGGCCGTGAAGTATGTGCGTCGGATAGAAGAATTGATCCAATGCCCGGTCGCGCTACTTTCCACCTCGCCGGAACGCGACGACACGATCCTCGTGACGGACCCGTTCGCCGATTAACGAAAGACGCATCATGGCACTTTCTTACAAGGCCCGCAGACGTTGGTCGCTGGTCATCATCCTTGTGGGGCTTCCACTTTATATCATGGCGGCTGTCACCCTTGTGAATTGGGCAGACAGTGTTTTTGGACGTCAAATCGTTGCGGTTGAGTTCGCGATATATGTGATCCTCGGGTTTCTCTGGGCCGTGCCCTTTCGGTCCGTGTTTCGGGGCGTCGGCAAGGCGGATCCTGACGCCGCGCCCACCGAGCCCAAAGACTAGCATCTCCGCGTTCGCAAGTTCCTCACGTGTACAAAAAAACGGGCCGCGAAGCGCGGCCCGTCGTGTTTTCGATGCGGTGCGGCTTACTCGCCAGCGATCCGCGCGTCGGGGTTGAACCGCGAGGTTTCCGCAATTGTGAACTGCCCGCGCTTGAGCTTTTGGATCTTACCTTGGCGCAAAAGCTGCCCAAAGGAGCGAAGACCGGCTTCGCGCGTGAACTCGGCCTGCGTGTCGAACTTGGCGACGCGCTTCATGAGTTGGGGGCGCGAGAAGTGCGGGTTGCCTTCGACGAAAGCCGAATAGGCCGCCGCAGCTTCCAGCAGATCCGGGAGTTCATGCGCGTCCATCTTGGCGGCGAAGTCCGCAAAGTTGTCAGCGCTTTCAGCCGCCGCCGAAATGTCGGCGTTGTCGGCCGAGATCCGGCGCGGGCGCACGGCTTCGACCGGGGCACCTTCGTCGGCTTCGTCGCCGTCGACGCGCAGTTCGGATACCAACATCAGCGGTGCGGCGGGCTCTTCCATGACGGGTCGCTCTGAATGCTCAGCCGACACTTCCGGGCGCTTTGGGC
>JABSSC010000167.1 GCA_013214635.1 Paracoccaceae bacterium | reverse complement strand
CGGTTGAAACATCGAGTGCAGTGACCGTGGCACCTCGCCTGTGCATCCAGGCAGACACATATCCTGTCCCACAGCCAAGCTCGACGGCGTCCATCCCGGTCATGTCCCTCGGCAACAAGGCATGCTCGGCTTCGGGAAGGTTGTAGATGCCCCAAACCGGGTCTTTGAGCGACCAAAGCCATTCGCCCCCTTCGACCCAGTTCCCGGCATCCGCGTTCCAGATGTCGCGATTAATGGAAACATGGTCCTGTGACATCGGTCGAAATCCTCAAAATGGCAGCGCAATCAAGCCCATCAAACCAATCCACCTGCGACAATCAAGGCCCGGGACACGAGTTCCACTTGATCCGGCCAAACACCTGTCGCAACCTACCTGAACGGATACATCCAGACCTTGTAATCGGCGACCAATTCATGCGCTTTTTCAATCTGTTCGGGCGACATCTTCTTTTGGACCTCTTCCAGCGAGATCGCGGCATCAGGATCGCCGCCAATGGCGCTCAGCGTGTACCACATATAGGCGCGGACGAGATCGGGTGCGGGCATGCCGAGACCGACCTCATAGTACCAACCGATACCCGATTGCGCGCCGGGATGCCCCTTCATCGACGAACGCAAGTACCATTCAAACGCGCGTTCGTAATCCTGTTCGACGCCCAGACCCAACGCATACATGACGCCGATCAACTCTTCAGCGTCGGCATTCCCGGATCGCGCGGCGGGCCAAAAGGTCTCCATCGCCTCTTCAAAACGGCCCGCCTCCATCAGATCGCGACCCTCTTCAATGACGTTCGCCGTCGCTGGTCCGGCGGCCAGAACCGCAACAAGAAACATCCAGCGCATGTGATCCTCCTTTGCATGGGACTTGCAGCGCCTGCTTTCGCGGCTGATTTGCCCCGCCCCCTTGGCGACGAGGATTTCATATCCTTTGACCCTGCGAAAGCCGAGATTGGCCAGTTGTTGTTTTACGACAAAATCCTTTCGGGAAACCGCAATATTTCCTGTGGAACTTGCCACCATCACGATTTGGGCTCGACTGACCGGCTGAGCCTAGGGATTGGTGAAGGCGGCGTCGGGCTTGGGCCAGAGCGGACTGCCGGGTCCGGTGACAGCCTCGTCCGAAAACGTGTGCCGCGGAACGCGCCGGGGCTGTGGAACCTGGGCGCTAAGGACGTGCGCGTGATGTTCCATGACGGCCGTCTTGAAGTGTCCGACATCTATGGCAACGGGTTTGACAGCCCGGCCGAGGAATGGCTGCCGCAGGGGCTCGATTCCATGTTGTCCGCACAGGCGCTCTTCCCGCTGACCGCACAGTTTGAAATGGCGGGGAACCGCCGCGAAAACGACATCTCCAGCGCATTGGACGAACGGATCGATATGGCGTGGCCCTTGCTGACCGCGCGCGTGGCCGGGATAGATGAGTATGCCGACATGTTCATTACTGCGTTCGACCATATCGACGCAGCGGAAGACATTACGATCGTTGACCTCGGCAATGCGATCGGGGCTTTCATCGGTACCGAATTTCGCAATTATGACAGCCCTTTAGATCAGTATCTTCAAGGCGATACTTCAGCTCTGACCGAGGCGCAGCATCGGGGTATGACGCTGTTTTTTGGGGAAGCTGGGTGTTCGGGGTGCCATGCCGGACCCCTCCTGAGCGATCAGGGATTTCACGCACTGGGTCTCCCCCCGTTTGGTCCAGGGCGAACACGCAAATTCGAGGATATTGCGCGTGACGTGGGTCGCATGGGCAAAAGCGATGATCTGGACGATGCCTACCGGTTCCGCACGCCGATGCTGCGCAATGTGGCGCTGACGGCGCCCTATGGACACAACGGCGCTTACCCAACGCTGGAGGCCATGGTGCGCCACCACCTTGACCCCGTGGGGTCGCGCGATGCGTGGTCGCTCGAGGTGGCAACACTGACAAACGCGCCGTGGCTCGAGCCGATCGACGCCATTGTCCGTGCGGACGCGCGCGAGATGGCACGGCAGGCCGCCGCGATCGAAATCTCGCTTCCTCCCCGCACTGACGACGAAATCGCCGATCTTGTCGCGTTTCTCAATGCTCTGACCGGCGAGACTGCGGCAGATCGACCCTTGGGGCGGCCCGACACCGTTCCAAGCGGCTTGACCGTCGATTGAACCTAGGCAGCTTCGCCTTGGCTGCTAAGTAGCGGTGCATGAGTTTGCATGTCGACAGTCTGGTCAAAAGCTACGCAAGCGCCGATGGGCGAATTGAGGTTCTGGGTGGCGTCTCATTCTCGCTGGCCGCGGGCGAAACGCTGGCGCTGACAGGTGAAAGCGGATCTGGCAAATCGACCCTGCTCGCCGTCTTATCCGGTTTGGAACCCTTCGATAGCGGCAGTGTCAATGTCGCCGGAACCGAACTTTCAGGTCTTGATGACGCGGGTTGTGCCGCCCTTCGACGCGGCACGATCGGGATTGTATTTCAACAGTTTAACCTTATTCCTTCACTCAATGTTGGCGACAACATCGCGTTTCAGGCACGACTGGCTGGGGACTATGACGCCGCTTGGACAGCCGATCTGACAGAACGGCTTGGGCTGACCGATCAAATTGCGAAATACCCCGAACAGCTTTCGGGCGGACAACAGCAACGCGTGGCCATCGGGCGCACGCTGGCGCTGCGCCCCGCGGTGTTGCTGGCGGATGAGCCGACGGGCAACCTCGATGAAGACACGTCGCTGCGTGTGCTCGATCTGATGCTTGAACTGAGCGACGTTGCCGGGGCCGCCCTTCTGATGGTGACGCATTCCACCCAACTGGCCGGGCGCCTGTCGCGCCGCGCGCACCTGTCCCACGGAACCCTGTCATGACGCGCGTTGCGCTATCCGCGCTTCTGTCGCATTGGCGCAAGCAGCCGATGCAGGCCATTGCGCTCGTTCTGGGGCTGGCGCTGGCTACTGCTCTTTGGACCGGGGTTCAGGCCATTAACACCGAAGCACGCAAAAGCTACGCCGACGCCGCGACCGCGCTTGGCGGCGGAGGAGAAACGCGCCTGGAACACCGCGCCGGCCAGATTTTGAGCGATGCTGACTTTGTCACGCTGCGCCGCGCTGGGTGGCAGGTAAGCCCGGTTCTTGAAGGCTGGATCAGCGGAGAGGGCGGGCGTGTTCGCCTGATTGGACTGGATCCATTGTCGGCACCAGCAGACACGCGCGCTGCCGCCGCGGTACTGGCTGGAGAAACCGAAGGCTTCTTTGGAGCGGAGGCCGTGCTGCTGGCCGCTCCGGCGACGGCGGCGCGGCTCGGCGCTCTGTCGGGCGCGTCCGTGGTTGCGCTCGATGATCTCGCGCCGGGAATAGCCTTTGCCGATATCGGGGTCGCGCAACGTCTACTGGATCAACCGGGCGTAATCACCTCACTCATCGTTCTGGAGGATCAACCGCGCACCCGGCTCGCGCTGGCAGAGATCGCGCCGGATCTTGCGGAAGTTGCGCCCGAGACTCAGGCCGATTTGGCCCGGCTCACCGATAGTTTCCACCTCAACCTTACGGCCTTTGGTCTGCTTTCATTTGCCGTGGGGCTTTTGATCGTCCACGCGGCAGTCGGGCTCGCCTTTGAACAGCGGCGCACGATGTTTCGCACGTTGCGGGCGCTCGGGGTTCCGGCACGTCGTGTCGTGGCACTTGCCGCACTAGAGATGGCCATTATCGCGCTCATCTCAGGCATTTTGGGGATCGCTTTGGGCTATGTCATCGCCGCGGCCCTGTTGCCAGATGTGGCGGCGACCCTGCGCGGGCTTTATGGTGCGACGCTGGAAGGGGCGCTGAGCATTGATCCTGCGTGGTGGCTGGGTGGACTTGCCGTGTCGCTTGCAGGAACGGCCATCGCGGCTGCAGGAAGCTTGTGGAAGCTCTCACGCCTATCCCCGCTCGCCCCTGCCCAACCCCGTGCCTGGGCACGCGCGTCCGCGCGGGCGCGGCTGTTGCAGCTTGTCGGGTCGGCCGGATTGGCCGTGGTCGCGCTTGTGGCCGCACTGGCCTTCTCCGGGCTTGTGGCGGGGTTCGTGCTGCTTGGCGCGCTGCTTCTGGCGGCGGCACTTGCCCTGCCCTCCTTCCTCGCTGCGTGCCTGCACATTTGTGCACCCTTGGTGCGNGGCAACCCGATCTCGGAATGGTTCCTNGCGGATACNCGGCAACAGCTTCCCGGATTGTCATTGGCGCTGATGGCGCTGNTNCTNGCNTTGGCGGCGAATATTGGCGTGGGCACCATGGTGTCGAGCTTTCGACTGACCTTTACGGGCTGGCTGGATCAGCGCCTGGCATCAGAGCTGTACGTGCAGGCTGCCGACAGTGCGCAGGCTGAACAGCTTCTCACGTGGCTTGAGCCGCGCGCAGATGCGGTTTTGCCGATTTGGCACGTCGACAGCAGTGCAGAGGGACAAACCGCCGAGATCTATAGCGTCGCAGATCATCCAACTTACCGCGACAACTGGCCGATGTTATCCGCCCTGCCCGACGTTTGGGAGCGCGTCGCGGACGGCAGCGGGGCGTTGATCAACGAACAGCTTTCACGCCGGGCAGGTTTGGCGCCAGGGGACAGCGTTACGCTTGAACGCGGCGGTGCGATTGAGGTTGCTGGCGTCTATAGCGATTACGGTAACCCGATCGCACAGGTGCTAATTGCGGTCCCGCTTCTGACCGAACTCTACCCTGAGGTTGAACGCCTGCAATACGGGATCCGAATTGCGCCCGATCAAGTGGACGGTCTAACGGCCTCGCTCATCGAAGACTTTGGCCTGCCCCAGGATCAGATCATCGACCAACGCGCAATCAAAGCGGTTTCTCTAGAGGTCTTCGAGCGCACATTCGCAGTAACCGCGGCGTTAAATGTCCTGACCCTGTCCGTCGCTGGCGTCGCGATCCTGACCAGCCTTCTGACGCTGGCAACCATGCGACTGCCCCAGATGGCACCCGTTTGGGCCATGGGGCTGTCGCGCGGGGCGCTCGCGCGGCTTGAATTGCTCCGCGCCGTCCTGTTGGCGCTTTTGACCTTTGCCCTGGCAATCCCTGCCGGGCTTTTGCTGGCTTGGGTGTTGCTGGACGTGATCAACGTCGAGGCCTTTGGATGGAAGCTTCCGATGCACATCTTCCCCGAACAGTGGATCACATTGGGCCTGCTGGCCGTGCTAGCGGCCGCTGCCGCGGCATTCTGGCCCGCCCTGCGGCTTGCTCGGATGCCCCCTGCCGCCTTGGTTCAGGTATTGGCCCATGAACGTTAGACGTCTTGTAACACTTGGCCTGACTTGCCTTTGGGCCACTCAATCACTGTCGCAAGGGTTTGCCGGGCTCGGGACCGAGGCGGAAGGGTTTGCGATACCCGAGAAAGGCACCTCATTCGATTTCCCGCGCGACCACGGTCCGCACCCCGACTATCGCATCGAGTGGTGGTATGTGACGGCGAACCTCAAAGGTCCTGACGACACGGACTATGGCATTCAGTGGACGCTGTTTCGAACCGCCCTTGAACCCCAAGAACGCGAGGGCTGGGACAGTCCGCAGCTTTGGATGGGGCATGCGGCGGTGACGACCCCGGACGCCCATTTCGTGGCCGAAAGGCTGGCCCGTGGCGGGATCGGTCAGGCGGGCGTGACCGTCGAGCCATTCTCGGCCTGGATTGACGAATGGAACATGTCGGGCGACACGCTCATGGCCGTGGACCTTTCCGCGCAAGGCGAAGACTTTGGCTATCAGTTGACCCTGTCCAGCGACACGGACTTCGTGCCCCAAGGCCGAAACGGGTATTCGGTGAAATCTGCCGAGGGTCAGGCGAGCTATTACTACTCTCAACCGTTCTATACGGTCTCCGGCACACTTGACCTCCCAGATGGGCCCGTTGAGGTGACCGGTCAGGCTTGGCTAGACCGCGAATGGTCCTCGCAGCCCTTGAGCGACAGCCAAACCGGTTGGGACTGGTTCTCGCTGCATTTTGATAGCGGCGACAAGATGATGGGCTTTGTCCTGCGCGACAGCGTGAACGCCGATTATACCTCGGCCACTTGGATCGCCGCTGATGGCACGCCGACCCCCCTGCCAAATGGCGCGCTCAGTGCCGCTGCGCTGGAACGCACGCGCGTCGCAGGACGCGAGGTGCCCACGACCTGGCGCGTGACGCTGCCCGAGCGCGGAGTCGACGTCACGCTGAGTGCGCTGAACACGCAGTCGTGGATGGACACGCGCTTTCCCTATTGGGAAGGTCCTGTGATGTTCGACGGCTCGCATACCGGGCGCGGATATCTGGAGATGACGGGATATGACTAACGACGACTTCCAGACATTGGCGGGAACGTACGCCGCCGTCTGGTCCCGGATCGCTGATGCGCTGATCAAAGAGGGCAGAAATGCCGCGCGTTTTCTGACGCTCGCCACGCAGGCGCAGGACGGGGGTGGCGCGTAAAAATGCTGAAAGTCGACTCCCTGTTTTGCCAGACGATCAATATGGGGTGTTTTCACCGTGGCATGGCCATACCATAGCAACTCATCTCGTAATAGCTCTGGTTATC
>JABSSC010000166.1 GCA_013214635.1 Paracoccaceae bacterium | reverse complement strand
CGATCTGCCCCCAAAGCACTTTGGCACCGATCGCAATCGCTTGTTCGGCAATGCCGTAGAGTTCCTCCTTTGGACGAAAGACATCGACCATATCAACGGGGCGATCAATTGCCTCAAGCGAGGGGTACACTTTGATTCCACGGATCTCTGTCAGCCCGGGCCGGGGATTGACCGGGATCATGTCATAACCGGTCTCGTGCAGGACCCGCAGCACGCCATAGCTGAACTTGGTCTTGTCCGGACTGGCCCCGACCATGGCGATGGTTTTGACCGACTTCAGAATGTCGGCGATGAACGCCGGATCATAGTCATAGATGTGATCGATATCGGCCTCAGGCATCTAAGCGTCCTTCGGTGTCGCGATGCCCGCCTTCAGCTCATGCGGTTCCAGCGGATCGAGAAATGGGTTTCGATACAGTTTGTCGTGGCTTTCGACGCCAATCTCAAGGGTGCAGTCGCTCAGCGCGCGCGCCACGCATAACAGAACAAAACCGTGGGCCAGTTGGCGGTTGTTTAGCGCGGTCTGGCGGCGCTGGTCCACCTCGCCCGACACGAGCTTGGCCGCACAGGTAACACAACCGCCGTATTTGCACCCATAGGGCAGGTCGACACCCTGTTCGCGCAACGTGTCCAGCAAGGGACGACGCGCCTCAACGGCGATGGTGGCGCCCTCCCGGTTGGCCAGTGTGATGATGTGTGTGCCTGTCACAGCCAGATATCGCTCGTACAGTCGCCGCCGGGATAGCGGGTCTCGTGGCATCGGCTTGGGCCATTGGGTTCCTTGCCGAAATCGACGATGAAATCTTCGTTGATCTTCATCCCACCATTTTCGACATCGCAGTCGATCATGACCATGACACCGCCTTGCGTGCGGATCTCAGGGTAGAACTGATTGTCCCAAGTCGAAAAGAGCGAGGTCGTCACGTAAAGCCGTCGCCCATCCAGCGACAGTTGGAACATCTGCGGCCCACCGGCAACCTTGACGCCGTTCACCGCAGGAGCGCGTCCAAGAAGCCCGCCCATCCAAACCTGTCCAGTGAGCTTTGGGTTATGCGGATCGCTTATATCGTATTGCCGCATATCGCCGTGCAGCCAGTTGTTGAGGTAGAGATACCGATCATCCATCGACACGAGGATCGCGGACATCACGCCCGGAACCGGAATGGGCCATTCTGGATGCGGCTCATTCTCCACATCTATGATTTTTTCCCACTCCCATTTCCCCGCTTCGGACTTCCAGAAATGGATCACGTTGGCGCTTAGCGCAGCGCCGCAAAATCCATGCGCACTGTCCGGATCATGCAGGAATTTCACTTCAAGCGGGATCAGGCCGTCTTCGCCCAGATACATGCTTTCGACCGGCGTCCGTTTCTCAAAATCCCAAAGATGGAGCCGCCGCCCGTATTTGAGGTGCCCCACCTCTTCAAGGTCGAAGCCGGGCATGAACGTGTTGGGCGCGGCCCATTCGGAACTTACCATCACGTTGTGCCGGGGCTGGTACCAGAAGTCATAGCTGAAAGGGATATCGCCCATTGAGGCTTCCCAGCGTCCAACAATCTCGAAATCCTTGGTCAGGTGAAGATACCCCCCTGGAGCCTCGCCCATGGCATCCCCAAGAAACGAAATGATGATCTCCGATCCAAGGCAATGGACTGTATGCGGCCCGGACAGGTTCGCCTTGGATTTGATCTCGGCCCCGTCGATGACCTTGTGCAAGCACGGTGCGCGCGGGTCGGTGGCCGTGTCGACGACGTGGATATTGTTCGACCGCACGCCGGGCACCAAAAGATACTTCCGGCTCATCGAAGAGTCATCATGGCAGGAAGAGCACGCGTTCCACCCCATGTGATGCAACTCATCACCGATCCCCGGCATCTCGAGTCGGTGGATGACCTGCGAATAGGTCGGGCTGTCGGGGTCTGCATCAATCGTGGCAAGGTAGTCCGGCTTTTGAATGCCGGTGCCGGTGTAGATTGCGATTGTGTAGAGAAGCTTTTCCCGAGGCGCCCGGATTGCCTCAGCGGGGCTGGCATAGCCCGGCCCGCAACAGGTTTTGTCGTCCACCGCGTTCCTCCCTCAAAACCGCAGATCGCGTTTGTCGAAGGTTACATCGGTTTTTCAAGCAAATGATAGAGCGCGTTGTGGTCGCCCAATGCTTAATCGGGAAAGGTCAAACTCTCTGGCGCTGGCTCAGCGAGGCGCGGCCGCAGAAGGCGCGTCGCTTGGTCGATCACAGCAGCTACACGCGCGATGCGTCGCGCACCGGGTCTGAACGTCAGAAAAACCGCGTTCAGGTTTTGCGTCCAATCGGGAAGGCAGCGGACAAGGGTGCCCTGGTCCACCGCGTCGTCGAGCATGAACGCAGGCAGATTGGCAAAGCCTTGCCCGGCAATGGCAAGGTCTTTCAGAATTCCAAAGCTCTGCACCGCAATCGGCCCTTCAACGTCCACCTGTTCTTCCTTTCGGGCGCGCTGAAACCGCCAGGTTCCCCCCGGTCGATCTCCTCGAAAGGTCAGGCACGGTTTGTCGACCAACTCTCGCGGGTGGGTGATCGGGTGCCGGTCCACAAACAGGGGTGCCGCGACAAGCGCGCGGCGAAATCCGCCAAGCTTGATTGCCACAAGGCGGTCATCCTTGAAGGTGCCGACCCGAAAGGCGAGGTCCGTGCCCGGGTCCTGCATATCTTCGAACGCATAGCTAGGCCGCATGACAAGCGTCAGGTTGGGATGGCGGTCTCGGATCGCGGGAAACAGCACGCGGGCCACCATCGCGCCAAACTCTGGCGTTGCCGCAATCGACGCGCGGGATATTGCTGGCAAAACGGTTGTCGACGTGACCAACCCGCTCGATGGTTCAAAAGGAATGCCGCCCACACTTGTGCCCGAGTTGTCAAATACCACATCGGCCGGAGAGCAGCTTCAACGGGCGTTGCCTGACGCCCGGGTCGTCAAAACGCTCAACACCATGAACCATAAGCTGATGGTGGAGCCATCCTTGATCGACGGCGCGCATGACGTGTTTTTGTGCGGCGATCATGCGGATGCGAAGTCGGCCGTCATCGCAATGCTTGCCGAGTTTGGGTGGAGCGATCCCACTGATCTTGGGCCGCTTGCGGCTGCGCGGGGGCTAGAGGGCATGATGCCGTTCTGGTTGCGGATGTGGGGCGTCGTGGGGAGTGCGAACTTCAACTATTGGATTGTGCGGGGATAGGGCCCTGAAGGCGCGAGTTTCGCGATGCAATAAAAGACTGGACAAATCCGACAAAATTAATCAGGAAATACCTGCCAAGTCAGGTAACCGAATCCCCAACGATGGCATGAGGCGCATTTTTTGCATGCGCGGACAGATTGCCTCGCGAGGGAAAGATGGATCGCAACGGAAGAAAAGATCGGAACTGGTTCGGTCAAAACAAGGCGAATAAGCAGTGTTGCGGACGGTCGCCGTCGGCCAAGGAACTGGCGCTTGCTGATGCAGGTTTTGATGGCGCAGAACGCGCGGTCCTGAACGTCGCACGGCATTTTTGGCAAACCTTCGCGGTGCCCGAGTCGCAGGCTTGGCTTAGAGCCATGCAAATCGCGCAGGACGCGTCTGTGAACGACACATCGGGTGAGTTTGGATTGGAAGTTCTGGCAGCGGTGCAGTCCATGCGCATGAGCCGGTCCTCCTGTTTTTGCTTCAGCAGTCCCGGATGCCCGGGATGTTCTGCCATTGTCAGTGAACATGAGCGCCAGTTCATGAGTGTGCTGCGTGCGGTGCGCGAAGGGCGCAACGGTGTCGCCCAAACCCATGCCATGATACTGTGCGAAGGCAATGACACAGCGGCCTTTCTGGCGCGCATGTGCGGGCTCGCAATGATTTTGCCACCCCTGAAAACAAGCTCTGCCGCGACAAACCACGCGGCATCCATGGTTTGAGGCGCGCAGGCTTGCCGCGCATCTCAATAAAGCCCTCGTCGGCGCGCGCTTCGGAAGGCGTTCCGGGGTCGTATCGGCCGACGAGGGCATTTTTTGCCTTACTCAGATCCGGCGTTGTGCAGGTTTTTCAATCGGTGAAGAGCTTCCTGCGACCAAGCGATGCCCGCTTCGAAGAGTTCCTGAAGGACTACGACCCGCTGCCATGACACCTTATGACAAGAGCAATGAGGCGCAGCCTGCGTGCCCGCCTGATGGAAATCTGTTGATCGATACACTGGAGCTTGACGAATTCGAGCGTGGCCTTCTTACGGTCGCACGACATTTTTTCACGTCTTTTGAGACGCCGGCAATGCAATCATGGGGGCATGCCTTTGCCGTCGCAGACGAGCGATGGGGCGAAGCACTGGGCCTGGCTGTGGCTTATCGTTTGCAGAAGGTCATTCGTGCGGTGCTGGATGCGCGCGATCATTCGATTTGTTTTCATGATCCCATGACGCCTGCATCGCGCGATTTTGCGACTGGTGACGAGGTGAACCTGTTGTTCATGTTGCACCACATGCGGCGCGATGAGACGGGAGAGGCCCGCGCCGCAGTGATGGCGCTTTGTTTGGACATGATGGATCCGCATGTGATCCGCGCAGGCCTGGCGTTTGCAGATCGCTTTTCTTGCGGTGCCAAGGTTCGAACGCATACGTCTTCGCCGCCTGATCTAAGGGTTGTCGTTTAGCATCAACTTTATCGCCTGCGTGCCGCGCAGAGCATGCGCTCTGAGCATGCCGATACTGAATCGAAGACTTACGCGGAAACCACCTTCCGCCTCCGCCCACGTAGGAACACCGTGACGATGATAGCGATATTCAGGACGTTCCAACCAATGCCATTCACAAAGGCCAATTCGTAGGACCCGGTCACGTCATAAATCCAGCCCGACATCCAGCCGCCCAACGCCATGCCGAGGATCGTCATCATCATGACGAACCCGACCCGTGCACCAGCCTCTTTCGCTGGCATGTATTCGCGAACAACAAGCGCATAGCTGGGCACGATACCGCCTTGCACCAGTCCAAAGGCGAGGCTGATCAGGTAAAGCGGGACAAGCCCGTCATATGGCAGGAACAGAAATAGCGCCAAGCATTGCAGGATCGCACCCACAAGCAGCGTCATGACGCCGCCAATCTTGTCTGCGACAAGGCCGGAGATGATCCGACTTACGACCCCGCCGAGCAGCATCAGAGACAGCATCTCGGCCCCCGCCACTGGCCCGTATCCCAGGCCCACGCAATACGTGACGATGTGAACCTGTGGCATGGACATGGCCACGCAGCACCCGATGCCCGCGAGACCCAGCAGATACATCAGCGCGCGGGGCGAAAATCCCGCGTTGCGTGCATTGAGCGAGGCGGTCGTCTCGGCCACTTGCATCGCCTCTTCGGGAACCTTTCGCCGAAGCAGAAGTGCAAGTGGGATCACCACACCAAGGGTCATGGCAGCAAGGATCAGGTAAACGGTGCGCCATCCGTCCTCCGCCAACACGCCGGTCAAAAGCGTGGGCCATATCGCACCGGAAAGATAGTTCCCGCTTGCCGCCAGCGCCACGGCAATTCCGCGACGCCTGAGAAACCAGTGCGAGATATCGGCAATCAGCGGACCAAATCCAACAGCGGTTCCCACGCCAAGCATCAGATGCGCGAGCAAGAGCAGGGGGAGCCCGCCCGAAACAACCGCCGCGCCATAGGCAAGTGCGGAGAACACCGCCGCGCCCGTTAAAGCCAGCGTTACCCCGTAGCGGTCGACAATCCGCCCGATCAGGAGATTGCCGACAGCAAAGCCGATCATGGTCATCGTATAGGGCAGAGAGGCGCTGGCGCGGCTCAGACCCATCTCGGCCTCGATGGCCGGTAAAACCACGATCACCGCCCACATCCCGACATTCGCAACCGCGGCGATGGCGAGTGTGATCGCCAGCCGCAGCCACGAATAGCCGCTGTCGTGGACGGCGTGGCGGGTCATGCCGCCACGATGTTGGCCTCGGGGCCGTAGGGGAAGCCAGTGATGTTCTCGGCCCCCGTGTCGCCCACGACCAGAATATCGTGTTCGCGATAGCCTCCTGCGCCGGGTGTGCCCTCAGGAATCCAGAGCATGGGTTCGATGGAGACGACCATGTTGGGCTCAAGTACTGTGTCGATATCCTCGCGAAGCTCCAACCCTGCCTCGCGGCCGTAGTAGTGGCTGAGCACGCCGAAGGAGTGTCCGTATCCGAAGGACCGGTACTGCAGCAATCCTTCATCCGCGAAGAAGCGGTTGATCTCGTCGCAGATGCCCGAGCAGGTCGCGCCCGGTTTGATGAGGCTCAGGCCAAGCTCATGCGCGGCGACGTTCGCCTTCCAGATGCGCAGGGAGTCCGCGTCCGGTTCCCCCAAAAACAGCGTGCGTTCCAGCGCGGTGTAGTAGCCCGAGATCATTGGAAACGTGTTCATGCTGAGGATATCGCCAGGCTGAAGCTGACGCATGGTGACGGGGTTATGGGCGCCGTCGGTGTTGAGGCCAGATTGAAACCAGACCCATGTGTCGCGCATTTCGCTGTCGGGGAACGCGCGGGCGATCTCAAGCTCCATGGCGTCGCGCCCGGCCATAGCCACGTCAATCTCGCGTGTGCCGCTCCGGATCGCATCGCGAACTGCCGCCCCGCCCACGTCTGCCACGCGTGCGCCCTCGCGGATCAGGGCGATCTCTTCGTCGGATTTGACCATACGCTTGGCCATGGTTGCTGGTGCGATATCGACAAGCTCGCGCGTGCCCAAAAGCGCCTCAAGCGTGTTGCGCGCCGCAAGCGTCAGGTGATCTGCAGTCATGTCCTGTTCTCTCAGTGAAAATGTCCTCATGCAATCATACCTTTGTTCCAGTTGGTCTCAAGTACTTTGTGATAAGCCAGAGCTGGATACCACAACCATTGAGTGAATCTGTGGTACTTCATCAAATTACCTGTTAAAGATTGAATTTTCCTGTTTTTTCTGTCTTA
>JABSSC010000165.1 GCA_013214635.1 Paracoccaceae bacterium | reverse complement strand
CGCGGGCATCAAAGTCGTAAGTGATCGTGGCTCCATAGGCCTCTGGGTCGGTGGGGTCCCAGCGCGGTTTGTCAAAAACCAAAACGCGATCCCCGAGTTTAAACGCCTCTTCAAGATCATGGCTCACCATGAACACGGTCATCGGGGCCTCGTTGCGCAGTTCGCTCAGAAACTCGTGCATGGACAGCCGCGTTCCGGGATCGAGCGCCCCAAAAGGTTCATCGAGCAAAAGCACCCTTGGCTTTGCGGTCAACGCCTGCCCGATGGCCAGCCGCTGTTGCATCCCGCCAGACAGAGCCGCGGGATAATTGCCCGCAACATGGCCCAGACCGATCCGATCCAATGTGGCCTGCGCCCGCTCTCTCGCCTCTCGCTTCTTCGCACCACCAAAGCGCCCCCAAGTTGTCGGAAAGCTTTCGGCCGCGACTATGTTCTCAAGGGCCGTCATATGCGGAAAAACCGAGTATCTCTGAAACACCACGCCGCGTTCAGGTCCCGGTTCCTTTGCGGGTTCGTTGCCATCAATTCGGATCTCACCGCGCGTCGGTTGTTCTTCGGCCAGCAGCAACCTCAGAAACGTGGACTTACCACAGCCCGACGCACCGGCGATGGAGACAAACTCCCCCTCCTCTACGTCGAGATTCACCCGCTCAAGGATGGGACGCCCATCGTAGCTTTGAAAGATATCGCGAACGGTGACAAAACTCATAACCCGTCCCCCGACCACGGGAAGGCACGGCGCGACAACCAACGAAGCGCAAGATCGATCAGGAACGCGAGGATCGTGATCCAGATGACGTAAGTCAGGATGACATCCATCGCGAGATAACGACGGACGAGGAAGATGCGGTAGCCCAGACCAAGGTCCGACGCGATGGCCTCCGCCGCGATCAGAAATAACCATGCCGGTCCCAGCGACAAGCGTACAGATTGCACAAGGCGCGGCAGGATTTGCGGCAACGCAACACGCAGCGCGATCACGCCGGTTGAGGCCCCAAGCGTCTGAGCTTTGACGATCTGCTCATGCGGTATTTCGACTGTCCGTTGTGCGAGGTCGCGGATCAAAAAGGGCGTGATGCCAATGAAGATCAGCATGATCTTCGACACTTCCCCGAGGCCGAAAATGATGAAGAGTATCGGTAGGATTGCCAGCGGCGGCACCATCGATGCGACCGCGACAAACCCGCCAAACGTCGCCCGGATGTGCGGAACCAGTCCGATCAGAAGTCCAAAGACCAACCCGGTGAGGGACGCAAGCCCGACCCCGATGGCGAGCCGTTGCAGACTGATTGCGGTGTCATGCCAGAACAAGATCCGCCCTGTCCGCCTATCACCCTCTGTCAGCAGACGCTCCGCCGTTGCAGCAATCGTAGACGGTGCTGGCAACAGCTTGTCTTGAGGGTTCACGGCGAGCCGCGCCTCTGATGCTATCATGTAGGCGACCAGCACCAGCACGAACGGCAGAAGCGTCAGAAAGACCCTGAGTGCAGGACCGGGAGATCGGTTGATCAGTCGCATGGGAAAAGGCCCCGCCGGAAGGCGAGGCCGTCTTGCTTACAGCGCCCCGTCTGCGGCCATTTGCATATAGGTCGTGTCAAAGCGCATTTTGACGTTTGACGCATCGCCGGTTGTTGAGCCATCGGGATATTCCACGCCAACAAAATCAGGGCTTGGCGCGCCTTCACCAAGGATCCCTTTATCGAACAGGAACTCAGCCACCTCGACCATCGTGGACTTGAGCGCGTCGTCCGACGTAAAGCTCACCCCATCGGCCGGGTCATAGAACATCTCGGTCGATGCCAACTGCGCCTTGTATCCGGCAAGATCAGTGCCCGACGCCTCAGCCATCGCAGTCAGCGCACCTTCGTCGCCAGCTGCCATGAGCGCCATGACTTCATACCATGCGCCAGCCACAGCCTTCCCGAAATCAGGGTTAGCGGCGAGCGTCTCGGTGTTCACGAACATGATGTCGATGATCTCACCCGGGATGTCTGAGCTGTCGTAGATCTTGTTCGCACCCGGTTCTTCCATGATGGTCGACACGAGCGGGTTCCACGTCACCACAGCCTCAACATCATTTGTTGCGTAGGCCGCGATCATGTCCGCGTCAGACGTGTTGATCACGCCGTCAAGGTCGGCCTCCGACAGGCCGACACTGTCCAGACCGCGCGCGAGCAGGTAATGCGAAACCGACAGCTCAACGAGGTTCACGGGCTTGCCCGCGAGTGAGGCGAGATCACCCTCGCCCTTGATGATCACCGCATCGTTGCCGTTCGAGTAATCGCCGACAATCAGTGCGGTGGTGTCCACGCCGCCACCAGCGGGAATTGAAAGCGTGTCCATGTTGGTGGCAGACACACCATCAAACGCACCAGCTGTGTATTGGTTGATGGATTCGATATAGTCGTTGATCTGCACGATCTCGACATCGATCCCGTACTTGTCGGCCCACTTGTCCATGATGCCGCTATCTTCGAGATAGCCCCAAGGCATCCAGCCCACATAGATTGACCAGGCGAGTTTAAATTCTGTTTTTTCCTGAGCAAAAGCAGGCATCGCGGTGGTGGCGACAATGGTCGTTGCCAGAAGGAGTTTCTTAAGCATGACGTCTTCCCCGTGTTCGGTTCCGCCTTTCCTTCGAAAGGACCCAACCGCAGACGGAACAAGAAACGAGGCGCGGACTGGTCCTGCGCAGGAGTTCTCCCGGGATTTTGGCCCGCCGTGTACCGGGCGGAGTTTGCCGCCGCGGCGGTGCTTCTCGGACCAGACCCCTGAATTGGGCGGAACCCTAAGCACCCTGCACGCCAAGGCTTATTGTGGCGCCGTCTCAGATCAAATCCAGGCCACCAAGCCGGGCGAGGAATCAAGTCCTATGCCAGAAAAATAGGCAGATGCCCGGTTTGATGCAGATTTCCTACGCTGGAAGAGTCCGCTTTATTCTCGTGCACGCAGGGTTTGCGCGGGACGAACCGAAAGCGGCCTGAGCGCAAAAACAAGCCCAGCAAGCAAGGTTGCAAGAATTCCTGAGACCACGATCACCACGGCTGAGACTGGCTCAAAGATGAAGTCGGTTTCCATGACAAATGTCGTCACCGCCCACCCTGCAACGGACCCGGCGAGGATCGCCACAAGCCCCGCTGCACCTCCGAGAATGGCTGACCGAAGGGTGAAATTTGCAAGGATCGCGCCACGTGTCGCACCGATCGTTTTCAGGATCGCCGCCTCATATACGCGCCCCCGCTCACCAGCAGCCGCGGCCCCGATCAGGACAACGCCGCCTGTGATCAGCGTGGCCAGCGCACCATAGGTGATTGCCGCCGCGATCCCGGCGAGCACATCTGTGACCCGTGCAATCGCGTCTCGCACACGGATCGCGGTGATGTTGGGATACGCGCTGGCGAGATCGCGCAGAATTGGCGCCTCTGCAGCCTCTTCGGCATATATCGTCGCAATATGGGTATGGGGCGCACCGGCAAGCGCCGACGGGTTCATCGACAAGACAAACCCGATGCCGGCGGTTGAAAAATCGACAACACGAAAGCTCGTGATCTCACCTTCGATGTCGCGCCCCAGCACATTGATCGTCATCCGATCGCCCAGCGAAAGGCCCATCTCTTCGGCTTCTTCGGCGGCGAAACTGATCTGTGCTGGTCCAGTGTAATCTTCGGGCCACCATTCACCTTCTGTGATCACTGTCTGTTCGGTCGGAAGATCGGAATAGGTTATGCCCCGGTCACCTTCCAAAACCCAGTGATCCCCTGCAGTTTCGCGAGCTGGGCGACCGTTGATCTCGGTAATGATCCCACGCAGCATTGGTGCGGTTTCAACCCGGGACACGGCATCATCTGTATTCAGCCGTTCCATAAAGCCGCCCAGCTGATCTGTCTGGATATCGACCATGAAATAGGAGGGCGCGACCTGCGGCAGATCGGACGCGATTGCGTTGCGTAGGTTCCGGTCAATCTGACCAACGGCGGCCAGAACGCTCAGACCGAGCCCGAGCGATAGAACGACCGACATCGCATCGCCGCCCGGCCCGCCAACGGCACCAAGCGCTAATCTTGCGGTCGTGCGCCCGCGCAACATCTGGGATTTCGCCAACCAACGGGCCAGAGAGCGCACACCAAGCGCTGCCAGCACAAGCGTCACAAAAGCCCCGCCGATGCCAACCGCCGACCAGAGCGCCAGCGTCGGGACACCCGAAAGTATCGCCGCCGACAGCACGAGAAGGGCGAGCAAAAGTGCGATCACAATCAACCAGAATGGACGCGGCAACTTGAACTTGGTCGACACGGCATCGCGAAAAAGCGTTGCGGCCCGAACTTCTTCTGTGCGCGCGAGCGGCCATAACGTAAATATCAATGCGGAGAGGGCACCATAGAGCGCCGCCTCCCACAGTGCCGAGGCGTGCACAGCAAAAGCCGCCGGCACGGGAAGCCGCGCTTCGATCACCGGGGCAAATGCCAGCGGAGCCGCGACACCAAGGGCAAGGCCCAATAGGATGCCCAGAACGCTCAACGCGCCGATCTGAAGGAAGTAGCTGGCGAAGATGGTGGGACTTTCTGCCCCCAACGTCTTGAGTGTCGCAATGACGCCGGTCTTTTCCGCCAAATAGGAGCGCACGGCGGCCGAGACCCCGACACCGCCCACGGCCAATCCCGCCAGCCCGACCAGTACGAGGAAGGACCCAAGCCGATCGACGAAAACCGCGACGCCGGGCGCGCCGTTGCGACGGTCACGCCACCTGATCCCCGGCCCAAACGCCTGTTCAGCTTCGGCTCGCGCGATGTCGAGAGGGAACTCTTCCGCAAGCCGCAAGCGATACTCTGTCTCAAACAGAGTCCCCGGTGCCAAGAGCCCCGAGTTTGCCAGATCCTCCGTCCGGACAATTGTCCGGGGGCCAAGACCAAAGCCACCCTGTGCGCTGTCGGGTTCCCGTTCCAAGATCCCACTCAGGACAAATTCCTGCGTCCCAAGCCGAAAGATGCCCCCTGCGGCCAATCCAAGACGATCGGCCAGGACACGATCCATAACGGCGCCGGGAACGCCATCTTGCCCTGCCAATGCCAACGCGAGGGACTGCGGAGGGTCGAGCACGACCTCACCGTAAAGCGGGTAAAGCCCGTCAACGCCTTTGACTTGCGTTAACGCACGTTCAGCGCCCTCCCCGGCGTCAAAGACCGCCATCGATCTGAAGTCGACGATCTCGCTCGTCGCAAGCGCGTTTTCTGCCATCCAATCGCGCTCAAAATCCTCAGCAAACCGATAAGTCAGCTGGATTGAGGCATCTCCTCCGAGGATCGACGCCCCTTCACGCTCAAGCCCCGCTGTAATGCTCTCCCGCACGATCCCGACTGCCGTGATTGCGGCAACACCCAGCGCGAGGCAGGCCAAAAAGACACGGAACCCTCGAAGTCCACCGCGCAGTTCTCGCGCCGCGATCTTGAACGCCGCAGACCAGTTCATTCTGCGGCCTTGGCGGCAGCTTCGGTATCGATCAAACCGTCGCGCAATCGCAGGACCCTGTCGCAACGCTCGGCCAATTCTGGTGCGTGGGTCACAAGGACCAACGTGGCACCGTGTCGGTCGCGAAGTCCAAAGAGCATCTCCATGATCGCCTGCCCGTTGGCACCATCGAGATTTCCCGTGGGTTCATCCGCCAAAAGGATTTCAGGTCTTGGTGCCGCCGCACGTGCCAAGGCGACACGCTGTTGTTCGCCACCCGACATCTGCGCGGGATAATGATCCTTCCGATCTGCGAGACCCACGGCATCCAATTCCGACGCCGCGCGTTCGAATGCGTCGCCGACCCCGGCCAGTTCCAGCGGGGTTGCAACATTTTCCAGCGCCGTCATTGTCGGGATAAGGTGGAAGGATTGGAAAACGACCCCCATATGATCCCTTCGAAAGCGGGCAAGCGCATCTTCATCAAGATCGGACAGGTTGTGACCCAACGCCTCGATCTTTCCCGATGTGGCGCGCTCCAACCCGCCCATGAGCATGAGGAGCGATGATTTGCCTGACCCCGACGGACCGATGAGACCGAGTGTCTCCCCTCGCAGCACCTCAAGCGATATGCCTTTGAGAATATCGATGCGCCCAGCATTTCCATCCAGCGAAAGCTTCGCATCGGTCATGGAAAGCACAGTATCGGTCATGGGCGATGTCCTTGGCTGGGTCCGTAGGCGGGGATATGGGGTGCAAACCGTTGGGCGCAACCTTTTGGCGGGTGCGTTTTTGCTGGCAGCGCCCATCGCGGTAGCTGACGAGGTTGTCATAGCCGCCCTCGGCGACAGCCTCACCCAAGGTTTTGGGTTGGTACCTGAGCAGGGGTTCGTGCCCCAGCTTGAAGCATGGCTTGTGGCGCAGGGTGCCGCCGCCCGTGTGATCAACGCCGGCGTCTCGGGCGACACAACTGCCGGCGGTCTGTCTCGGATCGCGTGGACGCTAACGCCAGAGGTGGACGCCCTGATCGTCGCGTTGGGGGGCAATGACGTCTTGCGCGGGATCGATCCTGCCGTAGCGCGTGCCAATATGGACGGCATTCTGAGCGCAGCACGCAATGCGGGTGTGCCGATCATGGTGGCCGGCATCACTGCACCGCCAAACTATGGCCCCGACTATAAATCCGACTTCGACGCAATCTATCCCGACCTGTCGGACGCTTATGGGGCACTGCTCTATCCCGATTTTTTGCAAGCGCTGACAAGCCAGACCGATCTGGCCGCTGCACTTCAAAAGTACATGCAACCCGACGGTATTCACCCAAACAAGGATGGTGTCGCTTTGATTGTCGAAGATATGGGGCCGACCGTGCTTGAACTGATCAATCAAGCCGGAGAAATCTAGGCCTCAGGACTTTGGCTTGTCGTCATAGTCGTCGGTCAGAATTCTACGGCTGTCGCCCGCGGGGTCGTCGTACTGACCTTTCTTGAGCGTCCAGAAAAACGCG
>JABSSC010000164.1 GCA_013214635.1 Paracoccaceae bacterium | reverse complement strand
GATCTAGGCATGTAGCGTCTCAGCGTGGGTGCTGGGGGAGGGGAGACGTATAATACACCTGTCCATTGGGATACCCGATCTATTCCATCGGATCTGTGAGACCACTTCGGACTACGGTCAGCACTCATAGACAGTATATTTCGGCAGCCAGATCTGCCATTAACCGGGCGAGGATCTTTTCTGTCGCTCCACCGCTTCCAACGGTTGCAGAGCGTCTTATACGGACCGTATTACGCAGGCGCATCGCGCCACCGTAAGCCATTGTTATCGAGTAAGATAACTCGACTTAACACACGCTGATCACCCCTCTCGGAACATTGCTGCGCAATGCCCTGCCGGGCAGTGAACGCGGGGGTCGCCGTGTGACTTGCGAAAGAAGGGCTCAAGTCGCGCCTTCTGCGCATCTGTCAGCCAGAAAAGATCAGACATGTCAGCGATTGTTTTCGAGCTGTGAATCATGTCTCTGGGCGGAAATCAATGGGTCCTGACCCTAAGCTTTGCGCCACCCCGGGGCCAAGACTTGTCGCGTATCGGCGATCAGCATCTTTGCCCAATGTCACCGATGGGGTAGCGTTCAAAGGGGACAGACAACTTCAAGGAAAAACCCGTGATACAATCGTGGAGATGGTTTGGCCCCCAAGATCCGGTATCGCTGGCAGATATTAGGCAGGCAGGGGCTTCGGGAATCGTGACCGCTCTGCACGAAATCTACGATGGGCAGGCTTGGCCAAATGAGCTGGTTGACCAGCGCAAGGCCATGATTGAGAGCGAAGGGTTCACTTGGACCGTCACAGAATCCATTCCAGTCCCGAGCGCCATCAAGCGAGACGGCGGAGCCGCTCGTCCAGAAATCGACGCGTTCTGCAGCAGCATGCGCGCCCTCGCGCAGGCCGGGCTTAAGGTCATCTGTTTTAATTTCATGCCGGTCGTGGACTGGACGCGCACCGAATTGAGTTTTGTAGCACCGAATGGCGGACGCGCGTTGCGGTTCGACCCGGTTGATTTCTGCGGCTATGACGTTTTCATTTTGAAGCGTACCGAAGCTGAAACTGACTATGACGTGGCAACTCTCTCGGCGGCGGAGGAGCGATTTAAGAATTGGGATCAGGCGCAAATTGAGGCACTTGAGTTCAACATCATCTCAGGGCTTCCGGGCGCAGAGGCAACCCACTCCCGCGACGGCATTCGCGACCTAATCTACAGCTTTAAAGGGCTTGGCGCCGAAGGGCTGCGTCGGTCACTTACTGAGTTCTTATCCGAGATTATTCCACTTGCCGACGAGCTTGGCCTGCGGATGTGCACGCATCCTGACGACCCGCCATTCTCGCTGTTTGGTCTCCCGCGTGTTCTGAGCACGGCCGAGGATTATCGTGCCGCATTTTCGGCGCAGCCATCACTGGCGAACGGCATCACGTTCTGTACCGGCTCGTTAGGTGCGCGCGCCGACAACGATCTTGTCGAGATGATCAAGGAATTTGGTCCCCGCATCCACTTTGCGCATCTCCGAAATGTCACGCGAGAGGCCGATGGCAGCTTTTACGAAGCGGATCATTTGGACGGGTCCACCGATATGGTTGATGTCGTACGCGCGTTACTGGCTGAAGAGGATCGGCGCGCGGCGGAGGGAAGGCCGGACGTTGAAATCCCCATGCGTCCGGATCATGGGCATCTTTTGCTGGATGACATCCTGAAAAAAACCAACCCAGGCTATTCCGCAATTGGGCGGCTCAAGGGCCTCGCCGAGCTGCGCGGCGTGGAAATCGCGCTTCGCCATGTCGGCACGGCATAGGCGGAGGACGGTGCATGAGTGATTTTGATGGCAAGATCGCACTTGTGACAGGGACGAGCGGTATCGGCCTCGGCGCTGCAATCCGGTTTGCGCGGGGTGGGGCGCGTGTTTTTTGCGCTGGCATTGACCCCGCGCTCAATGAACAAGCGGAAACCGACTGCGCGGGTTTGGACGTAACCGTTTCGCGCGTTGACGTCTCATCGGAAGACGATGTTGCGCGCTGGGTTGGTGAGGTGACCAGTGCGCAGAACGGCGTCGACATCTTGGTTAATGCCGCTGCGGTGCAAACCTATGGCGACACAGCGAGCACCGACATCGGCCATTGGAACCGCGTGATTGGGGTCAATCTGACCTCGTGCTATCTGACGTCACATTTCGCCTATCCGCACATGAAGCGGAGAGGCGGCGGGTCGATCGTGCACGTCTCTTCCGTGCAAGGACACCAGAACCAGAATGGTGTCCTGGCCTATGCCACGACCAAGGGCGGCATTCATGCCTTGACCCGCGCGCAAGCCGTCGATGCCGCGCGCGACAACATCAGGGTGAACTCTATCAGCCCCGGATCGATCCGCACGCCGCTTTTGGAATTTGCGGCCCGTCAGGTCGCCGGTGAGGACGGTTCGATAGAAGACACCATCAAAAGCTTTGGAGCTGCGCACCCAATCGGGCGCGTCGGAACAATTGAAGAGACAAGCGCGCTCATTGCGTTTCTCTGCAGTGACGCGGCTGCATTCTGTACTGGCGCAGATTACAAAATCGATGGTGGGCTTACCGCGGGACTAGGCGTCTAGCCAGAGACGGCACTTGCCGGTTATTCTGTGTCATGACTGCCCTTTTTCTTCATGGTGTTCCCGACACCCCCGCCCTTTGGCGGCCCTTGCTCGATGCGTTGGACCTTCCTGCAAACGAAACCATCGTTCCAGCCCTGCCTGGGTTCACGGCCCCTGCACCACGCGGGTTTTCCTCAACCAAGGAAGAATACCTCTCGTGGCTCACCGAACTGGTCGAGGCCCAGGTCGCATCGACCGGACCGATTGACCTTGTTGGGCATGACTGGGGGGCGGCACTCATCATGCGGCTGGCCAGTCTTAAGCCCGAGTTAGTGAGAAGTTGGACGGTGATGAATGCGGTCCTAGAGCCCGGCTATCGCTGGCACAAAACCGCGCGCATCTGGCAAACACCGATCTATGGCGAGATTTTTATGGCTATGGCGCGCCCCGCCAGACTGGAAGTCATGTTGTCCGAGGCAGGAATGCCGGCCGATCTGGCCAAAATCGAAGCCAGCCATGTGCGACGCCCGATGAAACGCTCCATCCTACGACTTTATCGCTCTGCCAAAACCATGTCGGACGAATGGACGACCCATCTCGCTAACTTGCCCGAACGCGGTCTGATCGTTTGGGGCGTAACCGATCCATTCGTCCGGATCTCGGTGGCGGAGCGTTTTTGCGCGAACCGCGGGTTTGAGTTGCACCGAGAAAAGGGCGCGGGGCACTGGGCAGTGTGCGAAAGACCGCAAAGCATCGCCCAGCGATTACAAGCGCATTGGGCTTAAGCGATCACGCGGTTTTGGCTTCCGCGTCTTCGGCTGCGTCTTCTTCGACAACCACGGCCTCAACCGGCGTTTCGAGATCGACGAGGTCTTCGACCACGGTTTCCGCCTCCTCCGGCTCGGGCGCTCCGACAATTAGCGGCAACATGTCTGCGCCCTGACCACGCGCCGCGGAATCATGCGGTGGCCGCTTCCAGTCCAATGTGTCAAAGGCACCGCAGTTCTCACAAACTGGTGCCCATTCCGCATAGACCGAGTTACAGTTTCCACATACCCACTGCGGACCGCGCGGTGCGCCGACAGCGCGCGCAAGATAGCCACGTACGACAGCGTCGTCCGCGCCTTGACCACGTTCAATCGCGGCCATGATCGTTAGCGTGCGCTGCGTCGGATCTGCGTCGGCAAGATCGCCCATGGCTCTTCGCGCCGCAGGGAAATCCTCCGCCGAAATATTCAACTCGGCAAGCAGAAGCTTTGTCTCAGTATCTTCGGGCCGCAAACGCGTTAGCGTCTCGAACCGCTTCAGACGCGCTGCGGGCGTTTCATCTGGAACAATCTCGGCAAATGCGGCGGCAAGATCCGGATGGGGCCGCGTTTCCCAAGCTTTGCGCAAAAGCCGCGTCGCTAGTCTTAGTTTGCCCTGTTCGATGTACCCGCGTGCTGCCATCGTGGCGGCAGGGATCAGATCCGGCGACATCTTGTTGGCAGCAATCGCTGCCTCGCGGGTTTCGATCGATGTTGAGTCATCAAGCAAATCGCGCGCCTCAGACAGGGCGAGAACCGCATCGCGGCGTTTGTGTACGTCACGCGGAAGCGCGCCATGCTTTAGCTTCGCGGCGAGCGTCTTGCGTGCGCCGCTCCAGTCACCGGATTCCGATTGAAGCTGTAGCAGGGTATCCTGCATCTCAACATGCTTTGGCCGCAGCGCAAAAGCGCGCTCTGCCAGTTTCAATGCTGTCTCGTTATCGCCGTCAGCAAGCTTTTGCTTCATGATCCCGCGAATACCAACGAACCGTGTCCGCTCATCAGCCAGCAAAAGCTTGTATGTCTCTTCGGCCTTGGCCCGATCTTCGGCCAGTTCCGCCGCTTGCGCGGTGACAAGGTTGGTCAGCTCTGGACGGTTGAGGTATTTCTCGGCCTTGGCGGCCTTGTTCAACGCGACGCGACCCTCGCCCGATGCCAGCGCCATCATTGAATCCGCCAACGCTTCGAAACCTTGCCGTTCGCGGTTTCGATGCAGCCAACGGGTAATTGCCGTCTCGTCGCCACTGATAAACCGAAACACAGCAACCAACAGGCCAAGAAGCCGCAGAACGACCCAAATCACCGCGATCAGGACTGCAGCCGCAATCACCGATTGAAGCGGGCCAAGATTGAACTCCACTGTACCGACGGACACCTGAATTCCGCCTTGTGCCTCCATCAGATAGCCAGCCCCAAGGGCCAGACCTGCGATGATGCAGACGAAGAGAACGATTTTTGTGAGAGACCATAGCATCCGTCGTGTTCTCCTACTGGCTACTTAACGCGGCTTGCAAAGCGGCGAGCGCGTCAACGGCGGCGACACGTTCTTGCGCGGGCGCGATCCAGACCTGCATTTCCGCTGATCCGGCCTCGGGCAGTGCTTCAAGCTCGGTCAGGGCCGTCCCAACGTCCCCGGCACGTAACGCAGCTTCGGCGCGTGACAATACCGCGTCAGCACTATCCCCCTCGCGCGGGGCAAGTGAACGCGCGCCCGTTTGGGTCTGCAGGAAACCAACGACCCGTGCGGAAAGGCTATCGTCGGTCTGCGCGCGACGCGATGCATCAAGAGCCACACGTGCCGCACCCGGAAAGCTTTCTTGAAGGGCCGCCAGCGTGGGAACACCACTTTCCGACGGATCCGAAAGTTCCGCCGGAATATCCGCACCCGTTTCGCTTACTAGCGCAAGAGAGTCGGCGAATGGTTCGCCCGAAACCAGCGCAACACCGACAAACTGCAGAGCCGCCTGTGCTTCGGCCAAAGCCGCTGCCTCGGCCGCAGACTGTTCAACCTCTGCTGCCGCAGCGCGTACAGTTTCAAGCTCTGCTTGGGCTTGCGACAACGCAGCTGTGACATCAGATTCAAACGCGGCCATTGCTTCATCTGTGAGTGTACTGTCCAACGACGCCGTGGCGTCTTGCGTTTCCAACACGTCAATTCTGGCAAGCGCAGCTTCTAAGGCCTCGGTCAGGCGGGCAACCTCGGGACTGTTGTCGACGACCTCCACCGGAGTTGCTGTCGAAAGCGTTTCCAAACGGTTTTCGATATCCAACGCGACGAGACCGGCGAGTTCAGACGCTGTTGCATCGGCGCGTCCTGTCGCTTCTTCCAGGCGTGCAGACAGATCTGCGATTTCGGCGCGCAATTCGACAGTTTCATCGCTCTGAGACGAGTCTAAAGACGGCAGGACATAAGGCGCAGCCACGAAACCCGCAGCAACGGCAATCGCACCGCCCAAAAATGGTCCGATCCAGCCTGTCGATGATTTTGGCTCTTCCGCTCTTGGCGCCGGTTCAGAATCTGCCACCGGTTCCGCTTCATCGGAAGCCTCATCGTCAGACAGCGCGACCGTCTCAGCTTCCAAAAGCTCCTCGCTGGACTCGCCCGAAGGTTCAGGGTCGGAAATAACTTCCGCATCTTCAATTTCGTCGGGTGTTACGTCTTCGCCAACGAATTCAACAGCATCATCAGTTTCTTGTGTTTCGGCAGCTTCCGCTTCGACCTCGCTCGTTTCAACGCGGTCTTCTTCCGCGTCCTGGTCGGTCGGCTTTGGTGGCTTCGACAAATCCAAGTCCCTTTCACCCAATATCCGTGCAGGTCACGGCAGCGCAGACTCAACTCTAGCCATGGCGTCCCGCTCCAACAACCCGTCAGGGTATCAAAAGAGTACTTAGCGCTTCGATCATTGCGGCACGATTTGGCGATGCTGCAATCTTGGGCGTTCCCGAGTAGTCCAACCATCCAGAAGCCGCCGCGGTGCTGATTGCGACCAGCCTTGGTTCGGTCTGCCCAACGGGCCAAGCCTTGGAAAGAAGGCTTGCGGACCGGTTTGAAAAAACAGGCGCTACCACCAAATCGGCGGCGGCAATTTCGGCAACTGCGGCTGGGTCGAGCGTCAATTCAAGTTGTCGGTAGACCGTATACCCGACAACTTCGTGTGAAGCGCCTTCAAGCTCTTTGTTGAAATCCAAGGTTACCACGTTTCCGCGGAGCCAGATAAACCGCTGATTACCCGGGGCTTCGCCCAGCGATTCGCATAGTTCGTGGGCCGTTTCCGCTACCACCAAAACTTCGCCTTGGGCGTCCCTGACGGCTGCGGCGGTTTGCTGCCCAACGACAAAGCAGTTGGCACCTGCCAAGCCATCCGCAGGCACTGCATTTGGCGACGCAAGGATGACGTTTTGCTCCTGAAGTTGCGGCAACTGAACGTCAACCGCCTCAATTTCCAGAACCGGAGCAATCAAAGCAGGGCCTGCCCAACCCAGTTCTTCTCGGATCTCGCTCAGAAAAGCCTCCGAGTCGCGACGGGGCCGCGAGAGGAGAAGCAAAGGTTGATCATATGACACAGGTCGGCGGCCAGAGTTGTAAGAAGAGCCCCCCGGTGATACCTGCCGCGGGCACACACGACAACCGAGCCCATGG
>JABSSC010000163.1 GCA_013214635.1 Paracoccaceae bacterium | reverse complement strand
GTGGCCACGCGTCAGGCCGAAGATGTATCTACGCAGCCCATTGGATCGCTCAGCGCAGCGGTACCGCCGGCCGAGTGATCACAGTCTAAAGCCGTCCAAGCGCTGCAAAGATCCATAATGCCAGTGTCTGCAATCGCCCCTGGCGGTAAACGCCAGAGCGCCGCAACGCGTGCAAGCGACTGAAAAATCCCGATCCCTGCACCTTTTCGAACTCAGCCAACGTCGCTTTGTTTTCTGCGGTGAACAGGTGCGCCTGTGCCTTGAGTAGCTCCACGTTCATAGCGTTCCAAGCTCCATAGCGCCCCGCCATGACCCCCTTCACGCGGCTCAGGGCAGCCCCTGTGGTATCGTTTGCACCAACGGCATTCGAACCGTGAAGCCGGTATCGGACCCGGGGGACTGGATCGTAGATAAGTGTCCCCCCGGTGGCGGTTACCACCTGGTACGCCCACCAATCGTGAGACACGAACCCGCGCTCGGGAACCGGTGAATTTTTGAGCAATTCAACCGCCGCACCCGTCATCAGATACGTGTTTGCCCCCGCAATCGACTGAACCAACGCGTTCTGAAAACTCGGGCGGCGTTTGAACTCGGGCGACTTCCGCAAAGGCACGAGTGATTCGTCACAGTAGAGGGTTCGACCACAGTGAATCGCCGCCGAATTTGGTCCGAGATCCGTCAGTGCTTTCAGGCCCGCACTCAATCGGTCTGGCATCCAAACATCATCCTGATCGCAGAAGGCGGCAAAATCGGCCGTGCTGGGGACCGCGCGCACAAGATGGAGGAAATTCATTTGGAACCCACGCCCGGGTCCATCAATCAATCGTACGTCATGATCGGGATGGCGCGCGGCAAACCTTTTGGCAATGTCTGGCCCCTCATCCTCCGAGCCGTCATCGGAAATTATCAATGACCAGTTCTTGTGCGTTTGCGCGGCAAGGCTCTCCAACTGCTCTTCAAGCGTCTTTGCCCCGTTGTAGAGGCCCAGAAGGATGACAATATGCGCGCTGTCCATCGTTACTTGGCCAGAAGGCTCCGATAGTCGCGCCGTAGCAAAAGAAGGCCCAGACAGAACGTCACCAACGCGATCGACCAGACATATTCCGGCGTGATGAATGTCCCGTCATAAACCGGATAAATCGCGGTGCGCGCCTGCGCCGTCACATGGACCAGCGGGTTGATCCAGAAGAAAATCTGAAACTCCTCTGGTACAAATTCGTACAAAAAGAAGATCCCCGAAAGGATGAAGAGTGGTCTGGTCACAATCCGCCACATGTTCTGCCAAAGCGGAAACACCATAAAGAGATAGCAATTCAACGTCCCAACCCCCATCGCGACAGCCGCCGCCATCAAATAGGCTTTGGACATGGCGACGATATCGACCGACAGGCGTGGTTCCCAAAACAGAATGAGACCGCTGAACACGATAATTCCAATCATCACATGGACGAAAACGTTCAGGAAGAAGCGCGCCAACAGCGCGTCCACAAAGGTCACGGCGGGATAGGACAGGAGCTGTTTGTTAAAATTCAGAGCCAGCGAAATCTTCTGCGACACATCAAGAAACAACGTGAAGGGCAAAAGGCCAGAGGCATAGAAGACAGCAAAGCTTTGCCCCAGAGGCGGCGAGCGAAACGCAATCGAAAAGGCCACAGACAAAAGGGCGATAATCGCTACCGGTTCAGCAACAGACCAGATGAACCCGCCCGGCGACCGGCCATAGGTTGTCGACATCTCGCGCAACATTAGCGCTATGATAGTCTTGGACATGCGCGCCTTGCGGGCACGCGGCGCGGTGGTCGTCGATGACATCAGCCCTCGCAAAACGGCTCAGATTATGATGTGTTATGGCCAAGAACGCGCGCATGCGCAAACAACGTAAGATCGGAAGGTCCCGGTGAGCGAAGCCCCGGATACGAAAAACAAAGACGCCGAAACGGGCACTGCCACCATAAGTGTCCTGCCAACCAGTGGCGACGCGCGCCCAAAACGCCGCCACCGCATCATCCTGGCGTCTTTCCTGCTGATGGTGATTCTACCGGTTTTTGCGACCGCCTATTACCTCTATCAGTGGGCAGATGATCAATACGCCTCGACGGTCGGGTTTTCTGTCCGCAAGGAAGAGGTCGCCTCGCCCATCGAATTGCTCGGGGGCGTTTCTGAACTGGCAGGATCGACATCGATTGATGCCGCGATTCTGTACGAGTTTTTGCACAGCCAAGAGATCGTGCAGATCCTCGACGATCGCATCAGCCTGCGAGACCTTTATTCCAAACCGGAGGATGATCCTGTCTTTGCCTTTGATCCGTCGGGGACGATCGAGGACCTGCGTGACCATTGGCACCGAATGGTCAAGGTGGCCTATGACGACGCAAGCGGTTTGATCGAAGTGCGCGCGTTGGCCTTCACGCCCGAGGATGCAACGCTGATCGCAACGGAACTCTTCAACGAGAGCGCGCGTTTGGTAAACGAGCTGTCCTCAATTGCGCAGGACGATACGATCCGATTCTCAAAAACCGAGCTTGATTTGGCGATTGAGCGCTTGATCTCGGCACGGCAAGCGATGACCACGTTCCGGTCGCGAACACAGATCGTTGACCCTACGACCGATGTGCAAGGTCAGATGGGGTTGCTCAATACGCTGCAAACGCAACTTGCAGAGGCGCTCATCGAACTGGACCTTTTGCGAGAGAACACCGTCGCCGGCGATATTCGCATTCGTCAGCTTGAAGCGCGTATCGAAGTCATCGAACGCCGCCTTGCCGAGGAACGGCGCAAATTGGGCCTTGGCGGCGTGCAGATCATCGAAGACGGCGAAGACACCGATGACAGCTATGCGTTGATCTTTGCGGAGTTCGAACGGCTCGCCGTGGACCGCGAATTTGCTGAAACGGCCTATACCGCCGCGCTGGCATCCTATGACACGGCCCTGGCCGAGGCGCGCCGTCAAAGCATGTACCTTGCCGCGCATGTGAAGCCCACGCAGGCCGAACGCGCAGAGTTTCCCGCGCGCACAGAACTCATCGCGCTGGTCACACTCTTTTGCTTCACCGGTTGGGGCATCATGCTTATGATCTATTATTCGATCCGAGACCGCCGCTGACGCGCGATGATTGAACTGCGCAATCTGACCAAAACGTTCTATCAAAGCGGTCGACAGACGAATGTGGTCGACCGCGTCAACGCCGTGTTTCCCACCGGCTCGGCCGTTGCTTTGTTGGGGCGAAACGGCGCTGGCAAATCAACGCTTCTAAAGATCATCTCTGGCGCGCTGGAACCCACGGTTGGAGAGATTATCTCGGACGGCACAATCTCGTGGCCTGTGGGCCTTTCCGGGACATTTCACCCCGATCTTAATGCCACGCAGAATGTCCGCTTTGTCGCCCGAGTGTATGGGGTTGATTCCGACGATCTTATCGATTTGGTACGCGACTTTTCCGAACTGGGCGACAAGTTCGACGTTCCTATCCGAAGCTATTCAAGCGGCATGCGGGCACGTCTGGCATTTGCCGTCTCAATGGGTATTCGTTTCGATACATACCTGATCGACGAAGTAACCAGCGTGGGGGACCAATCGTTTCGCGACAAATGCACAACGATGCTGCAAGATCGGCTGTCCAACAGCAGTGCTGTCATGGTCTCGCACAACGTTTCCACTGTGCGTGCAATTTGCGATCGAGGTGCGGTGCTCGAGAATGGTCGGCTCACTTGGTACGATGATCTCGAGGCGGCCATTGAACATCACCTTGCCAATATGAAAAAGTAAGGCCAACACACGTTGCAGGCGACGGCATCGGCAGGGTCGCGTGATAAGGAATGACATGCGCCTTCTGTTCTTTCATCAGAATTTTCCGGGTCAGTTCCGACACCTGCTGCGCCACTTCGTGGCCGAGGGCGGTCATGAGATTGTCTTCTTGACCCATAAGGGGAAGCCGTCGCTGGAGGGCGTACGCAAGATTGAGTACGAGCCGCATCGTGAAGCCTCCAAGACGATTCACCCCTACCTCGTGCAGTTCGAAAAGGGGCTGATCTATGCGCAGAGTGTCACCCGCAAACTGATTGAACTACGCGAAAGCGGATTCCGCCCGGACGTAATGATCGGCAACCCGGGCTGGGGTGAAACGCTCTTCGTCAAGGATGTCTTTCCCGAATGTCCGCTCATTTCCTATAGCGAGTTCTACTATCGCGGTCGGGGGAGCGATGTGGGTTTCGACGCAGAGTTTTCTACCGGTTTTGACTCCATCGTCCGTGCACGTGCCCGGGCCGGGATGCATTTGCTTGCGCTTGAAGCCGCAGACTATGCCTATAGCCCGACGCGTTGGCAAAAGGCGCAGTTCCCAACCGCCTACCGCGACCGGATCGAAGTCATTCATGACGGCATCAACACCGATGTCGTCAAACCGAATGACGCGGCGACATTCACACTCCCGAATGGGGAGACGGTCACACGCGGCGACGAGGTGCTGACCTATCTGTCGCGCAACCTTGAGCCCTATCGCGGGTTCCACAGCTTCATGCGGGCCTTGCCCAAGATTCTGGACAAACGGCCAAATGCAACCGTGGTCATCGTGGGTGGAGATGAGATCAGCTATGGGAGCAAACCACCCGAAGGCGGAACGTGGCGCGAAAAGATGCTGGCGGAAACGGGGCCCCTGCCCGACCGCGTGCATTTTACAGGCCGAATTCCGTATAGTGACTACCTGAACCTGTTGTCGGTATCGGCGGCGCACATCTATCTCACCTATCCGTTCGTTTTGTCGTGGTCGATGCTTGAAGCCATGTCATCGGGCTGTGTCGTGATCGGTTCGAACACGCCGCCCGTTCGGGAAGTTATCCGCGACGGTGTGAACGGGCGTATCGTAGATTTTTTTGACACGGATGAGATTGCGACGACAGCGGCAGAAGTTCTGAGTGATCAAGAGGCGCAGTTGCCCCTGCGCGCCGCGGCGCGAGAAACCGTTTTGCAGCGCTATGACCTCAAGCGCTGCTTGTCTCGCCAGATTGCGTTGATCTACAAAGCCGTAGCAGACGGACCCAGAGTACATTGAGGGCGACGTTGAGCGCACTCAATCCCATGCTGCGGTACCGTCAGATGCGGGCGATTTTCTTGCACTATACGCAGCTGCGTTACGGCAGGTCTCAGGTGTCTGGACTGGCGCAATATGCCCGCATGGTGGGCAGCGGGTTTGGGTTTGTTGGCTTCCTTGCCCGACATCGCGGTGATTTTTGGGAACACGCAACACGCCCAAGCAGCCGTTCACGTGCACGCGTCCTCAGGATCCTGATGTCACCCGAAGGCTTACCGAAATTCGATGAGACATGGTTGGTGCCGAGCCCTGATGCGCCGCGCCCGCAGCGCCAAACGAATATCGTTGTGCCGGTCTTTAACGGCATAGAATTTCTCAAACGGTCGCTGCCTCGACTTCTGGACAATACCGAAGCACCCTTTCATCTGATCATCGTCGATGATGCTTCAACGGACATGGACACGGCACATTACCTCGACGCGCTCGCGGAAACGGCGCCTGAGACCGTTTCGCTTGTCCGGCTGCCGGAAAACCTTGGATTTGTCGGTGCAGCAAATGCCGGCTTGTCTAAGGCGCGAGACCGAGGCGGGCATGCAGTTCTGGTGAATTCGGACGCAATGGTCCCCCCCAATTGGCTTGGTCGTCTTCTTGCGCCGCTCGCAGACCCGAATGTTGCCTCGGTTACGCCTATGACCAACGACGGTCAGATTGTGTCGCTCGGTACATTCAGCCAAGCGATCCCTTTGAAGGATGACCAGATCGATCTCTTGGATTCGGTCGCGGCTTCACTGTCTTCAAAACGCGCACTGGATCATCCGATGCCAACGGGCGTGGGGTTTTGCATGGCCATGTCAGAGACCTGGCTGGACCAACATCCCGGGTTTGATCCGATATTCGGGCGGGGCTACGGCGAGGAGGTCGATTGGTGCCGAAGAACTGCTGACGAAGGCGCAATCCACCTCGCTGCGACCGATCTTTTTGTAGGCCATGTTGGTCACAGCACCTTTGGCGCTGAAGAAAAAAAGAAATTGAACGAGGCCCATCACGGGATACTCATCAAGCGCTATCCCAAATTTGAAAAACTGGTGCGCCAGTTCCAGTTGGACGACCCCTTGGCGACCGTACGCATGCGGCTGGTTTTGGCCTGGGCGGCGAGCCTGAGCCCCGATCCATTGAGGGTCTTTGTGCTTCACACTCTTGGCGGGGGCACCGAGCAAGCGGTTTTCGATCAGGTCGAGCAACTTAACGCGGCTGGCAAGCCAGCCGTTATTCTCCGCGTTCACAGCGACGCCCATTTTGCGATGGAAGTCGTCTTTGATGACGTGTCAGTGCATCTCGATGTCGAACCATTCGATGCCGTACAACGCCTGCTTGATGTCGCACCAAAGCGGCACGTCACCTATTCCTGCGCGGTCGGTGCAGAGAATGCACACAATTTACCTCACGTGCTCCTCGATCTGGTTTCACCCCCAGACGCGTCGCTGGACGTTGAATTTCACGACTACTTTCCCATCAGCCCCTCCTATTGCCTTGTCGGAGCATCGGGGGTCTTCGAAGGCGTGCCCGGGCTCGACACGGAAGATGCTGTCCACGACTACGTGACGTCCGACGGACAAAGGATCGCGCACCGTGACTGGCGCGCTGCGTGGCGCAGTGTTCTGGAACGCGCGCGAGAGGTGCGCGCGTTTTCCGAGTCCAGCGCGGCGATTGTGCGTGAGGCCTTTCCCGAACTCGCCACACCGATTGTCGTGAAGCCTCATATCATGCGGGCCCACCTTCCCGATCTCCAGCCGTCTCGGCAGACCCCACGCACGATCGGCGTCCTCGGCAGCCTGAACCCAGCCAAAGGCGCGGAGTTGGTTGACGCCATGGCAAAAAGTGAAACGGCAAAGCGCGAAGACCTTCGCTTTGTTGTCATCGGAAAGCTTCCACCAACAATCCGGCCGTCTCGACGTTTGAAAATTCATGGTGCCTACCAGATAGACGAGGTCGGGACGCTTGCCCTGACATACGGAATTGACGCGTGGATGATGCCGTCGGTATGGCCGGAGACGTTTTCCTATACCGTTCGGGAG
>JABSSC010000162.1:4157-7227 GCA_013214635.1 Paracoccaceae bacterium | reverse complement strand
TTGCGCGCGATTTCATCAAGGGACTGGCTGGCATCCTCTTGCAGTTCCGAGAGGATTTTCCTGTCGAGCGCGTCTATTCGAACATCCATTCCTGATACCGTCGATTCAAAACAAAAACGTCCCAAGCATGCGGCTTGAAAGAACGATTGTTCTTAAATCTTCTTTCGGGGTGGGGTCAATCAGGAAATTGTCCTATATCTGACTGCAACGCAAGGGTTGACCTGAAATGAAGCACTTTCCGATCTTTCTCGCCGTCGAAGGCCGCCGCATCGTCATCTCTGGCGGTGGCGAAGCTGCGGTTGCCAAGTTGCGCCTGCTTCTAAAGACGGAAGCCAAGCTGACCGTCGTTGCGGCTGATATCGACGCGCAGATTTTAACCTGGGCACGCGAGGGTCGCCTGTCAGTTCTGCGGCGTCCGATGGAAGCAGGGGATGCGCTCTGCGCAGCGCTATTTTATGCGGCCAACGATGACGACGCTGAAGATGCGCGCGTCACCAAGCTTGCACAGGCCGATGGTGCGCTCACCAACTGGGTCGACAACCTTGGCGCCAGCGAGTTCATCACGCCCGCTATCGTTGACCGCGATCCGGTGACGGTCGCTATTGGCACCGAGGGTGCTGCCCCGGTTCTGGCACGTCGCATCAAGGCAGACCTTGAAGAACGCCTCCCCCGCGCGCTCGGCACTCTTGCGCGCGTTGGCAAGGCGTTTCGCTCTGCGGCCGACGCGTTGCCAATGGGTCGCGTGCGCCGGGCGTTTTGGTCGGAGTATTACGAGAACGCCGGACCAAAGGCGTTTGACGAACACGGCGAAGAGGGTCTGAAACCGGCGCTTGACGCTCTGCTCTCCAAGCATCTTACGCCGAACGACGAACCTGGACATGTCACGTTCGTTGGCGCGGGGCCAGGCGACCCGGAACTCCTGACCCTCAAGGCGCGCAAAGCCCTGCATGAGGCCGACGTGGTGATCCACGACCGGTTGATCACGCCCGAAATTCTTGAACTTGCCCGCCGCGAAGCGACCATCATCGACGCGGGAAAAGAAGGTTTCGGCCCCTCAACGCCCCAAGGCGACATTGATCAGATGTTGGTCGAACATGCAGCGTCGGGCGCGCATGTTGTGCGTTTGAAATCTGGCGATGCGACGGTGTTTGGGCGTCTGGACGAAGAGATTGACGCCGTGACCGCCCACGGGATTGGGTACGCGATTGTTCCCGGCATCACGTCGGCCTCGGCTGCAGTTGCGTCGATCGGTCAAAGCCTCACCAAACGTGGTCGCAACACCTCGGTCCGGTTGATCACTGGGCATGACGTCAAAGGCTACGCTGATCAGGATTGGCGGGCACTTGCCGCACCAGGTGAGGTTGCCGCGATCTATATGGGCAAGCGCGCGGCCCGGTTTATTCAGGGCCGCCTTCTTATGCACGGGGCCGACCCGGCAACGCCGGTCACCCTTATTGAGAATGCCTCGCGCGCCGATCAGCGCGTTGAGGCGACAACGCTGGGCGAGCTTGAGCCCACGATGTCGACAGCAGGCTTCTCCGGCCCCGTGCTCACCCTCTTCGGCCTTGCCCCGCGTGCGGCATTGGCCACCCTGTCCGAACTTCAAACTGAGGAGGCCGTCTGATGCCCCGACAGTTCACCCCGAAAGTTGTCACCGCAAACGCGCTTCTTGAAGGCGACGTTGTCTGGCTTACGGCAGACGACGAATGGACGCGCCGGATGGATGAAGCCGAACTCATAGACGACGAGGCTCACGCGCAATTGCGGCTGCTCTTCGCGGAAAGCCAGCCGCATGAGATCGTTGGGGCATATCTGGCCGATGCAACGGCTGGAGACGCAGGTCCCGCCCCCACCCATTTTCGCGAGACGTTCCGCACGCGCGGCCCGTCGAACTATGCCCACGGCAAACAGGTAGAGCAGAGCAATGTATAAGTACAACGACTTCGACGAAGCCTTTGTCCGCGAGCGCGTGGCCCAGTTTCGCGGTCAGGTCGAACGCCGCGTCGACGGCTCCCTGACCGAGGACGAATTCAAACCCCTGCGCCTCATGAACGGGCTCTACCTTCAGCTTCACGCCTACATGCTGCGGGTCGCGATCCCCTATGGCACGCTCGACAGCGCCAAGATGCGCCAACTTGCCTACATTGCGGACCGTTGGGACAAAGGGTATGGCCATTTCACGACGCGCCAGAACATCCAGTACAACTGGCCCAAGCTGAACGACGTGCCAGACATGCTGGACGCGTTGGCGGATGTTGAGATGCACGCCATTCAAACAAGCGGCAACACGATCCGCAACGTGACGGCTGACCATTTTGCGGGTGCTGCAGCGGACGAGATCGAAGATCCACGACCAGTGGCCGAACTTTTGCGTCAGTGGTCGACAGACCATCCGGAATTTCAGTTCCTGCCACGTAAGTTCAAGATCGCGATCACCGGCAGCCCGAACGACCGGGCCGTAACCAAAGCGCATGACATCGGCCTGCGCATGGTGCGCAGCGACGCGGGCGAGCCAGGCTTTGAGGTCATGGTCGGTGGCGGGCTTGGCCGGACCCCGATGATTGGCAAAGTCATCCGCGACTTCCTGCCCAAAGAAGACCTGCTGCCCTATTGCGAGGCCATTGTGAGCGTCTACAACCGGCTTGGACGACGCGACAACAAATACAAAGCACGCATCAAGATCACCGTTCATGAGAACGGCATCGACACGATCCGTGACCTTGTCGAGACGCGATTTGCCGAACTTCGGGGCGAATTCACGGGCGCAGATCAAGAACTTCTGGCGGAGATTGAGCAGTCTTTTGCAGCCCCCGATTTCAAGACTGCGTCGGTTTCTCCCTTCGCGGCACACCGCGATGCAAACCCCGCATTCCAGTCATGGTCGGATACAAACCTGTCCGAGCACAAGAACCCGGAATACGCCATCGTATCAATTTCAATCAAGGCGCACGGCCAGACACCGGGCGACGCAACGTCGGACCAGATGCGCGTCATGGCAGATTTGGCCGAGCGGTATGGCCATGACGAATTGCGCATCAGCCACGAGCAAAACGTGATCCTGCCCCATGTC
>JABSSC010000162.1:0-4059 GCA_013214635.1 Paracoccaceae bacterium | reverse complement strand
CATCTCAGACATCATCGCCTGCCCTGGCATGGACTATTGCGCGCTGGCCACCGCGCGGTCGATCCCCATCGCGCAAGAGATTGCGACCCGGTTTGACGAACTGAAGCTCGAGCACGAGATCGGCGAGTTGAAGATAAAGATCTCGGGCTGCATCAATGCCTGTGGCCATCACCATGTGGGTCATATTGGAATCCTTGGATTGGATCGGGCCGGTGTCGAGAACTACCAGATCACCTTGGGTGGCGACGGGACCGAGACTGCGGCGGTTGGTGAGCGCGCTGGTCCAGGTTTTTCGGCTGAAGAAATCGTACCGGCAATCGAGCGGTTGATCGGCGCGTACCTTGAGCACCGCGATGGCGCAGAAGAAACCTTTCTCGAAACCTATCGCCGCTTGGGCATGAACCCGTTCAAAGCGGCCCTCTATCCAGAGGCAGCAGCTCATGCCGCTTGAGGCCCCACTCGCCCCGGCCGCGGAACGCGTTGCCGAACTGAACGCGCGCTACAAGGCGCATTCGGCCACGGCAGTTCTGCGTCACGCGCTGAGCGATCCCCAAGTGGGCGACATCGCAATGGTGTCCTCCTTTGGTGCGGAGTCGGTGGCGCTTTTGCACATGCTGTCGCGGGTCGACCGGTCTGTTCCGGTGCTGTTTCTCGACACACAAATGCTTTTTGCCGAAACGCTGGAGTACCAGAAGACGGTCACTGAAATACTTGGCCTGACGGACGTGCGCGTGCTCACCCCGGACCGGAGCGATGTTTTCCTGCGCGATCCTGACGGTGATCTGCATGTCCATTACCCAGACGCGTGTTGCGCCCTGCGCAAGGTCGAACCGTTGGAGCGTGCATTGAGTGGCTTTGACGCCTGGATCACGGGACGGAAGCGGTTTCAGGGCGGGACACGGACCGAGATGGATTTCTTTGAGACGGACGGCAAAGGCCGGATCAAGGTCAATCCGCTGGCCCATTGGACGCGTGAAGATGTGCGCGAATACATGATCAATAACCGCCTGCCCCGCCACCCCTTGGTGGCGCAAGGCTATCCATCGCTCGGCTGTGCGCCTTGCACCTCACCCGTGGCCGACGGCGAGGACGAACGCGCCGGACGCTGGCGCGGGGTCGAAAAGGTCGAATGCGGCATTCATTTCATCGACGGTAAGGTCGTGCGCGGCAAACTGCCCGGCGCCGTCGCGTAAAGGTCTAATCCCATGACACACTCAATCATCATCACCGACGACGGATTTGCACAGGAAGACTGGACGCAAGCGTTCGTGACGCCCGAAGACCTTGCCGCCAATGACGCAGCTCCGGTCGTTGCCGTTGATCTGACCAGCGACGCTGACCTTGCCCCCCTCCAAGATCGGCTGGACCGGATCGACATGGTGCGCGTTGATTTCCCAAGTTTCTCTGATGGTCGCGGCTTCACGATTGCGCGCCAACTTCGGCGCATGGGCTTCGACGGGCGGCTGCGCGCGAGGGGTCATGTGATTGCAGATCAGTATGCGATGGCGCGACGCTCGGGCTTTGACGAGGTGGAAATCTCGGCAGAACTTGCAGCCCGCCAGCCCGAGGACCAATGGTTGCGTCGTGCCGATTGGCGTGCGCACGATTATCAAAACAGGCTGCGCGCCTAAGCGGCCTTTCCCTGACCCACATCAACGACTAAGAGTGAGAGCGGCGCTATTGCCGTAGACATGGACATGACAGAGCAAACCCCTTTGAACGACGCATCCGCAACCAAAGTCCCGACCCTGCCAGACGCCCAGACCGTTACTGAAGTCCAGCACTACACCGACCGCCTCTTTTCGTTCCGCACGACACGCCCGCAAAGCCTCCGCTTTCGCTCAGGCGAGTTCGTAATGATCGGCTTGATGGGTGATCCTGACCCCAAGACAGGCAGGCAGAAGCCACTTTTGCGCGCCTATTCCATCGCATCCCCAAGCTGGGATGAAGAGTTGGAGTTCTACTCGATCAAGGTTCAGGATGGCCCGCTGACCTCAAAACTCCAGCACATCCAGCCCGGTGATCAGGTCATCCTGCGCCCCAAGCCTGTTGGCACACTGGTGCACGACGCGCTTTTGCCTGGAAAACGGCTTTGGTTCTTTGCGACCGGCACGGGGTTTGCCCCATTCTCGTCCCTGCTGCGCGATCCGCAAACATTCGAGGATTATGATCAGGTCATCATCACGCATACCTGCCGCGATGTGGCCGAGCTGACCTACTCCAAGAACATGATCGACTACATCCGCACTGACGAGATGATGGCCGAACTTCTTGGCGAGGAGAACATCAAGAAGCTCGTCTACTATCCCACGACCACGCGGGAAGAGAGCCCCAAAATGGGGCGGATCACCAACCTGCTGAAAGATGGCACGGTCTTTGCTGATCTTGGCATCGACACCATCACACCAGAGACAGATCGCGCGATGGTTTGCGGCTCACTCGGCCTGAACACGGACCTCAAAGAGATCCTCGAAGGCTTCGGTCTTGAGGAAGGCGCGAACAGCGATCCTAAACATTATGTGGTCGAAAAGGCATTCGTCGGTTGACCGGCGGGGCCCTTTTGGACAAATGCTATTGAAGAACGGTCGTCGGGCACTTAGCTTGGCGACCCTATTTGGCTTAACAATCGAAGGACGAAACCCATAGCCAGACGACCCCACAACGCCCCGCCGGTGCGTGAGACAGGACCCCGCGTAAACGAAAAGATCAGGGTCCCCGAAATCCGGTTGATTGGTGCTGACGGTGAAAACGTCGGCGTCGTACCCCCTGCCCGCGGCATTGCCTTGGCTGAAGAGGCTGGGTTGGACCTTGTTGAAATCTCGCCCAACGCATCGCCGCCGGTCTGTAAGATCATGGACTTTGGCAAGTTCAAATACGAACAGCAAAAGCGGGAATCCGAGGCGCGGAAAAAGCAAAAGACCATCGAAGTCAAAGAGGTCAAGTTCCGCCCAAACACCGACACGCATGACTATGACGTCAAGATGCGCAACGTCGTTCGGTTCCTTGAGAATGGCGACAAAGTAAAGGTCACCCTTCGGTTCCGTGGCCGCGAGATGGCGCACCAGAACCTCGGGCGAGAACTGCTTGAGCGCGTGGCCGAAGACATTCAGGAATTGGGCAAGGTCGAAAACATGCCCAAAATGGAAGGGCGCCAGATGGTCATGATGATCGGGCCAATCGCCAAGTGACACTGGCCTTCCACCAATCCAACGTTGACCACCTCTCGGCGATTGCCAAGGCAATCGCCTGCCGGTCTGGGTGTTTGCGCGCAAACACCCGGGAAGGGCGCCAGATGGTCATGATGATCGGGCCAATCGCCAAGTGACATCCACCAGGCCGACTGCGGCCTTTTATGACAATCCAGCTTCCACTGATGAGGACGACAAGCGCCTTTTCAGTGGAATTGCGTTGCGAAACGGGCCGCCCGTCATCGCCGCGCTGGCGCCCTATTTCGCGAACCGCACTGGATCGGTTCTGGAAATCGGGGCGGGCACCGGACAGCATGCCGGTGCGTTCTCACTCGCCTTTCCCCATCTCGATTGGTGGCCAAGCGACCCTGTTCCGGATCATCGAGCCTCCATCACAGATTGGGCGCGCTTCCTGAAGGCCCCGGGCCTTGGTCCGCTTGACCTCGACGCCGGGGCTGACTGGGCTGAAGACCCGCAGATAACTGCGATCTCGCCCCTCGCGGCAATTCTGTCGATGAATGTCATCCATATCTCACCAATGGACGTGGCCAAAGGCATCATCCGGGGCGCGGGCAAAGCGTTGGCACCCGACGGACTGCTGTTCTTTTACGGTCCGTTCTTTGTCTCGGAGGATCCGATCAGCGACGGCAACCGCGAATTTGATGCGCGTCTGCGTGCGCGCGACCCGCGCTGGGGGATCCGAGATACCGACGACATTGGAAAACTTGGCCAAGATGCCGGTCTAAACGAGATGTCCATTCAGCCTATGCCCGCGAACAATCAACTCGTTGTTTTGCGCAAATCCGCGTGACGGTACCGCCGTTCGCAAACCATTGACCTTAAAGCAGAAACAATCACGGATTTTCGGCGC
>JABSSC010000161.1 GCA_013214635.1 Paracoccaceae bacterium | reverse complement strand
ACTTTTGGAAAACGCGTTCGGCAATTGGGGGATTCAGCACCTCGACGCCTATGAGGCAGACATACAGCAAGGGACAGGTCACTCTGCGCTCATTGATCTCGTTGCTCGAAAACCGACTTAAATCCATGTTCCGCCCCTGCCTGCCCAAACGTTAAGTCGCGTAGCGTGTCGGCCCTCTTCTACGCACATCGACGGGTTCGTTCAGGATCATGGCGTTGTGGGCCCTTTGATCGCAATTTCCTCTTGGACAGATGCGGCAGTTGATGCCAATCTCAGTCGCTTTCGGAGAGCTGAGCCTGAACTCTTCTGCGTAACCAATGGAATCAAGATGTTCCAAGCTGCACCCCATCGCGATTGCCAGGCGTTTGTCTTGCGTATGCCGGGTCAACCTCGGCCGATTTACGGTGCGTGCAAACACAAAGAAGCGTTTGCCGTCGGGCATTTCTACAAATTGTGGAATAACCCCACCGGGAGACCGAAAGGATGTATGGACATCAAGCCGGGGGCAGGCGCCGCCATATTCGGCAAGGTGAAAGCCGGTTGAATTGAACCGTTTGGTGACGTTGCCGGCTTTATCGATCCGCAGGAAGAAAAAGGGAACACCTCTGGCAGTCTCGCGTTGGAGCGTGGTTGCGCGGTGGCAAGCTTGCTCGAAGCTCACACCAAAGCGCAGCGCCAAATGCGCAAAGTCATACTTGCAAGCCAAAGCCTCTTCGAGAAACACCTCGTACGGCATCAAAACAGCCGCTGCGAAGTAGTTCGCCAACTCCACCCGGCATCTGTTCAATCCCGCTTCTTCATCCACATCGAGCCGGCTAAGCACGGTGTCGATAAGGCCGCTGTGTTCAATCAACGCAATGACGTGGACCAGTTGAAAAGTTCGATTGGGGTGATCAAGACCTTCGGAGATACGCAGCGTCTTGTCGTCTTCATCATATTCGCGCAGTGCATTTGGCATGTCAGCAACAGGCACAAGCTCTGTGCGGATCCCAAGCTTCTCGGACAAGCGAATTTTCAACGCCGCATAAACATCGTCCGTGTGCATCTTCTCGCCACGCCAGAATTCGGAGGCGGCATGCTCCAGCTCGGGAAAGTGATTCTTGTTGTTGCGAAAAAAGTCATGCACCACAGCCTCAGGGGATGCGCGAAGAATACCCAAATCCGACTCGCTTGCGTTCGCCAAGCCCAGCAACTGATCACTGGTTGCCAAGTACGATCGATGCAGCTGCAACAGGCTGCGGGCAATATCCGGACAGTGGGATATGAGGGCCCGCAATTGCGGAAGGTCGGGACGATGAGCGTCGAACAAAGGGTCCTGAAAAACCGTGCGAACATCTGCCAAGGTCGCGCCGTCATCCTCATCCGCGATGTCTCGCCAATCGACGCCATAGGACTCAAATAGGCGCAACAGCACGGGCACCGACACACTGCGTTCGTTTTTCTCCAACATGTTCACGTATGACGTGCTGATCCCAAGGGCCTTCGCCATCTCGGCTTGCGTTTGTTTTGCATCGCTTCGAAGGCGGCGGAGCCGTGGGCCGATGAAAGTCTTCATAACCTTCACTAACACAGAATTCACAACTTCACAAATTTTCATCTTGTGAAATTTCGCATTCACAGCAGAACCCGGTTGCTTTTGCAGCATTTGGGTTGGCGGGCGTAATAATCGTGAAACCGAGGAGGAATCACCATGCGCAACGGGCACAAACATCTATTCATTCCTGGACCAACGAACGTGCCAGAGCCGGTACGTCAGGCAATGAATGTTCCGATGCAAGATATGCGTGCGTCGGACTTCGGCGACCTGACACTTGGTCTTTTCGAAGGCATGAAGTCGATCCTTCAGACTACGACCGGCGAGGTCATGCTTTTCCCCGGATCCGGCACCGGATGCTGGGAAGCAGCTATCACGAACACGTTGAACCCCGGCGACAAAGTGCTCATGGCGCGAAATGGTCAGTTCTCAACCTTGTGGGTGGAGATGGCTCAGCGGCTGGGTCTGGACGTGGAAGTCGTTGACGTTCCTTGGGGCGCTGGGATGCCCGTGAAAGAGTTCTCTCGTGTTCTTGGACGCGACAAAGATGATAAAATCAAGGCGGTCTTTGTTACCCACAATGAAACTGCAACAGGAGTCACTTCCAATGTTTCGGCCGTACGCAAAGCGTTGGATGAGAACTTTCATGACGCCCTTTTGTTTGTGGATGGCGTGTCTTCGATCGGATCCTTGGAGTTCCAAATGGATACTTGGGAGGTCGATCTCATCGTAACCGGAAGCCAAAAAGGCCTGATGCTTCCTGCCGGTTTGGGCATTCTAGGCGCCAGTCAAAAGGCGCTGGAAGCAGCCAAGACATCTACGATGCGCCGCGCCTACTTCGAATTCGAAGACATGCGGAAGATGAATGCCGACGGGTACTTTCCCTACACACCACCGACACAGTTGTTCCATGGGTTGCGCACATCTCTCGATCTGATTGCCGAAGAGGGCCTCGAAAACGTCATTGAGCGTCATCACAGACTTGCTGAAGGGGTCCGTCGCGCGATATCGGCCTGGGGTCTGTCATTGGTTGCAGAGCACCATACACTGTATTCCAACACAGTCTCTGCAGTCAGAGTGCCGCAGGATATCGACGCGCGCGATGTGCTCCGTATTGCGTACGAAGACTTTAACACATCCTTTGGAAGTGGGCTTGGTCCCTTGGCCGGGAAGGTGTTTCGCATCGGGCATCTGGGTGACCTGAACGAAGGGATGTGCCTCACAGCGCTTAGCATCGTAGAAATGTCGCTCTATCGCGCCGGTATGCCGTTGCAACTCGGCTCAGGCGTTGGTGCCGCACAAGCCTGGTATGCAACCGAAGACCATGCGCGACCTGGCCTGCACATTGCAGCCGAATAAGCATCCAGTTCCAAAAAGCTTCTAAATTCTAGATCGGATAACTCTATGTCCCATACCCTGCATCCCTTGCGCCAGCAGCGCCTTCAGCGTTCCGAACTCGCGGTTCCGGCGTCCAACACAGCGATGATCGACAAAGCGGCGCAAAGCGCGGCAGACTTTGTTTTTCTCGATTTAGAGGACGCCGTTGCGCCGCCCGAGAAACTGCAAGCCCGCAAGAACGCGATTCAAGCCTTGAACGATATGGATTGGGCGGCTTTGGGGAAAACGGTGTCGGTACGGATCAACGGGCTCGACACGCAATATATGTATCGCGACGTTGTCGACATCATGGAGCAAGCAGGCGACCGCGTGCACACGCTTCTGGTTCCAAAGGTCGGCGTTCCCGCCGACCTGTACATGGTCGAAGCGATGATCAATCAGGCAGAACAGGCACAAGGGCTGACAACTCGGGTCGGGATCGAGGCATTGATCGAGACAGCGCTTGGCATGGCCAATGTCGAAGCCATTGCCCAGTTCGGAGGCCGTTTGGAAGCACTGCATTTTGGGGTTGCCGATTATGCAGCCAGCATGCGCGCGCGTACTGTTAACATCGGTGGTCTAAACCCGGACTACCCAGGCGATCAATGGCACGCGTCGATCACGCGCATGGTCATTGCGTGCCGTGCTTTCGGGCTTCGCGCCATTGACGGCCCGTTTGGAGATTTTGGCGATCCTGACGGCTACATCGCTGGCGCACGTCGAGCTGCGGCATTGGGGTGCGAAGGTAAGTGGGCCATCCATCCGAGCCAGATCGAAATGGCAAACGATGTGTTCAGTCCGCCACCTGCCGAGGTTGAGAAAGCCGAACGCATTGTCGAGGAACTTCGAACCGCAGAAGCAGAAGGCAAAGGCGCGGCCAGCCTGGATGGCAAGATGATCGATGCCGCCAGCGAAAAGATGGCACGCAACCTCATCGATGCGGCCAAGGCAATCTCTGAGAAGACGATTGCCGCTGAATAAGACCGCAAACAGGAGAAGACCTGATGGATATTCATGAATACCAGGCCAAGGAGATACTCGCAGAATTTGGGGTCCCAGTACCGCGAGGCGGCATAGCTTTCACGCCAGAACAAGCAGCGTTCCGAGCGCGCGACCTTGGAGACCAGCGATGCGTCGTCAAGGCACAAGTACACTCCGGCGGACGCGGCGAAGCGGGCGGCGTCAAGTTGTGCGAGACACCAGACGATGTGCGTGAATTTGCTAAAGGGCTTCTTGGCACATCTTTGGTTACCAAACAGACTGACGCGAATGGAAAGCGCATCGATAGGCTTTGGATCGAAGAGGCCACTCCGATCGATCGTGAACTCTACCTTGGGTTTGTACTTGATCGAACGTCTCAGCGCATCATGATCGTTGCTTCCGGCCATGGTGGCATGGAAATTGAGGACCTTGCCGAAGAAGATCCCGATCGCCTCATCCGGATGATCATCGATCCGGCCGTCGGCCTGGCAGAGTATCAGGCGCGCGAGCTCGCCTTTAGGCTGGGCCTGAAAGGCAGCCAGATTGGTCAAATGATAACCGTGCTTAGGGCCTGCTACCGCGCCTATCGCGATCTCGACGCCATGATGGTCGAGATCAACCCACTGGTTGTCTGCCGCGACGGATCACTTGTCGCACTTGATGCCAAGATGTCGTTCGACAGGAACGCACTTTTTCGACGGCCGCAAGTGGGCGCGCTACGTGATCCAGGGCAAGAGGACCCACGTGAAAGCTACGCTGCCGATCATGGACTGGCCTATGTCGGTCTTGATGGTGACATCGGATGCATCATCAACGGTGCCGGCCTGGCGATGGCATCCATGGATATGATCCAACTTGCTGGAGGCGAGCCAGCGAACTTCCTGGATATCGGAGGTGGCGCGAGCCCGGAACGGGTATGTCAGGCATTCCGCACGGTCTTGTCGGACCCCAATATCAGCGTGATCCTTGTGAACATCTTTGCTGGTATAAACCGTTGCGACTGGATCGCGAACGGGGTGATCCAGGCCTACAAGGAAGTCGGGATCGACATCCCGGTCGTTGTACGCCTGTCCGGGACAAATGTCGAAGCGGGGCGCAAACTAATCAAGGAAAGCGGTCTCCCGATCATCAGCGCGGACTCTTTGGCCGACGCAGCCGCCGCCGCTGTTACCGCACAACCCCAGTCAATCGCAGCGGAATAAGGAGAGACCAATGGCAATCGTCATCGATGAAACCACCCGGGTTGTCGTTCAAGGGCTCTCTGGCCGTATTGGCCAATTCCATGCCGAGGAAATGATCGAGTACGGAACCAATGTTGTGGCAGGTGTAACGCCGGGCAAAGGTGGCTCGACAGTTCTAAACCGTCCTGTCTTCGATACGGTCGGTGAAGCCGTCGCGGAGACGGGTGCTGAAGCAAGCCTTTTGTTCGTTCCACCGGCCGCTGCCGCCGACGCCATGATGGAAGCAGCAGATGCCGGCATTCGAACGGCCGTGTGTGTGACCGACGGCATTCCCGCCCAGGACATGATGCGCGTGAAGCGCTTTCTGCGTCGCTTTCCACGGGACCAAAAGATGCGCCTGATCGGCCCGAACTGTGCTGGCATCATTAGCCCTGGCAAAGGATTCATGGGAATAATGCCGCCCCATATCTACACGCCAGGGCGCGTGGGTATCGTCGGCCGGTCGGGTACACTTGGATATGAAGCCGCTTCGCAGATGCAAGCCTTAGGGATTGGGGTTTCGTCATCCGTTGGGATCGGTGGCGATCCGGTGAACGGTTCTTCGTTCCGCGATATTCTTGAATTGTTCGAAGCCGATCCGGACACGGATGCAGTGATCATGATTGGAGAGATCGGCGGACCACAAGAAGCAGAAGCTGCAGCCTTTGTTCGCGATCACATGGCCAAGCCTGTGGCCGCTTACATCGCGGGGCTCGCGGCACCGAAAGGCCGCCAGATGGGGCATGCGGGCGCCATCATCTCGGCCTTTGGTGAAAGCGCGCAGGAAAAAGTTGCGCTTCTTAGCTGCTGCGGGATCGAGGTTGCGCCCAACCCATCTGCAATGGGGGACACCGTGGCAAGGATCCTCAACCCAACACGAAATGCCGCGTGACCAAGAGCATGGACGGCAATCCAATTGAATTGAGCGTCGAGGAGCAATCCCCGGACGACAGCCCAAATCTTTCAGATTGGGTGGGGCGCACAGAAACCGTTGTTGGCTGTGTGCCCACAACCGTCGCGATGACAATTCACGCAACCTTGGGCAGCAATCGTGCTGAATGCCCCCAGCGAGGGGAACCACTGCCGGCCCTCTGGCATTGGTACGGCTTTCCGCCTGCCGTCAGCATGGAAGAGTTGGGCAGTGATGGACATCCAAGGCTTGGGGGGTTTCTTCCGCCAGTCCCATTCGAGAGACGAATGTGGGCCAGTGGAAATCTGACATTTTCTGGTGACCTTTTCGTCGGGGAGGAGATTGAGAAGACCTCAACCATCACGGCAATTGACCAGAAAGAAGGCTCGACAGGACGAATGGTCTTCGTCAGTGTCGAGCATGAACTGTGCGGTGGCGCGGGGTTGGCCATTCGTGAATCCCAGACCATAGTCTATCTGCCAATCCAGCCGCAATTCACACCACCCCCGAAGAAGCAGGGCCCGACCAACAATCTTGTCTTTGATGTTCACCAGCCAGTGTCAACGTCACTGCTGTTTCGATACTCGGCCATTACGTTTAACGCGCACAGGGTGCATTTCGATCTGCCTTACGCACAGATTGTCGAGCACTATCCAGGCCTGATCGTTCATGGACCGATGCAGGCCAACTTTTTGATGGCCGAAGCAACCGCCTGGAAGGGCAGGCGGCCAGATCAATTCAGTTTTCGAGGTGTCCACCCGATGTTTCACGACTCGGACATGCAGCTTCGCGCCACGAAGCGCGAAGGGGGATTAGACCTCTTCACAGTGGCAGACGGCGGGCACATCGGAATGATCGCAATGGCGGCATGGGAGAAATAGATGTCAGGTATTTTGGATGGGCTACGGATTGTTGAGGGGTCAGCCTTTGTCGCAGTACCTCTGGCCGGCATGACTCTCGCGCAGATGGGCGCTGACGTTATCCGCTTCGATAGGATTCAAGGTGGCCTTGATGCCGGACGTCGGCCCTTAGCGCCTTCGGGCAAAAGCTTGTTCTGGGCGGGTTTGAACAAAGGGAAAAGATCGATTGCGGTTGACATGAGCCGTCAGGAAGGGCGCGAGTTGATTACACGAACCATTACGGCTCCCGGCGATGATGCAGGCATTTTTCTGACAAATCTGCGGGTACGCGGCTGGATAGACTATGAAACCCTCAATCAGTATCGCCAAGACCTGATCATGGTCACATTGCTCGGCGATCGCCA
>JABSSC010000160.1 GCA_013214635.1 Paracoccaceae bacterium | reverse complement strand
AAACCATCGTCCCGATGGATCCCAGGCCAATCATGCACTAACATTCAAACCGGACCACTTAGATGGGGCTGATCAGGTTCTATAGGATGGCAGCGCTTTTGCGTGACGCCAATCCGATCTGAGCGGACTTGAGCTTTGCGCCATCCGTGCGGATGCCGACCCACACCACGACTATGCGACGCCCAAGGTGACGTCAGGTGGTACGACCGGGTCAGAAGAGGGAGCGGTGAGGGCGGCGTCCGTGTGAAACCGCGCGGCGGAGCGTTTGAGCCCATCAGCTTCTGTTGACAACAAGCTGCTCGCGGCCGTGACCTCTTCGAAGGAGGCCGCTTGCTTTTGTGTGTTGCGGTCAATGCGCGCGACCGAGCCGTTTATTTCATCAATGCCACTGACCTGCTCGGATACAGCATTGGAAATCTGTTCAATTCTGGATGACACACCCACCACGCTGTCCGAAATTTTCTCAAGCGATGTACGCGCATTGGTAACCTTTGCAACGCCTTCCGTCACCGCCTGATCACTGCGGGCAATGACGTCGTCGATTTCGGAGGCGGCCTCGCTGGCCCGTTGCGCGAGTTGGCGCACTTCAGACGCCACCACGGAAAACCCACGCCCCGCATCGCCCGCGCGTGCGGCTTCGACACCTGCATTCAGCGCGAGCAAGTTGATCTGGAACGCAATATCGTTGATGACCGTAACCACTTTGGCGATTTCTTTTGAGGCATCAGAGATGCGGCTCATTGCATCCGCGGCATCAGCCGCAACCATGCTCGACGCCCTTGCCGTTTCACTTGCGACAGAGGCGTTTTGGTTCGCATCCGTGACGTTCTCGCTGACCTTTTTGATGTTTGCTGTCATCTCATCAAGCGCCGCAGAGGTTTCTTCCAGCGATGCGGCGTTTTGTTCAGCCTGTTTGGACAGCGCGTCGGAGGTGTCGCGCAACTCATGGCTGGACGACGCGAGATTTGACGTGCTTACCGTGATATCCCCGATAAGCGATTTGAGCGCGTCGATCATTTCGTTGGTATTCGCCTGAAGGTCTTTGAAGGCGCCCTTGAAGTCGCCGGACATTGGTCTGCTCAGGTCACCATGTGCCACACGCTCTAGCGCGGCACCGGTGGCGGCCACACCGCTATCGACACTTTCAAGCAGGGTATTCACGTTGTCCGCGACGGCAGCTAATTCCCGATCTTCAAGATCGGCATCGACCCGCTGAGAGAAATCACCCTCCAGCGCGGCGGTTACCACCGACTTGATCTGTTCCTGAAGCGTTTCGACCATCCGCTGCCGTTTGAGTGCTTCGGCTCGATCCCGTTTCTCCTGCTCAGCCGTGGCTGCGGCTTCTTCGGCGGTGCGCTTGGCGCTTTCTTCAAGCTTGCGCGCATTTTGAGCTTCGGCCTCTGCCAGTGTCACGACCTTCTGGGCATTCTCCTGAAAGACCTGCGTCGCCTGCGCCATCTTGCCCACTTCGTCTTTGCGGTCTTGGCCGGAAATCTCAACATCTTGCTTGCCGTCGATGATATCTTCCATGGCCGTGATGATGCGGCCGATGGGGTTGGCAATGCTGGCACCCGCTTTTTGAGCCAGGATCACGCTGGCGCACAACGCCAGAGCAAGGAAGGCAAGGATTGAAGTCACTGCGGCAGTTTTGGCCGAAGACAACGCTTCAGAACGTATGACCAGCAATTCTGCTTCTTCAGCACGGAAGTCCGCCATATGCGCGCGGAATTGATCGAAATAGATCTTTCCCCGGGCCTGACCGATCAGGTCGGCCATATCATCCATCGTTTTGGCATCGCCGATCTCGGTTCGCAGCGCGATCATGGGTTGAACGACCTCGCGCCGCCAGTCATCAATTGTAGTCTGAATTTCAGACAAGAGTGCGACCTGCGCGGGATTGTCGTCGACCGTGTTGGCAAGGTCGGCGCGCAGCGTATCAAACGCAGCTCCGCCCGCCTCATAGGGCTCAAGAAACTCGGGCCGCCCAGCCAGCAGAAAGCCTCGCATCCCGGTTTCCATATCGATGGCAGACGCAAGCAACGTCTCGGCCATGGCGATCACGCTATATGTGTGCGTAACCCATTCCATAGCATCGCGTGCCCGAGACGTATCCAGCGCACCTGAATTGAGAGTTTCGCGATAGTCTTGGTTTCGGGCCTCAAGCAAAGCGCGTTCCCGGTCCTCAAAGGTCGCGATCTGTCCACGGAAACGATCGAAGTACGTCTTTCCACGTGCCTCGCCCACGATGCGCGCGACATCGTTCATCGTGCTGGCATCCCCGATTTCCCGTCGCAGCGCGATCTGTTTTTCAGCCACTTCGGATTGCCAGTTTCGAATAACGGTTTCAGCTTCTTCCAGTCGGGCGACCTGGCCAGGATTGTCCGATACGGTCTCACGCAGCTCCGCCAAACCATCAAAGATACGCGTCTGACCTTCGTTGTAGGGTTCGAGGAATTCGTCTCGACCTGCGAGGAGGAAACCGCGCATCCCCGTCTCCATATCGACGGCGGCCCCAACGATCGCATCACCTTTAGCGAGCGCGTTGTGCGTGTGATCGACCCAACGCACGTTGAATGACACAAATTGCAAGGCCGCGATCCCGATCACGCCTACCACGGCGATCAGGGTCACAGGCACAGCCATCACGACGAGGATCTTGGACTTGATCGAGCTATCTTCGAACCATTGAAATTTCATAACATGCATCCGGAAAAATCGTTCCAGATGCGCATATTTCAGAGACACTAAGCCTTCGTTACCGGCTCCGCGATAGATTGAGTTTTAAGCTCTTTGTGGGCCAGCTGGACGGAATTCTCAGGTGTTGAGAATTGCGGACACCGGAAGATGATCCGACGGACGAAGCTGACGGTTTTCGGCATCGTCGGGTTCGTCATTTTGTGCCTGGAAGGCGTCCGTTTCGACCCGGCAAGTCGCCTGATCAAGAGTGTAACCGCTGGATCCGGTCAGAAGACCGTTGGACATGACGATATGGTCGATCAGCTCTTCGGTCAGTTCCCCGTTCTTCATCGGATTGCGGAAGCGCGTTGTCGCAGAGGATGCGATAACGTCAGGTGTCATGCCATGGGTGAGGACGGCATGCGGTGCCATGATCGACCCGACCAATTCGTCGATGATGTTATTGACCAGAAACTCGCGTTCCATTTCCTCGGCCAGCGGTCCATCGTTGAAGTCGCCGAGTATCAAGAAGGCGTGGTCGTTCCCGACCTCTGCAAGGCGCTTGATAAAGTATCGCCGCAGCATTTGCATTTCGACGGAGAGCTTCTTTCGCACCAAAAGCGCGTCCTTCACGGCCGCTGTTTCACGTTCTTCCCATTGTTGTGGTGTCTTCAGCTTTGAGAATTTTGACTTGGTGTGAACGGCCACAAGCTCCAACGCTGGTTCACCCGGTGGGGTGACATGCAAAACCAAAGGTTGGCGGTGAAAGTTGTGAACTTTGCGATCGTCCAGCTTGATCGATCCCCACGGCTGATAAGGGGCGTTTTTCCAATTGCCGTTGAACGTATCGTCATCCCAATCCTCGGCGCGGCAATGCTGCGCCAGATCGTTTTTGACCAGTGCATAGTTGCGCTGCCACTGCCGGTTGGCGCCGAAAACGGTATAAGCACCGCCCAGGAACGTGTCGACAAACAGCTGCATCTGCTCTTCGCGCGGTGGGCCTTCCTGAACCGCAAGGATATCCGGGTCGACTGCTGTGATCACATTGGCGATCCGCGTGCAAAGCGCGGGTACGTCCGGGATGGCCTCGAGGTGGATGGAGCCAAGGCTTTTGCCCGGAAACGTGTCGACGATCGTCCCGTCCCACTGGTTCCAGTCCCCATCAAAGAAGGACACCATCCATTCGATATTAAATGTTGTTACCTTCAGCGACATGGTCCGCTCCTGCGATAGGCACTGTGATACAGTCTGGCGTTCATTGCTTTTGCATAGACTAGCAAAGAACCGTCACAATTTCACGATACCCGTCCGGCGCGATTGCTCAGCTTTGCGGCAGCTCGCTCCAACGAACTTCCGCTGGCTGGTAAGTCTCACCGTCCCACGTGACCTCATGCGGTGCGTAGTTAAAGACGAACCGGTGCGTATCAGTGTCCCGGATGCGTAGCCCGTCCGGCAACGCCGCCATGGAAAGTCCGGCGCGTTTGGCCATATCGGTTACGATACCATCCCACGCCGCCGCATCGGGCCACCCGGCCAGATAGGCCATCGACCCTGCGGCAACGATGGCGGGGTCGCCGTTTGCCGTGCGGGCCCTGACTTCCGCTGCCCCTTCGAGATGTTCAAACCACGACCGGAACACGCCACCATCGGCAAGCGCGATATCCAGACCCGGGGGCAGGCTTTCCAGTCGCGACACAACCGTATCGAGACCCGGCAGATTTGGCGGCAGTGGGTTGGGCAGGGCAAAGTCCTCGTCCCGCGCATTTGCGCGCGGACCAGCCAGAATTTGCGCGTCGGTTCCCGCAAGTGCCTTAAGCGTTGAGGCTGAAAACTTGAACGTACCGGGGGCCAGAACGATGGCGTAACCCGTCAGGTCCGCCCCCTGCGGCACGATGTCGATCGACAGTCCCGCGCGCCGCAGCGCCCGGTACGCATCAAACACCAAAGCAAAGTAGTCGAAATCTGCGCCTTGTGGTTGCGCCTCCCACGCCCATGCCGAGGGGTAATCAAAAATGATCGCTGCCTGTGCCTTGGCGGTGCCTACCGCGCCGAGCGTCTCGATCTCTTGTGCGACTTGCGCGGCCTCGGCCAGCGCTGGTGCTGCAACACTGTCAGGGCGCAAGAGACCCGCATGCATCTGTTCCTGAGCAAACGGAGCTTGCCGCCAGCGGAAATAGCACACCGTTTCGGCGCCGTGGGCAAAGGCCTCCCACGCCCAAAGGCGCGCCATACCGGGCATGGGTGCTGGGTTCCAAGGGGCCCAGTTCACTGGTCCGGGCTGCTGCTCCATGATCCACCAGCGCCCTTTGCCCACGCTGCGATAAAGATCGTGGTGAAATGCCTGAAAATCGGGGTCGCCTGATCGGGCGAACGTCAGTTTGTGATCCTCGGTCGCGGGCGTTCGATCAAGGAGGAAGCCCATCGGATAGCTGTCCCAGCTTGCGATTTCGAGGTCTTGACCAACGTCGAAATGGTCAAACTCGGTGATCTGGCCCATGTAGTTATGGATCAGCGGAGCATCGGTGCGGGCGTGCAGCACATCCGTCTGAACCCGGTTGAATGCGACCACTTCATCGCTGGCAAAGCGACGGAACGCCATGACATGTGCTGGGTTCGCCTCGGTGACTGTCAGGTTGGGAAGGTCGATTTCATCAAACTCGGTGTACTCCATCGACCAGAACACATTGCCCCATGCGCGATTGAGCGCCTGTGGTGACTGGTATCGCTGGGCAAGCCAGTCACGAAACCCAGCCAGAGCTGCGGCCGAATAGCTGAGCGTCGTGTCATGGCAGCCATATTCATTGTCTATCTGCCACGCCGCGACGCGCGGGTCGCGCCCGTACCTGTCCGCAAGAAGCGTCACGATCCGGCGACATTCCTCGCGGTAGCCCGTGTGGCTAAAGCAATAGTGCCGGCGCGACCCAAACCGGCGGGGTCGGCCTTCGGCGTCGATCGGCAGCATGTCGGGATGTTTGTCCAGCATCCAACGCGGCGGCGTCGCCGTGGGCGTGCCCAGAACGACCTTGAGCCCGGCACGCGCCAGAACATCAATGGCCCGGTCAAGCCATTCAAAGTCCAGTTGCCCGGGACTTGGTTCAAGCCGTGACCACGCAAACTCACCGATGCGCACCCAACTCAACCCGGTCTCAACCATGCGCCGGGCGTCCTCTGGCCACAGCGCCTCGTCCCAGTGTTCCGGGTAGTAGCAAACCCCGAGAGTTCTTTTCACAGGATCACCTGATGTTCGGCCTGACCCGTCGCGACATCAGCCACGGAAAAGGTCGCGCCGTTTGTCGGTAGTGCGACGATATCCGCGGCGGACAAACCCTGCTGCGCTGAGGTGCAAAACAGTGTCGAAAGCTCAGGTCCGCCGAAGGCCGGGCAAGACGTGTGCGCGGCGGGAAACTCAACGGCTTCGATGAAGTGACCCTGTGGGTCGTAGCAAGCGACCCGATGGGCGCCCCATTGCGCGTTCCAGAAATTGCCCTGAGCGTCAACGACTGACCCGTCGGGGTTTAAACTTTCGGCCCGCAGATCAAGCCAGACCTCTGGGTCGCCTTGTGGCCATCCGTTGGCGGGATCCAGCGCTTGGCGCATGACCTGCCCGGTGGGCGTGTCACAGAAGTATGCAAAATCCCCGCCCGGCGAAAAGCACATCGCATTGGGAATACTGATGCGTGGGAACAGCTTTCGCACTTCGCCCCGATAGTACCGATAGATCGCGCCGGCCTGCGGTTCAGCGTTCTTGCCCATCGTCCCGATCCAGAAACCTCCATACGGGTCCACACGCCCATCGTTTGAGCGTGTTTCGGCACGATCATCTTCCAGCGCCACAACCCGGGTTTGCGTGCCTGTTGTGAGATTGAACAGGAAAAAATCGGTCTCGGACGCAATCAGCATCTCGTCACGGCTGACCCATCCGGCAGCAGAGACATTCCGGTCGAATTGGAAGAACTGCGATTGACCGCCTTCGACTGTGTGCAATCGGTTGCCGAGAATGTCGAACCAGAAAAACTGACCACGTTCAGGATGCCAAAGCGGGCCTTCGCCCAACGCGCAGCGGGTATCGTCGAGAATGGTAACAGTCATGCCTGTGCCTCATCCCACGCGTCGACTGTTCGCTTGGCAGCAGAGGCGACCGTTTCGACACTGTCGCCCGGGCGGTATAACGCCGTCCCGATACCAAAGCCATTTGCCCCGGCTGCGATCCAATCGGCAAAGTTGTCGGCGCCTGCGCCCCCAACCGCAAAAACCGGCACATCCGGCGGCATGACGGCCTTGAGCGCTTTGATGCCCGATGGGCCCGCCATGCTGGCCGGAAAGATCTTGAGCCCATCTGCACCCGCAGCAATCGCGGCAAAGCACTCCGTCGCTGTGAAGACGCCGGGGAAGCTTGCCAATCCCAGCGCCTTGGTCTCGGCAATCACCGCCGCATCCGCGTTGGGGGACACGATTAATTTGCCGCCCACATCCGCAACGCGCCGCACGTGATCGTTCGTGAGGTCACTCGTCCGCTGCGGCGCGCGGTCGAAGCGACCGGCTCTGCGGATGAGCTCGACCGCGTGCTCGCGGTCTTCCCCAAGGCAGTAGAGCACGAGCCCGAGCCGGAAC
>JABSSC010000159.1 GCA_013214635.1 Paracoccaceae bacterium | reverse complement strand
TTCGGCCTCGGTTCCCTGAAAGCGGCCCGGTCCGCGCGCATCGACGATTTGCGGATCGCCCAGCTTGGACGCTGCGGCGACTTGTGTGACGTCGCGCACCAGCGCGTTCTGGACACTCACGGTGATGTGGCGGTCGCGCATGATGGTGGGATCGTCGGTGATCTCACGCCCCTCGGCGCGCCATTTCGGGAGGCCACCATCGAGCACCGCGACATCCGTTTTGCCCATCAACCGCAACAGCCACCAAACCCGCGCGGCCGAGAAAATGCCGTAGCCGTCATAGACCACGACCTGATGCCCGTCGCCCACGCCCATGGCGCGCATGCGGCTGATGAACTTTTCCACCGGCGGCACCATGTGCGGCAAGTCTGAGCGGTGATCGCTGATCTCATCAATATCGAAAAAGCGCGCGCCGGGGATATGCCCGGCCTCATACTCGGCCCGCGGGTCGCGGTTCATGTCGGGCAAATACCAACTGGCATCAAAAATCCGCAGATCGGGATCGTTCAGATGCGCGGCCAACCAGTCGGTTGAAACGAGGGTTTTGGGATCGTCAGCCATGACACAGGTCCGGGGCAAGAGAGTCTTGGATGCCTAACGCCGCAAGGGCGTCGGCGCAAGCCGGGCGTTACCGATAAGGCCCATGCGATGCAATTGGGAGGTGACACATCACAGACACGCCCCCAGCGCGTCCGCGACCTGTTGCACGGCTTCGGACGGGCGCGTGTGGGGGCTGCTGATCACCACATCGACGGTCAGTGCGAAATCGTCGGGCAAGAGCCTGATCATGCGCCCCGCCTCAAAGTCGTGCGCGAGGCTTCGGTGGAGGCAGGCGACCACGCCCACCCCGTCGCGCGCCAGGGCGATACGGGTGTTGACCCCTTCGGCCTGAATAACCTCGGCAAAGCGAAGCTCACTCCCATCGGACAGTTTCATCACCGGGTTTGGTTTTGCAGACGGGCCACGCAGAAGCGGGAGTTCCGCCACCGCTGTTCGATCGGACGGTGCGCCTTGGCCAAGTAAATCCGGGTGTGCCGCAAGGATGGCGGTGTCAGTGCCCTCGGCCAACCACGTCAGGCCGGGTTCCGACGGCTTTCGCCCAACGCGGACATAGAGGTCGCGGGCGTATCGCGTGTGATCTTCAAGCCGGTCTTCCGGGATCAGAACCACATCGAGGAGCGGGGCGGTATCACGCAGCTTTGCGATGGCCGCACTGAACCAGCCGAACGCGGCGGGCTCCTGCGGGATCGAGACTTTGACCGTTTCCTGACGCGGCGCGGCGGTGCCCATGGCCCGGTCCAGCGCCTCCACGATCACGCGCGCCTGCGTATGGACCGCGACGCCCTTGCCCGTCGGCACGACCCCGGAGCGCCTGCGTTCAAGAAGCGGGATACCGAAATGCGTCTCAAGGATGCGCACGCTGTCAGACATCGCCGACGGGCTGACCCCGCGCTGATTGGCGGCCCCGGTCAGGGACCCCGCATCAACGATCCGGGCGAAATTGGCGAGGTGGCGGAGATAGCCGTCCATTCTGAAAATTCGAAATGATAAGTTGTTGCCTTCTGAATATTCAAAATTTAGGCAGCGCGATAGCCCTTTGCGCAGACTTGTTCTGAAACCAAGGGAGCCGATCATGAAAACTGTATTCTCAACTCTTTCGATAGCAACTGCCGCGCTTGCTGGACCGGCACTGGCGGACACAGCGGACCACGGGCTGGACGGTGCGTGGCACTCCATGGCCTGCGAAGTGCGCCCGCAGGTTGGCGCCGATGGGGCCATCGCCGAATGGTGGCTAACGCGCGAGATCACGTTTGCCGAGAACCGGATCGAGGCGCGGTTCACAACCTATGCCGGGCCGGGCTGCGATGTGCCGGTGAACGTGCTGGGCTTTGCCGGTCAGGTGGACATCATCGGAGACAGCGCGGTCGCGGATGAGGCAATCGCGGCCAACCTGATTATCGACGAATACGTCTCGATCACACCAATGGCGCAGGGGTTTGCCGATTTTCTGAATGGCTCAGGCGCGTGCGGAGAAGGCGCATGGGCTTTGGGGGAAGCCAAAGACGTGCATGAGACCGGCTGTGCGATCTTGGGCGTTGAGCCAAACACACCGACGGTCGAGTACGAGGTTTTGGCCCGGATCGGGGACATGGTGTATTTTGGAGCGCGTCCCGTGGACGGCACGTTCATCACCAGCGAGGACAAACGCCCGCGCTCACTCCTCGTGCCGCTGATCGCCGCGAACTAACGCAGCTGCGCGAGCAGGGCCTGCGACGGGTCACCCGTCACCGGCAGCCCCTGCTGCGCCTGATACCCGCGAATTGCCTCACGCGTGTTGGGGCCAATCACGCCATCTGCGCCGCCCGTGTCGAACCCACGGGCGGTCAGACCGTTTTGCAAGGCGATCCGATCAGACTTTACCAGACCGTATTGGTCCGGCGGGAAGGTGAAACCATACGGGCCCGCCCCGGCGATCCGGTCCGCCAGAAGTCCCACGCCCAGCGCATAGGAATCCGAGTTGTTATAGCGCTTGAGCGCCGCAAAGTTCGCGGTCGTGTTGAACCGCGGCCCACCCGGTTGCGGTTGCAGGCCACCGGACGACACGTCGTTCCCCCAGCGGACGCCCTGTTGCCAGCCGTTGCGATCCAGATAGGCCGCGGTCGAGGCCAGCGCATCGCTGGGATCATCAGCCCAGATATCGCGCCGCCCGTCGCCTGTGAAATCGACGGCGAACGCCAGGTAGGAGGTCGGAATAAACTGCGTGTGGCCCATCGCGCCCGCCCAGCTTCCCACCATGCGGGCGGCAGGCACATCGCCCGCCTGCAGGATGCGGAGCGCGCCGACAAGCTGGCTTTCAAAGAACGACCCACGCCGCCCGTCAAAGGCCAGCGTGGAGGTGGCCGAGATCACGGGGATGTCGCCCTTGCGTTCGCCATAAAAGCTCTCCAGCCCCCAGATCGCGGTGACGATGTATTTGTCGACACCATACCGCGCCTCGATCGCCTCCAGCGTCGACCGTTCGCGCGCAAAGGCCGCACGGCCCTTGGCCACGCGTTCGTCCGAAACAGCAATGGCGAGGTAATCTTCAAACGTGCGCCGAAACTCGACCTGATTGCGGTCACGCTCGACGACGCCCGGCAGATAGCCCGCACCGCGAAACGCGTCGTTCAGAAGCGCTTTGGAAAACCCTTGCGCCTCGGCCCGGCGTTCAAACCCCGCGACCCATGCGTCATAGCTGCTGTTTGGCACCGGTTGCAGCCCGTCGCCACCACCCGTGGCCCGACGCGCGGGCGCACCGCAGCCTGTCAGCGCAATCGCGCCCAATCCGATCGTGAAATGTCGCCTGTTCAAAATCATGCCGACCTGCCCGCCTGCAATTTTACGGAGCGTGGCACCAATCCCGCGCCACGCCAAGGGGCAGAACCGTCACAGGGGTGCGATCAGCGCTTTCGCGCCACCACAAAATGGCTCGGCGGGCGCTTGGGGAACTGGCCGGTTTCAATCACATCGAACCCTGCCGCCTCAAAAAGCGCGTCAAGCTGCGCGGGCGAGAACATCCGCACGTAAGGGGCTTTGCCAACCAGACGCATGGCCCCGATCATAACAGGATAGATCGGGTTGCCGCGCAGGCAGACGGTCTTGGTGATCATCACACCCCCGGGTTTGAGCGCCTTCGACAAGGACGCCACCGCGCCTTCTACGTCGCGCACCAGATGAAACAGGTTGAAGCCAAGGATCGCGTCATAGGTTTTGCCCGGCGCGACCCATCCGGCCTCTTGCACCTCAAAGCTTAAAGTCTGAGGTCCGGCGTCAGCAAGCTTGCCGCGCGCGATACGGATCATCTCGGACGAGAAATCGGTCGCGGTATACTCGGCAACCCCGCCCGCAAGCAAAAGCGCGGTCGATCCGGTGCCACACCCAACTTCAAGCACGCTGTCCTCAGTGCGCAAATAGCTGCGGACGCGGTCGAGCGTGTGATCATAAGACGCCTGATCCTTGATCGGATCGGTGGCGTATTTTTCCGCAGCGTTGTTCCAGAATTCGGCGGTCTCGGTCATATCGGTTGGTCCTGCAAAATGCGTTGCGGGCGTCTTACCCGATCCGATGGGCACCGCATATTGCATGAATGCGTGCAATCGTTATTCATTATTGAATGAATTGGGCTGCCATATCCTTTGACTGGAACCATATTCGCGCCTTTTTGGCGACGGCGGAAGAAGGCTCGCTCTCCGCCGCGGCGCGGGCCTTGCGCGCGTCACAACCCACACTGGGGCGGCAGGTTTCCGCGCTGGAAGAAGAACTGGGCGTGACGCTTTTTGAGCGTGTCGGGCGGTCGCTTGAGCTGACGCCGTCGGGGGTGGAGTTGCTGGAACATGTGCGCGAGATGGGCGCCGCCGCGAACCGCATCTCGCTGGCCGCTTCTGGCCAGAGTCAGGCGGTGGACGGGCATGTGCGCATCACTGCGTCAGACATCCTGTCGATGTACCACCTGCCCCCGGTTCTGGCCGCCCTTCAGGCCGAACAACCGGGCATCACGGTCGAGGTTGTCGCCGCCAATGCCATCCGCGACCTGCAACGCCGCGAAGCTGACATCGCGATCCGGCATGCGCGCCCCACGCAACCTGAGTTGATCGCCAAACGACTGACGGACGCGACCGGGTCGCTTTACGCCGCGCCGAGCCTTCTTGACAGGACCGGCCGGCCTGAAACGGTCGACGACCTACAAGGCATCCCCTTTATCGGCTTTGACGATCACGACCGCCTGATATCGGAACTCGGGATGGCCGGGGTCCCGATCCGGATGGCCGACATCCGGGCGGCCTCGGAAAACGGGCCAACGGTGATGGCCATGGCGCAGGCCGGTATGGGCATTGCCATCATGGCCGACAGTGCCGCACGGATTGCCGGCGGTCTGGAACGCGTCGTGCCAAGCTGGGGGCCCATTTCATTCCCGGTCTGGCTCTGCGTGCACCGCGAGCTTAACACCAGCCGGCGCATCCGGCTGGTCTTTGACTTTTTGGCGGAACGCATGAACGAGACGGTCTGAGGACGTCTTTGTTTTCCAAATACTCCGGAGCGCGAGGCAGAGCCTCGCATAACTTTATTCCGGCGTGCCCATCAGCTCCCACACGGCGGCAAGGGCTTGGGGTGGACGATTGCCGAACTGCTGGAAATACCGCTGATAGATCGGGATCACCTGACCATCGCGAAAGAGCCGTGAGATTGTCCGATCCGCCAACAGGGCGAAGTCGGCATCCCCGCGTGGCAGCGCGAGCGCATAGGGCTCGAACGAGAACAGCTCACTTGAAACCACAAATTCCGCCGCCGTACCCGTATGGGTCAAGACCTTGCCGATTAACACCGGCTGGTCCGCCGCCAGTGCATCCACCGATCCGTCGAGAAGGGCTTCGAACCCGGCATCAACATTGGCCACAGGCACAATCTCTACCGCGACCTCTTTGCGCATCGCGGCGTCGTTGAGCGCTTCGATGGTGGTCGTCGCCTCAGTCACCGCGACGCGCTTGCCGCGCGCGTCGCGCAGGCCTTCGATCGCGTTGCCTTCGAGACTGAGAAACCCGCCGCCTGTTGCGAAGGTCAGCTGCGTGAACCCGACACGTTCGGCACGGCCCAGCGTCTTGGTCGTCGCCCCGCACAGAAGGTCGATCGTTCCATCTTCGATCGCATCGAACCGTGTGTCCGCCGTGACCGGTACATAGTCCACGGTCAGTTCGGACAGCCCTAACACCTCGCCCACATCGGTCGCGATGCGATTGCAGATCTCGACCGTATAGCCCACCGGCACGCCATTGCCCGAAACAAACGACAGCGGAGGCTGATCCGTGCGCACACCCAACGTGATCGTGCCGGTTTCGCTGATATGGGCCAGGGTTGCGGTCAAATCCTGCGCGTGACCGGCAAGTGGCACCGCATATGCAGCAAGCAGAATGGCAATTGGTTTGAACATGGGACCCTCAGGAAATACGTGATCAAGGAATGGCGCGAACGCGCGTTCTAACCTTATCCCTAAAATCGCTCTTATGTCCCCGCTTTACTTTCGCACCTGTCGCGCCACGATGGCGGGATGGAGACCTTGCCCGCCCTTGCCCCCGGTGTGTGCCTGACCTTTGACGATCTTTTCGTGGAGAACTGGCGCGCGGCCCTGCCGGTTTTTGCGGCACACGGCGCGGTTGCCAGTTTTTGTGTCTGCCATTTGCATCAGGCAACCGCCGACCAGTTGACGGGGTTGCACGCGCTTCAGGAGGCTGGTCACGAGATTGCCTATCACAGCCGCACCCACCCAAAGCTTGCGCCCTATCTCGAACGACACGGGCTGGAGGTTTGGGTCGCAGAAGAGCTTGACCGCGGCATCGAGGAGCATCGGACCGCGGGCTTTCCGGCAACCGCCTTTGCTGCGCCCTTTCATGCCTCAACGCCCGAGACGCGCCGCGCCGTGGCCACGCGATTTGAGATTGCGCGCACCAAGGGCCCGAACGGTGCAGAACGCGGGGGGCTGGCCAAACGTGTCTACCGGGAACCCGGTCGCGGCGGGCGGGTTCACAACATTGCCTCCATCGATATGGGGCGTGCTGGTGCAGAAGGTTGGTCCCGGTTGAACGCGGCGCTGGAGGCCACAGCCGCAGGGCAAGGCGTGAGTGTTTTTACCGGCCATGACATTCGGCGCGATCCGGGGCGCACGCGTTTTTATCTGAGCCAAGCGGATCTTGATCGTATCCTGACAGCTGTCCGGGCCCGAGGTCTGGCCTTTTACACGCTGACCGATTTCGCACGCCGCAGCCAAAAACATCCGCCTGTGTGATCTGCTTCACAGACCGGCAACGCCCGAATCGCTAAGATGATCTTGTTTCGGTGATTGCACAATTGACGGGGTCGGTGTTTCGCGTCCCTCGCTCTAACTCAAGAGCCGCTGCCAGCAGCGCGCGGAGTTACCGCCCCCGTCAGCCTTCCCGCTCTCAGAACATGAACTCGTCGGTAGGATCCATGATCGTTGTAAACGACGACAGGCTGGGGATATCGGGGGCGCCGTTGATCACGTCATTGCCCTCGCCACCATCAATTGCGGCATTGGCACCAGTGCCTTGAATGGTGTCGTCACCCTCCCCGCCAAAGATCGTCCCACCGACCACACCCACGCCAAGCGCATCGAAAAAGTCGTTGCCATCGCCGAGGGTGACGTCACCAAGGATGGTGCCGGGGTTAAAGACGATATCGTCATCAACTCCCAAAAGGATGTTGCCCCCGATATTTCCGGAATTGTTGATCTGGTTCTCGCCACTGCCCAGCC
>JABSSC010000016.1 GCA_013214635.1 Paracoccaceae bacterium | reverse complement strand
AGGACGGCATCAGGACCACACCCGGCGCGATAAACGCCGACTTGCGCACGACGCAGTTTGGAACGGCGCGAAATCCAGCCGCCTTCCACTGGTTATCGCCCCAGTCTTTCCACTTGCTGTCAACTTTGTCCCACCAAGCACCACCTTGCGCGCTGCCGGATTGTTGTTCCATATCCTTCAAACGGAACCCAAGAAGGACGGCCTTCTTGGCCCATTGGTTGACGTGCCAGTCTCCGCTGTCCAACCGCTCGGCAACGCGCAGCGTGCCGCCATCCAGCGCATTCAGCGTGTCTTCGATCGCTTCGCGCGTTTCACCCGTTGTGCTTGGTGTAATCGTATCACGTGCGTCCCACGCAGCTTCGATTGCGGTTTCCAGTTGCGCGTTCGACATGTGGCACCCTCCGTTTGCGTCACGCGGGCACATAGCGTGACCATGGGCCAAGGAAAAGGGCGATTGGGTCCGCTAATCCCCTTTCGCGGTATGTCGGGCTGTGTCAGAGTTTTTGGCAACAAGGGTCTCATACAAGGTTTGCCATGAAAGACGACCGCACCAGCCCGTTCCGTGATGCGCATCAGGATATCGAAGGGGCACGCACTATCCCTGACACGCCACAGACACGTGCGCCGGCCTACAGGCTCGCTTTTGATGATCCGGATTTTCTGTGTCGCGAAGATTTACGGCCGGTCCGACTTCAACTGGAGTTGCTCAAACCCGAGCTGATGATGTCTGAATACGGCGTCGAAAGCACCGTGGTGCTGTTCGGCGGCGCCCGAATTCCCGAGCCGTCGAAAAAGGACACGGCCAAGACCGAGACGCTTGCGGGGTTGTCCAAGTATTATGAGCAAGCCAGACGGTTCGCACATCTGATGACCGAGCGGTCAAAGGCGTCCGGCGGGAAGCGCGACGTGATCGTCACGGGTGGTGGCCCGGGCGTGATGGAGGCGGGCAACCGCGGCGCGCGTGAGGCCGGGGGCGTGTCAATCGGGTTGAACATCGTGCTGCCTCATGAACAGGCGCCGAACGAATACGTCACGCCGGATTTGTGCTTCAANTTCCACTACTTNGCCATTCGCAAGATGCACTTCCTGATGCGCGCCAGCGCCATCGCCGTTTTTCCCGGTGGGTTTGGCACCCTGGATGAGCTGTTTGAGGCTCTGACGCTCATCCAAACCGGGCGCATGGGAAAGTTGCCCTTCCTTCTGTTCGGGGAAAGCTTCTGGCGCAGCATCATCGATTGGGAGGCCTTGGCCGACGCCGGAACGATTTCACGAGACGATCTGGATCTGTTTCGCTTCGTTGAAACCGCCGATGACGCCTTGGCGGCAATCGACGCCTGGGAAGGCGTGGGGGAGCGCCGGTCGACTGTGCCCGGCCGCTGGGATGGTGCGTAATCGCGCGGTTTTGCGTCGCGATATCTGACGCTTGGCGCCCAAATCCTGCCACGTTGAATGGGTAATTCTGCTGAAAAGAGCAGGAGTTATTCATGGATTGGCTTTTCAGCCGTGTGTCCGAGTATGTCGCGGCGCCCTTCGACTGGTCGCTGCGCGTTAGCCTGTACTACATCTGCGCGACCATAATTCTCGCATTTGGCGTTTGGTTATGGCGCGGCAAACCGCAGAGCTTCGTCAAGTTTCTCGTGCCCAAGCGGGTCTATACCCACAAGTCCAACCTTCTCGACATAAAGATTTTTCTCGCCAACCGCGTGATGGTCGTCATGGGGGTGTTTGGACCGCTGGTGTTCTCACCAGTTGTTGCAATTTGGACGGTATCTCAGATCAGCAGAATGCGGGATGCGCCGCCACAACTTGGCGGGATCGAAAGCTGGCAAACCATGCTGGCGGTCACGGTAATCATCGTGGTCACCAGCGATTTCTGCAAATACTGGGCGCATCGTTTGCACCACGACATGCCAACGCTCTGGCCCTATCATGCTGTGCATCACTCGGCCGAGGTGCTGACGCCCCTGACTGTCGCGCGTGTTCACCCGATCGAGATTGCCTTGCGCAATCTGCTGATCAGCCTGTTCGTGGGTTTGGCGCAAGGCATCATGCTTGGCCTGTTCGTTGGAAACGTGTCCGTACTGACGATTGGCGGCGCGAACATCTTCTACGTTCTGTTCAACGGTTTGGGATCGAACCTGCGCCACAGCCACATCTGGCTCAGCTATGGGCGCAGGCTTGAGCATATCTTCATCTCTCCCGCGCAGCATCAGATTCACCATTCGATGGATGTGCGACACCATAACAAGAACTATGGCTCGATCTTCGCAATCTGGGATTGGATGTTCGGCACGCTCTATGTGCCGGACGGCTACGAAGAGCTTCGCTTTGGTGTGTCGGATGCGCAGGGCCGCGAGATCGAACAGCCCTATACCACGCTCAAGGGTGCCTTGGTGAAACCGTTCGCGGAAAGCTATTCGGCCATGCGCGGAAAACCGGCGGAGTCCACGCAAGCGGGTGCATTGCCACCGACACCCACGACACCGGCGGAATAAGTGATGCTGCGCCCCGGCTTCTCTCTTTGGCTTGATGCGCTTAGGGCGCTGGCGGCGTTGACGGTCATACTGGGCCATTTCGCCCATGTTCGATTTACGCGCGGCGATTACTACTTTCTGCGCGAGATCAATATCGCGAGCGATGCGGTCGTCGTGTTTTTCGTGTTGTCGGGGCTTGTGATTGCGTTTGCTGCGGAACGCGACGGATCGTTCCAGCGCTTCGCCTTCAATAGGCTGACGCGCCTCTGGACGGTGATCCTGCCGGCTTTGGTACTGACCTATGCTTTCGATGCTGTCGGTACGCGCGTCTCGATGGACGCCTATCCACCGCTTTACTATCAATCCCACCCGGCAGGAGAGTTCTTCTTGCGGGGTTTGACGTTCTCGAACCTATGGATCGGTGGGCCGCTGGAGTGGTTGCGTCTGGGATCCAACGGCGCGCTTTGGTCGCTGAGTTACGAGGCCGCCTACTATGCCATGTTCGGCGTCTTCATGTTCGTCACAGGTTTGCGGCGCTGGGCGTTGCTTGTGGTGATCGCGTACGTTGTGGGCCTCCCAATCCTGATCCTGATGCCGTGCTGGCTCTTGGGGGTTGGCGTCTGGCGGTTGATCCGGTCCGGCGCGTACTTGCAATTGTCGCACCCCACGGCGCTGGTGTTGGCCATCGGGGCGCCGATTGCCCTGATCGCGCTCAAGAGTGGCGGGATGGATCAACTGCTGATGGCGATCACATCACAGGTCACCGCACCCAACCATCCGCAAGTCGCGCTGTATTATTCGGATGAGGTGCTGTGGAACACGTTGCTCGCACTGGGCGTTGCGGCGCATCTTTTGGGCATGGCCCGCCTTTTGAACGGCGTCCAAGTTGATGAGACGGCACGCACCGCGCGCACCATACGCTGGGTCGCGGGGGGCAGCTTTTCGCTCTACGTGGTGCACTATCCCACGCTCCACCTCCTCGACGCGATATTGCCAGAAGGCATGCCGGGATATGACGCGACCATGCTCGGGATTGTGTTGCTGGTCTGTTTCGCTTTTGCGGCCCTGTTTGAACGCCCGCTCAAGCTTTATCGCAATGTCATCGGCCACGTGTTTCGCAGCGATGGCGCGGGAATGCCTCGGCGCGTTCCCAATCAACGGACACTGTAACAATCTGACCCTGAAAGCGTGGAAGGCAGATAAACCCGTGCCTTGCGGCGCTCAGCCCGCCTTTACCTCGGCTTCAATCTGTGCGCGGCTTTTTCGGGCGCGCTCTGTCGCAGATTTCAACTGCCCGCAGGCCGCCATGATATCCTCACCGCGCGGCGTGCGAATGGGTGACGCATAGCCCGCTTTGTAAATGATATCGGCAAAAGCGCGGATCCGGTTGTTTGACGACCGCTTGTACGGGGCACCGGGCCATTCGTTGAACGGGATCAGGTTGATCTTGGCAGGGATCTTGTGGCGCTTGATATGGTCGATCAGACGTCGCGCATCATCGTCACTGTCGTTCACGCCATCCAGCATCACGTATTCAAACGTAATCCGTTCCGAGTTCGACGCCTTGGGATACGCCGCCAGCGCGCCCAGCAATTCTTCGATGTTCCAGCGCTTGTTGATCGGCACCAGCTTATCGCGCACCTCGTCAGTGGTCGCGTGGAACGAGATGGCCAGCATACACCCGATCTCATCCGCCGTACGCGCGATCTCTGGAACGACGCCGCTTGTGGACAATGTGATGCGCCGACGGCTCAGGCTGATGCCTTCGCTGTCCATGGCGATCTTCATCGCATCACGCACGCTGTCAAAGTTGTAAAGCGGCTCGCCCATGCCCATCAGAACGATATTCGACAAAAGCCGCGGACCAGACTCACCCGATCCGGTCCCTGGTTCCGGCCACTCGCCCAGATCATCGCGGGCCACCATGATCTGCCCGACGATCTCAGCGGCTGTTAGGTTCCTCACCAGTTTTTGCGTACCGGTGTGGCAAAACGAACAAGTCAGCGTGCAGCCAACCTGACTGGAAACGCACAGCGTGCCGCGATCCTCTTCGGGGATATAGACAATCTCGACCTCATGCCCCCCGGCAATCCGAACAAGGTATTTGCGCGTTCCATCGTCCGAGACCTGCCGCGTGACAACGTCCGGCACAGCGACCACGAACTTTTCCGCCAACTCGGCCCGGTAGGCCTTGCTGAGGTTGGTCATCGCGTCAAAGTCGCGCACGCCCCAATGATAGATCCATTGCCAGATCTGGCCGACGCGCATCTTGGCCTGCTTTTCCGGGGTCCCTGCCGCGATCAACGCCTCGCGCATTTGCGGGCGGGTCAATCCGACCAGATTCACCGGTCCCTCCGGCAGTTTCCGGGGAATGGTCATAACATCCTGCGTGATCGGGGCCGACGCGGTCATAGAAGCAATCCTAAAGCGATGGATGGGTCGCTATATAGGACAAGTTCGACTCTGAAAACACCCGTCAGCTTGCGCAGTTTTGCTGAGCGGCATCTGACGCTGCGGTAAACCCGATGAGCGAGAAGGTATCTTTGGTCGTCGTGCCACGCGAAGACCGTCCCGTCAGCACCGCTTCTGTCCCGCGTTTCATGGCCGCCAGCACGGTCGCGTTCAACTCGGCCACACGCTCAGCCGTGTCATCTTGCGCCCCCAACCAAGCCCATTCGCCTTCGGTGAACATCTCATAACGTGTTCCACCGATATCGAGCGAAACCGTACCGCCGGCTGCGAAAGGGTATCCGCCGGTAAAGGCGATTTCGTTCACGACGCTCTTGCCCGGCTCATAACGCACAAAAAGCAGGATTTCTCCGCGCCGCACGTCCACCACGGCACCACCGCGTGTGTTGACCGTTTCCTTTGGGGCCGACACGCTCCAGCATTCCTTGGGATCATCTTCCTGAAAGACCGACCAGTCCGAGCTTTCCGAGACCCGGTTCGTGGATTGCTGCGCCACTGCGCCGGTTGCGAACACGGCCAACGAGGTCGCGATTGCGAAGGATTTCAAAACGAATTCTTTTGTCACAGCCATGCTGCCTTTGCCTCTGGGTTTGGCGCCGGTCCCTGTCGGTCGCGAGGGTTCTTGTGGCGCATCAAACGGTTGTCTACTCTTGGGGCTAACAATAACGCGGCCTGCCGCCGGTTTCAAAGCCCCAAGCAGGATTTTGCCGCCTCTGCCCAAGGATTTTCTGAAATGTCTGGTCCCGTACCCCTTGTCGAGCTTTGGCGAGGCGATTTTCTGGAATCCGTTCACCTTGGACACGCGGTCATTTCCGATCATCTGGGCAATATTGTCGAGGCTTGGGGAAACCCCCAGCAGACCATTCTTCCCCGATCATCTTGCAAGATGATTCAGGCGCTTCCGCTTGTTGAAAGCGGTGCCGTCGACGAACGCGGCCTGACCGAACGCCATCTTGCTTTGGCCTGCGCGTCGCATATCGGGGGAAGGATCCATTCTGAGCTTGCGACGGCTTGGCTCAAGGATATCGGGTTGGACGACGATGCGCTGCGATGTGGGACACAGATGCCGAGCGACGCAGAAGCTCACAAGCACCACCTGTGCAGCGATACGGCACCCTGTCAGGTGCACAACAATTGCTCGGGCAAACATGTGGGTTTTCTGACCCTGAACCAAAAGCTCGGTGCAGGAACCGAGTATGTTGAGGTTGACCACCCTGTTCAAATCGCCGTCCGCGACGCATTCGAAGACGTCACCGATGGCACGAGCCCCGGCTACGGCATTGACGGATGCTCGGCGCCCAACTTCGCCACGACCGTACACGGCCTTGCGCGTGGCGTGGCGCAGTTCGCCAAGCCGGGCGGCGGGGTGCGCGGCCAAGCGCAACAACGTCTCGTATCGGCGATGATGGCATACCCGGAACTTGTCGCGGGTGAGGGCAAAGCCTGCACCGACCTCATGCGCGCGGGGAAAGGCAGCTTCGCGATCAAAACTGGTGCAGAAGGCGTCTATATCGGCATTGTTCCGGGCCAAGGGCTTGGCTTTGCGCTCAAGGTGCAGGACGGCACCACCCGTGCCGCCGAATGTGCAACCGCCGCTTTGCTCGTCCGGCTTGGGCTACTTGACGCCGATCACCCCACTGTCCGCCGCTTCGTCAACGCTCCGATTCTGAACCGGCGGGATATCAACACCGGGATCATGCGTCCTGTCGGGTTGATCTAAAGCGCGCGCTACACGCGCTGTTGCCAAACAAAGCACGCCGCGGTCATACTTATCTCGGAGTATGCCATGACATCCAAAACCGAAGCGTCGACGCCCCAAGGCGGCATTCCGAAGATCAACACGATCACCGCAGACGATATCCGTGCGTCGCTCAAAGCCGGAATCGCGGACTTCAAAGCGCGCCCGGTGATGAGCGCCTTCTTCGGCCTGTTCTACGCGCTATTCGGCATCTTCCTCGTCTGGACGCTTGTCTGGCTGCAATGGATTTGGATGATTATCCCGGCGGTGGTCGCCTTTCCGCTCTTCGCGCCGTTTGCGGCCGCAGGGCTCTATGAAATGTCGCGGCGTTTGGAGAAAGGCGAGCGTTTCGGCTGGTCGGATATCCTGACCGTCATGGCCGATCAGCGGAAGCGTGAAATGGGCTGGATGGCCTTTGTCACGCTCTTCGTTCTCTGGGTGTGGTTCTACCAGTTCCGCACGGTACTCGTCATCGTGCTCAAAGATTCGTCGTTCTCCGACCTGAGCGGTTTCGTGAACGTCGTACTCTATACGCCCGAAGGGTGGACGTTCCTTCTGATCGGCACCTGCGTCGGGGCGTTTCTGTCAGCGGTGCTGTTCTCTGTCACTGTCATCGCCATGCCGATGCTGATGGACCGTGAGATCGATTTTATCTCGGCCATGATAACGTCTGTCCGTGCGGTCACGGAAAACGCGGTTGTTATGTTGTCCTGGGCCGCAATCATCTCGGTCACGCTGCTCGTGTCGATGATCCCGGCGTTTCTGGGATTGGTTGTCACCCTGCCGATCCTTGGTCACACGACATGGCATCTTTATCAGCGCGCTGTGGAGCCGGTCGCGTCGTAACAGCGTTCAGGGCGTGATGAATTCCGACCGCGCATAGCCCTGAATGAACAGCAGCGCACTCAGATCGCCAAAGTTGATCCGAATATCGGCCTGCGCAGCAACGCTTGGCTTCGCATGAAGCGCAACACCGGCCCCCGCCCGCTCAATCATCCCAAGGTCGTTCGCGCCATCGCCCACGGCCATCACATCGGCTGCCGACAGGCCCAATCGCCCCGTAATCTCTTCAAGCGCTTCGACCTTGGCCTCGCGCCCGAGGATTGGCTCGCTCACCTGACCGGTCAGAAACCCGCCCGCGACCCTCAAGTGATTGGCGCGATGCTCATCAAACCCCAACTTGGCCGCCACTTTCTCAGTGAATGCCGTGAACCCACCCGACACCAGCGCGGTATAGGCGCCCGCTGCCTTCATGGTCGCAATCAGCGTATCGCCGCCCGCACGAAAGGTGATCCGGTTGCGAAAGACGCTGTCAATTGCGCCCTCGTTCAAATCGGTCAAAAGGCCGACGCGTTCCCGCAAAGCCCCCTCAAACCCGATCTCTCCATTCATGGCCCGGGCCGTGATGTCGGCCACACGTTCCCCAACGCCAGCGGCAGCGGCCAGCTCGTCAACGCATTCCTGTTCGATCATGGTTGAATCCATGTCCGCCAAAAGCATGGCTTTACGCCGCCCCGCTGCGGGCTGAACTACCAGATCGACCCCCATGTCCTGAAGGTCGTCCCACACATTCCACTGGTTTTCGGGCTGCAACGGGATCAGGAACTCTGCCGCCTCATCCGGCGACAACCACATTGCCTCGCTCCCGCCCCACGCATTGCGGAGACTATCGACCAGTTCGGGCGACAGTGCCGGCTGGGTCGGGGCGGTCAAAAGCGTAACAGCAAACATGGGCAATGATCCTCGGCAACACCGCCAGTTGCAGGGCGGGTTCTTGGCTCATATCGCAGCGCGCGCACGGGAAAAAGACGTTAACCCGTTTCTTCGCTGGCATTTTTCCAGTGCAGTCCGGTCTTCTTATACGCCATTGGCGCTTTCAGAATGGCCGGTCCGTTGCGAAGCCAGCGATAGGCGGTGTTTACCTCCAGAACCCGAACGTCCGATGCCGCATCCTCAGCATCCAGATACTCTGCGACTGCCCGCGTAAACATCCCGGGACCGGAAACACCAAGGATGTGCTTCAGGGCGTGTTGCGGATCGCGCTGAAGCGCCTGAACAATCGATGCATGGGTTCTTTCAAAAACATGCGCCACACAGCGATGCCCGGGTTCGAACCCAAAGCACCAGTTGGGGGCGTTCTGTCGCTCGGGCCCCGTCCACTTGAACACAATGCCACCGGCACGCCCGGACCAGATCGCAGCGCCCGCCGGAACGATCGCCATGTCAGCATCCAGATAGACCCCGCCTTCGAACAGGATCAGCGCAAGCCGCAAGAGATCGCTTTTCATCGCCGGATGCGGTGAGAGGTCATAGGCGGCAACGGCCTCGGGGTAATGCTCAGACAAAAAGGCGCGGCCCGTTGTGTCATCCCACACCTGATGCGTGACGCCGATCTCTGCGCACACCGCCGTGTTATGGGCCAAAAGGGTATTGATCTGATCCGGCGGATCACGGTCCCAGAACTGATGAAACGTTGCGGGAATCCGCCCCGGCGATTCACGCTTGCGCCAGATCGGCAAACGAAACCTTGGTGTCACCTCAAGATGCGCCGCCAATACATCACAGGCGGCGGCCATCTTTAGCACTGGATAATCTGTCGCGCTCATTCAGTGTGCCAATATGCCCATTCCGGTCTTTGGGGCTGTTTTAGTCCGATGCCTCATGCCGGTCGAATGCAGATTTGAAATCGGGATGCCATCTCGACAAGGCGGGACGGTTTTCAAGAATATCCCCCAAAGCCCACGCCACGCGCTTTCTGTCCCGCGCGCTTGAAACATCGTTGTCCGGGCAAAGAATATAGAAATCGCCCGCCACCATCCGATCGAACAGGTACTCCACGGCTTGTTCACTGGTCCAGGCGCTGTCTGGTTTCTCAGGCATGAAGCGTTGGATCATCCCGGTATAGGTGAACCCGGGCACAAACAGATGCGCCGAGATTGGGACGCCCGCTTCACGCAACTCATGGGCCAGCATTTCTGTCGCGACTTTCACGCCCGCCTTGCTGATGTTGTAGGCCGGGTTTCCCGGTGGCGTCGTGATCCCCTGCTTGGACCCGGTATTGATGACGACGGCTGGACGCGCCGCTTCGACCATGCGCGGCAAAAAGGCCTGCATCCCGTTGACCACCCCAAACAGGTTCACCTCGATCACACGATGCCAGTTCTCAAGGTTCTCCCAACTTCCGGTTGGCGCAGAGATACCTGCATTGTTCATCAAGGCGGCGACAGGCCCCAACCCGAAAACAGCCTCCGCGACACCCTGCATCGCTTTGGCGTCACTCACGTTGGCAGGCATGGCATGCACAGTCTGATCGTTGCCTGCCGCGCTTGCGAACTCCTGCGTCGTCGCATCAAGTGNATCACCGGGCAGATCGACCAAGGCCAAATCAAGCCCGTCCTTCAGAAACCGCCGTGCAGCTTCTTTGCCAACCCCGCTCGCGGCTCCGGTCACAACGGCGATCCCGCCCGCCTTAATCGCATCTTGGTACATGACGTTCACTCCAACCCATATTGCGCATCCGACCCGCGATGCCCGTCGCATAAGCTTACGAGCAAACCTGATCGGCGGGCAAAGAACTTCTGAGTGTGGCCACGACACGAGTACGGACCCAGAGGTATTGCATTACGTTGTCGCTGGGCCGCGTTTCTGGCACAAGACGCCCAATGACACTTTAGGAAACATGAAGCGCGACTTTTGGTGCAGAAGACCAAAATCGGTTCATTTCCGCTGTTGTTTTCACACCCAGACCCCCGTAAACGCGTCCGTGGGACACCCTTCCCCAACGAAGGGCACGTATCTGGAAGGATATTCACAGATGACCACGACGACACCGGCAACGCGGCCGGTTAATCCGCGTTTTTCCTCTGGCCCTTGCGCCAAACCCCCAACCTTTACGCTTGATGCACTGTCGGATGCCGCCCTTGGCCGCTCGCATCGCGCCGCCGTTGGGAAATCCAAACTCAAAGCGGCCATTGAAGGCACGCGGGAGGTTTTGGGAATTCCGGCTGACTATCGCATTGGCATCGTACCCGCGTCTGACACCGGCGCGGTGGAAATGGCGATGTGGAGCCTGCTGGGCGAACGCCCTGTTGAGATGCTCGCATGGGAAAGCTTCGGCGCCGGTTGGGTGACCGACGTTGTCAAACAACTCAAGCTAGACGCGACCGTGCGTACGGCTGACTACGGTCAGATTGTCGACTTCGCTGAGGTGGACTTTGACAAGGATGTCGTCTTTACGTGGAACGGCACCACGTCGGGTGTACGCGTGCCGGAGTCAGTCACTATTCCTGCGGATCGCGCCGGTTTGACGATCTGCGACGCGACCTCGGCCGCCTTCGCGATGGACCTGCCTTGGGACCGTCTCGATGTGACGACCTTCTCTTGGCAAAAGGTGTTGGGGGGAGAAGCGGCGCACGGCATGCTGATCCTCAGCCCGCGCGCGGTTGAGCGGCTCGAAAGCTACACACCTGCCTGGCCGCTGCCCAAAATCTTCCGCCTGACGAAAGGTGGCAAACTGATCGACGGCATCTTTGAGGGTGCAACGATCAACACGCCGTCCATGCTGGCGGTCGAAGACTACCTCTTTGCGCTCGATTGGGCGCGCTCGGTCGGTGGCCTTGATGGTCTCATGGCACGTTCGCAGGCGAGTTTTGACGCCGTGGCCGACTATGTTGCCGCGAACGACTGGATCGATTTTCTAGCCGTTGACCCGGCAACGCGGTCCACGACCAGCGTTTGCGTGACGTTCCCCGATCCTTCGATCGCCGACGGTGCCGCATTTGCGAAAGCGGTTGCCAAGCGGCTTGAGGCAGAGGGCGTCGCGCTTGACGTGGGCGGATACCGCGATGCGCCTCCAGGACTTCGCATCTGGTGTGGCGGTACCGTTGAGGCCTCGGACGTTGCTGCGCTCATGCCGTGGATCGGCTGGGCCTATGCCGCCGAGTTCGCTGCACTGGCCGACGCCGCTTGATCCCCTGATTTAACAGAAAACGACCAGCATACTCCGACGAAACTCCGACGTTTTGCCGACGTGATGCTGCAACCCAAAAAGGACCACCGAAATGGCCCCCAAAGTGCTCGTCTCCGACAAGCTTTCCGAAACCGCCGTGCAGATTTTCCGCGATCGCGGCATCGACGTCACCTTTGATCCTTCGATCGGCAAGGACAAAGAGAAACTCCTTGAAGTGATCGGGGATTATGATGGCCTTGCCATCCGCTCCGCGACCAAGGTGACTGAGAAAATTCTAAGCGAAGCCAACAACTTGAAGGTCATTGGCCGTGCCGGGATCGGCGTCGATAACGTCGATATCCCCGCCGCGTCCAAGAAGGGCGTGATCGTCATGAACACCCCTTTCGGCAACTCGATCACCACAGCGGAACACGCCATCGCAATGATGTTCGCCGCCGCCCGCCAAATCCCCGAAGCCAGCGCTTCAACCCATGCTGGAAAATGGGAAAAATCCCGCTTCATGGGCGTCGAACTCTTCAACAAAACCCTCGGCGTCATCGGCGCCGGCAACATCGGTGGGATTGTTTGCGAGCGGGCTTTGGGCCTGCGCATGAAGGTGATCGCCTATGATCCGTTCCTCAGTGAAGAGCGGGCCGCGCAGATGGGTGTGACCAAGGTCGAACTGGACGAACTACTTGCCAGGGCCGACTTCATCACGCTCCACGTTCCGTTGACCGACAAGACGCGGAACATCCTNTCCAAGGAAGCTTTGGCCAAGACGAAACCGGGNGTTCGGATCATCAACTGCGCTCGCGGCGGATTGATCGATGAGGAGGCACTGGCCGAGGCGCTGACCTCGGGCCACGTGGCCTCTGCCGCACTGGACGTGTTCGCGGTAGAGCCCGCGACGGAGTCGCCCGTGTTCAACCTACCCAACGTCGTTGTCACGCCGCATCTTGGCGCAGCCACCACGGAAGCGCAGGAAAACGTGGCCATTCAGGTGGCTGAGCAGATGTCGGACTACCTTCTTACTGGTGCGGTGACCAACGCGCTCAACATGCCTTCCGTCACAGCCGAAGAAGCCAAGGTTATGGGACCATGGGTCAAGCTTGCTGGCCATCTTGGCGCATTTGTCGGCCAACTTACGGATGAGCCGGTCAAGGCGATCAACATCCTCTACAACGGTGGAGTCTCGGGCATGAACACGGCCGCGTTGAATGCCGCTGCCGTGGCAGGGATCATGAAAGCCACGAACCCTGATGTGAATATGGTGTCGGCCCCAGTCATCGCCAAAGATCGCGGCGTTGAGATCTCGACAACCACGCAGGAAAAGTCGGGCGCGTTTGACAGCTACATCAAGCTGACGGTTGTGACGTCCGAGCGTGAGCGGTCCATCGCGGGCACGGTCTTTTCGGATGGAAAGCCACGCTTTATTCAGATCAAGGGTATCAACATCGATGCCGAGATCGGCGCGCATATGGTCTATACCACCAATCAGGACGTGCCCGGCATCATCGGCACGCTGGGCCAAACCATGGGCGAAAGTGGCGTGAACATCGCCAACTTTACTCTGGGGCGTTCCGAGAAAGGAAAAGACGCGATCGCGCTGCTTTATGTCGATGCGCCTGTGCCTGATCCCGTTTTGGACAAGCTGATCGCAACGGGAATGTTCCAGCAGGTTCGCCCGCTGGAATTTACAATGGCATAGTGCCACAAGCACGGCGACTGTCCGGTTCAGTTCGGGCGGTCGCAAGCCAAAGGTTTGAAAGATGCCCACCTACGCCATCGGTGATATTCACGGTCAGTACGACATGTTGCGAAGGGCGCATGATCTGATCGAAGCTGACCGCGCGGCCAATGCGGATCCCGACAGTCTGGTCGTGCATCTGGGCGATGTGACAGATCGTGGTCCGCGATCCAAGGACGTCATTGATTTCCTTTTGGCAGGCGCGTCTGAGAACCGACCCTGGACCACGATCTTGGGTAATCACGATCGCATGTTTCGCATGTTCATTGCCGACCCTGAAGTTGGCGATCCGAAACTGCGCGTCGGGCTCGATTGGCTTGATCATCGGCTGGGCGGGACCGCCACTCTTGCGTCTTACGGCCTTAAGCGTGGCGTGCTGCAGTCACAACGATCGTTTCACCGCGAGACGCTGAAGACAGTGCCGCAGGCGCACGTGGATTTTCTGAACAACTTACCGCTTTTTCACCAGACCAAAGACGTCTTCTTCGTGCATGCCGGAATTCGGCCCGGAGTGCCGCTGGACGAGCAAACAGAAGACGACATGGTATGGATACGAGAGCCGTTTTTGACGGACACGACCGATCATGGGCCCTTGATCGTCCATGGCCATACGGTGGTCGAGGAGCCGACGCATTATGGAAACAGGATCGCGTTGGACACTGGTGCGGGCTATGGCAAACCATTAACGGCGGCAGTTTTTGAAGGGCGCAAGGCCTGGGTGCTGACCGACGAGGGCCGTGTACCCTTGATCTCGGTCTAGTCGTCGGAGCTTTTTCGCAACTTGATCAGGGTCCAGACCACTGTCCCACCAAAGAATAAGGTGGCCGTCAGAACAGCCTCCCACGCGCCGATGCCCCATTCCTCTTGCGAGCGATAGAACAGGCCGAA
>JABSSC010000158.1:2094-7326 GCA_013214635.1 Paracoccaceae bacterium | reverse complement strand
GTCGGTTTCGGGCGTCAGGATCCATGTCGCGTCGCGGTCCCAGAACACGTCGTTGTAGCGCAGATAGACCTTATCCAAAACGCCCATACCAAGCTTGTCGATGGCGGTCTGTTTGGACTGTGGCAGCGGTGGCGAAAAGGTGATCGCGCCGCGTTTGAGGACGCCCAGAGGCACTGTGACGACAACGGCGTCAAAGGTCGCTGGGTCGCCGCGATTGGTGGTGATCGTCGCGCCGCTCCCCGTGACTTCGACGTCGGTCACTGTTTTGTTGAGTTGAATGTCGATGCCGTCGGAAACGGGTTTGAAAATTTGCGCGTATCCACCGGGGATCAACAGATCGGCACCTTCATAGTCCCATGCGGTCCAATAGGCGCGTGAATTGATCTCGGACGAACCCGCGCCTGCAAGGTGTTGAACTTCGTTGACCTCGGAAAGCCAGTCGGGGGCGTCCCCATCTGCGATGGCGCGTCCACCTTTGCCGCGAATGACGTAAGATTCGCCGGTCACGCGGGCCTTCATGCCCACGTCTTTGGCCAGATCGACAAGCGGATTGCCTTTGTCGCCGTGAATCCAGCTTGCGCCGAGGTCCAACGGTGCGCCAAGGCTTCCGTCGGTCCAGATGCGCCCGCCGATCCGGTCGCGCCCCTCGATCACGGTCACGTTCGCACCGCCGTCGGCCAGGGCACTGGCGGCGGTCAGGCCAGCCACACCTGCGCCGATGACCCCAATGCGCCGCGCGCCCGCGTTCCACGCCGCTTCCGCTGCGATGAGGCCGGATTCGAGCGCTGCATGGACGGTGCTGTTGTAGTCTGGATGCGTCGCTTCGCCTGCAAAGAACAAACGGTCCCCGACGGGTTCCCCCAAGTCGCGGTAGTGCCGCTTGCGCGCGCCCTTGGCGATGAAGGAATAGGACCCGAAGGAAAAGGGATCACGGCTCCAGTTCGTGCGAATGTACCCGGTGGCGGACCGACCGGACTGACCAACGGAAGGGAGCGGGACAAAGGCTGCGGCCAGTGCGGCAGAGATAAAATGACGGCGGTCCATAAGCGCTTTGTTCCTAAAAACTTGGATTGAGTTCACCCGCGCATCCGCGGCGGGTCAATAGCAACACATCGTAATCTTAATTTGAGAATTCGGATGATGGGCGTAGGGTTGGTGTCATCTGAGCGGGTCACCATCGAGTTGGCGCCAAAAAAGAAAAGGCATGTGCGATGCAACGGTCCTTTCCACGACGGCTTCTTTCGGTATCGGTGTTTGCAATGGCTGCGGTGATCACCAGCCCGGATGTCGAGACCTTTGAGGGGACAGTTTCCCGGCAGACCGTGGATGGGGCCGAGGTATACTCTCCGTTCGCGGGCCGCGCCTATCCCGATCAGGTGCTGTTCGGAGACCTGCATTTTCATACTGAGATCTCTTTTGATGCCGGATTGATCGGTACGTCGCTGGATATGCATGACGCCTTTCGGATCGCGAAGGAGGAAGAGATCCTTTCCAACACCAGGCAGCGCGTGCAGTTGATCCGCCCGCTGGATTTTCTGGCCATCACAGAACATGCCGAGATGATCGGGATCGCGACGGCCATCCGCTCATCCGATCCGCGCCTGCTGAATGATGAGTGGGGGCGGCGGGTCTATGACCAGTTCCAGTCGGGGCAGGAGGGGCGCATGGCCGCCTTTGGTGAGATCATTCAGATCGCCACGGTCGAAGGGCGCAACCCAACCGAGGGGCTGGGGCTTGATGGCGACATGTGGGACGAGATCATCGAGACGGTCGATGAATACAATGAACCGGGCGTCTTTACGGCGCTGTCGGGGTTTGAATGGACCTATTCGCCCTTTGGCAACAACTTGCACCGGGTCGTGTTGTTCGCGGATGGCGCGGATAAGACCGGCCAGACGCAGCCTTTGCCGTTCTTCGACACCGACGGGGCAGAGGACCTTTGGGACTACCTTGCGGCTTATGAGGAGGATACGGGCGGGCGCGCGATCTCGGTCCCGCATAACGGCAATCTATCGAACGGGCTGATGTTCACCCGCGAAAAGACCGATGGCACGCCAATGGACGCCGAATACGCCGCGAAACGCATCCGCTGGGAGCCGATGCACGAGATGACGCAGATCAAGGGCGATGAAGAGACGCATCCGCTGCTGTCACCCGAAGATGAGTTCGCGGATTTTGAAAGCTGGGATGTGGCCAATATCTCGGGCACGGTCGCCAAAACACCCGAGATGCTGCAATATGAATACGCGCGCTCTGCCATGAAAGTTGGGTTGGAGATCGAGCGGGAGATCGGGGTGAACCCGTATCGCTTTGGCATGTACGGGACGACAGACGCCCACACGGCCATCCCGACGACGCGCGAAGACAACTATTTCGGCAAGTACCAGCATACCTAGCCGTCGCCGAACCGGCACAACATCGACGTGATCCCTGCCGATGATCCGGCGCTTCGCATTTTGACGGCACAGGAATCGGCGGCCGGTCTGACAGCGGTTTGGGCGCGCGAGAACACCCGTGATGAGGTCTTTAGCGCGCTGACCCGGAAAGAGGCCTATGCCACCACCGGATCGCGCATTCGGGTACGCGTCTTTGGGGGCTGGGATTTTGAAGAGGCCGATCTGGGCGCTGCCGATTTCACGACCACTGGCTACAGTCGTGGCGTGCCCATGGGCGGTGATTTGCGCAATGCGCCAGCGGATGCCGCGCCACGGTTCATGGTGCAGGCGCTGCGCGACCCAGATGGCGCGAATCTGGACCGGGTGCAGATCGTCAAAGGGTGGATCGACGGCAACGGAGAGACATTCGAGCGTGTCTATGACATCGCCGTCTCAGACGGGCGCGAGATCGGCGAGGATGGCCGGGCGCGCACGCCGGTTGGGTCGACGGTGGACGTCACGACGGCGACTTACACAAATTCAATCGGCGCGGCGGCACTTTCGGGGTTCTGGCAGGACCCGGATTTCAACAGGGCCGAGAACGCGTTCTACTATGTGCGTGTCCTGGAAATCCCGACACCACGCTGGACAACCCATGACGCGGCCTTCTTTGGGGTCCCATTGCCCGACACGGTGCCTGTGGATGTGCAGGATCGCGCCTATACCTCGCCCATCTGGTATTCGACGTCGAACTGAAGCGAATCGCCCCTGCCTGTGACCGACCGCCGCGGGCGATACTGCACTGCAGCATCGCTAGGTTTCGCCCAAAAGCAGTGCAAGTCCCCGAATTGCAGGCAAAAAAACCGCTCTTAGACGCTTTCAATGTGTTCCGGGAATCGCGAACGCTCCCTATAGTGCTCTGGTCAGGCGGGAATTTCGACCGGCGCAGGGAGTACTCAGGGGAGCGACATGATACGATCCGAACTTGTCCAGAAAATCGCCGACGAAAATCCGCATCTCTATCAACGCGACGTCGAACGCATTGTCTCGACCTTCTTTGACGAGATCATTGCCGCCATGGCACGTGGTGAGCGGGTAGAATTGCGCGGATTTGGGGCGTTTTCGGTCAAGCAGCGTGACGCGCGCGTCGGCCGCAATCCGCGCACCGGCGAAAGTGTACAGGTTGAAGAAAAACACGTTCCGTTCTTTAAGACGGGTAAGCTCCTGAGGGATCGTTTGAACGACAAGGCCTGAGGGCCAAGGGCAGAGGTTTACCGTGCGGTATCTGAAATATGCTTTCCTGATCGCGCTGGCCATCGTGCTGGCGACGCTTGCGCTGGCCAATCGTGGCGCGGTTACTGTGCGTCTTTTGACGGATGATCTGGCTGCGATGGTGGGGTTCAACCTGTCAGTCACCTTGCCGCTGTTCGTGATCATTTGCGGCGGCATTATCGTTGGAATTGTCGTGGGCTTTATCTGGGAATGGTTCCGCGAGATGAAGCATCGCACGCAGGCCGAAACCGAGCGTACTGCCCGGCGCAAGGCCGAGCGCGAGGTCAAGCGGATGAAAGCTTCTGACCCCAAGGCGCAGGATGATGACGTGCTTGCGCTGATTGACGGGTCCAAGGCCTGATCCAATGTCTCTGAAAACCCGGGTCAAAATTTGCGGGCTGTCCCGCCCCGAACACGTGGAGGCTGCCGCGCGCGGTGGTGCCGCCTATGTGGGATTTGTGTTTTTCCCCAAATCGCCCCGTGACATCACGCTGGACGCCGCGCGCGAACTTGCCGTGACCGTGCCGCCAGGTGTGGCCAAGGTTGCCCTAACTGTGAACGCGAGCGACGCGGAACTGGATGCGCTGACCGGCACAGTGCCGATCGACATGCTTCAACTTCACGGTGGCGAAAGTCCCGCACGCGTGGCCGAAATACGGGCGCGATACGGGCTGCCTGTGATGAAAGCGCTGGGTGTCGCCGAAGAGGCCGATCTTGAAAAGGTCGCGGAGTATGCGCCTGTCGTGGATCAGGTCCTGATCGATGCCAAACCGCCAAAGGGCGGGGAGTTGCCCGGTGGCAATGGTCTGGCTTTTGACTGGCGTTTGGTCACAGGACGCCGCTGGCCGGTGCCTTGGATGTTGGCGGGCGGTTTGACGCCTGACAATGTGGCAGAGGCCATTGCGTTGACGGGCGCGGCCCAGGTCGACGTCTCCTCCGGCGTTGAAACGGTGCCCGGGCAGAAAGACAGCGGGCTGATCACCGCCTTTCTCACCACCGCACACGGTCAATGAGCGTCGCCTTTCGTCCGGCACGCCGGGAAGACGTGCCCGCAATCATTGCACTGCTGCGCGATGATGCATTGGGCGCGACGCGGGAAGGGGAGGACCTTGCACCGTATCTGGCTGCCTTCGATGCGATGGAGGCTGAGGGCGGAAACCTGACCATTGTCGGGGAGGATGCGGGACGGATCATTGCCACGTATCAAGTGAGCTTCATCACCGGCCTTTCGTTGCGCGCGATGCGGCGCGCCAATGTCGAAAGCGTTCGCGTGGCGACAGATCGGCGGCGCGAGGGGCTTGGGCGGGCGATGTTCGCCGATATCGAGGCGCGTGCCCGTGCGGCGGGCTGCGGCATGATCCAACTGGCGATGAACGCCACGCGCACAGAGACCTTCAAGTTCTACGAAGGGGTCGGCTATACGCCCAGCCACGTGGGCTGGAAGCGGATGTTGGATTAGGGCGCGGTCCACGTCACGGTGGCGTCCCCGGCCGTCATCGGGCCCTTGGCACGATCAAAGCGGAGATAGGCGATCCCCGTCCCGCCGGACTGCGAAAACAATGTCCCGGCCGGTTTGCCGTTCGCA
>JABSSC010000158.1:0-2084 GCA_013214635.1 Paracoccaceae bacterium | reverse complement strand
CTCGGTGCCAACGGGCGCAGAGCCCTCCACGTTGACCTGCGCAAGCCCTTTGCGCAACTCGGTCTTGTGCTTCATGCGGGCTGTGACCTCTTGGCCGACATAGCAGCCTTTTTTGAAGTCCACCGCGCTGAGCCGTTCAAACCCGCTTTCCAGCGCGAAACTGTCATTGGGGATCAGCTCAATCCCGCTTTGCGGGATCACATGGTCAACATAGATCGCGGTCCAGTCGATCTCAGGCGCGCCGCCTTCCATCCCGATCCCGCGCCATCCGAGCGCGGTGTGTCGCGGGTCGGGATAGGCGCCGTCCGGGGCATCACCCAGCCCGCGCGCCACGGGAAGGTCCGTGACCTCGACCGTCACATCGGCCCGCAATTTGTACATCGACAGCCGCTGCGCAAGTCCTGCAGCCAGTGGCGTCGCCACATCAATAAGAACCGCGTCACCTGTTTCCGTGACAAAGAAATCGGCGAGGTATTTGCCCTGCGGTGTCAGGAGCGCGGCATAGATCAACCCACCCTGTGCACGGGTCATGTCATTGGTGATCAACCCTTGCAAAAACGTGGTGCGGTCTGATCCGCCGATACGGATCACGGTGCGATCTTGCGCCTTTTCGCCGTGCATGATGGCCTGTCCCTTGTCTGTCTCTTGAGACTATATAGGGGCGCGTTCCGACGAAAGGCACCCCATGCGCGCGCCCATCTCGATCATTGTGCCGACGCTCAACGCGGCGCCCGCGTTGCAAGGCTTGGCGGCCAGCCTGATCGAGGGGCTGGATGCGGGTCTCATTGCTCAGATGATTATCTCGGATGGCGGGTCGGAGGATGAGACGCTGGCCGTTGCGGAAGCGATCGGGGCTTCGGTCATCTCAGGTCCGCGTGGGCGGGGGCGGCAGTTGCAGCGCGGCGTTCAGGCGGCGCTTGCGCCATGGCTGCTCCTGTTGCACGCCGATACCGTGCTTGCCCCCGGATGGGCAGCGCCGGTGCGGCGTCACATCGAAACCGGGCCCGGTCGTGCCGCGGTCTTTCAGTTGGCGTTTCGCGCGGAGGGCGCACGGGCGCGGCAAACCGCGGCTTGGGCCAACTGGCGCACGCGTGTCTTTGGGTTGCCTTATGGTGATCAGGGTCTGCTGATCCACCGCGATACGCTGGCCGCGATCGGGGGCGTCCCCGAGATCGACTTGATGGAGGATGTGGCCCTTGCGCGAGCGCTCAAATGGCGGATCGATGTGCTGGACGCGGTCGCGACAACCGATGCTGCGCGGTATCTTCGCAATGGCTGGACCCGGCAGGGCGCTGCAAACCTGTGGCGATTGACGCGCTACCTTGCTGGCGCGAACCCCGATCAGCTCGCCCAAGGTTACCGGCGTCGGTAGCTTTCGGTCAGGGCCACGGGATCATATTCCGTGGCGATCCAATCCCGGATCGGGATACCCGTCGCGCGATAGGCGCGGATATAGGCGTCCATCATATGGTCGAGAATTCCGGTTTTCGTCAGTCGACTGTGCCAGAAGCGCATGGACAGATGCTTGCGCGCGGCACGCTCAGGATCCCAGCCTTCACAATGGATAAGGTAGAGGACCGAGGCCAGCCCGGCCCGGTCTGCTCCGGATTTGCAGTGCATCAGGAACGGGCGCTCGATCGTGTCGAAGAGATCTATGACCGCAAGAACCTGTTCTCGTGAAACCAGTGCGCGCGCCGCGAGGTGGCGCAGGTGAAAGGTCATGCCTGCGTTGGCACAAGCCTCTTCTTCGAGGATCTGAAAGGAAAAGTCGCTATGTCCGCGGAGCGAAAGGATCGACCGGATCCCCATATCGGCATAGCGCTGGACCCGCTTTGGTCCCGGTTGGTTTGAGCGCCACACGCCCGGCGCGATCTCGTAGAGATTGGTCCAGAGGATGCGCACAAAGCCATGATCGATCAGATTGTAGTGCCAGAGCGCCGCTCGCCGCGCGGCCGGCGTCGAGATATCGTTGCCCCAGCTCCAACTCAGCCGATGCTCCACGGACTTTATCCACTGCTTTATTTTTGTGAGCATCGATCGTCCGGGTGACTTTGGCAGGGCAATTGCGGTCTGTGGCGCATCTA
>JABSSC010000157.1 GCA_013214635.1 Paracoccaceae bacterium | reverse complement strand
CAGTTTGACCTTGTTATCGAGCAAAGCGGTCAGCTCTGAGAGCGCAAGATGGCCAGTGTCGCGGTCGAGCTTCCATTCCCGGACCTCAATGCCACTTTCTGCCAAACGCCGCCAAGGACCGGAGTTTGCCTCATGGTCCTGATCAGTGACGATGATTGCATCGCCCGGCGACAAATGCTGACGAAACGCCTGTGACAGCACATATGTGTTGGCCGTTGTCGAGGGGCCAAAGCTGACCTCATCGGTGTCGACCCCCATCATTGCAGCAAGTTTGCTGCGGGCCTCGTCCATTTCGGCGCCCGCCAGCTGTGCTGTTTCGTAGGGCGCATAAGGCTGCACTTTTCGTTCGGTATAAAACCGGAACAGACGGTCCAGCACCGGTTTGCACGTGAACGATCCGGCCGCGTTTTCAAAAAACGCCTTACCTTGCATGGTGGGCGCATCAAAATTTGGAAACTGCGCCCGGACGAACTCCAGATCGAGTTTATCAGCCATTGACGTCGACAACCACGCGTCCGCGAACCTGGCCCTTGAGAATATCACGCCCAAGACCCGGCAGATCCTCAAGCGTGGCCGGAACGACCATCTCTTCAAGCTTATCGAGCGGCAGATCGGCCGCCACACGCTCCCAAGCGCGCTGGCGATTCTCAAACGGCTGCATCACGCTGTCGATACCCAAAAGGTTCACGCCCCGCAGAAGGAAAGGGATAACGGTGGCAGGCAGGCCGGCCCCGCCGGCAAGGCCCACCGCAGCCGCTGAGCCGCCGTATTTCAACTGGCCAAGAACGCGGGCCAACATGGCACCGCCCACCGCATCAACGCAGCCCGCCCATGTTTCGGTCTCGAGCGGACGCTTCACCGTCTCGGCGAGGTCTTCGCGTGGAACGATCCGCGTCGCGCCCAGCGCCGTCAGATAGTCAGCCGTTTCAGGACGCCCTGTCACGCCGGCGACCTCATAACCACGATTGGCTAGAATTGCTGTCGCCACCGATCCGACGCCGCCTGCCGCCCCGGTGACAAGCACTTCGCCTTGATCTGGAGTCAGACCGTGATCCTCCAACGCCATCACGGCAAGCATCGCGGTAAACCCTGCGGTACCCACGGCCATCGCCTGTCGGGTGGTGAGGCCCGCAGGCAATGGGACCAACCAGTCCGCGTTAACGCGTGCCATGGCCGAATAACCGCCCCAATGGACTTCACCCACGCGCCAGCCTGTCAAAACCACCTTGTCGCCCGCGGAATAGCGTGGATCGTCAGAGGCCGTCACAGTGCCTGCGAAATCGATACCGGGAACATGTGGATAGTTGCGGACAAGTCCGCCACCCGGGCCGATGCAAAGCCCGTCTTTGTAGTTCACCGTCGAAAACTCAACTGCGACGGTTACGTTGCCATCAGGAAACTGATCTTCGGCCACGTCTTCCACGGCGGCGGAAGTTTTTCCTTCTTCGTCCTTGCGAACCAAAAGTGCGCGAACCATGCCTGTCCCTCCCCGGTCTTGGTTTGGTCCCCTCTAGCGATCTTGGGTGGACGGAGCAATCGATTCTAGAATTGCGCGCAACCAACATCGACGACCCGACGAAGGACCTGCGCTCAGTCGCTTGATCGTCGGTAAGGCTGTGGTGCCGGTCAGGCGTCGCTCGGCATCAGAAACAGATCCGTGACCCCCGGATCGGCGCCTGCAGCGGTGAGCATTGCGTGCACCTGACCGCGGTGATGGGTCTGATGGTTGAAGAAATGCATCACACACAAGGCAAAAGGCATCTCAAGATCGCGACCAGCCGCGCCCGAGTACCAGGACAGCGCCCCGTCGAGGTCCGCCTGCTCCACGCGGCCCGCCCAATCCATGATCGCCTGATCCGCAGCTTCGCGGCGCGACGCGTATTCGTCCCATTCGGTGATCCAGATCGCACTTTCACCCAGTGACACGGGCGGCCGCTCCCATCCGTCAAATCGGCTCATCCACATCGTGTCGCCCCAAAGCAAGTGGCTGAGCGTGGCCTGGATCGACCCGAAAAACGCCCCTCTGTCCACATTGAGTTCTGCCGCTGACAGCGTGTCACATGCCGCGTCAACCAGTCCGTTTTGCCAACGGTTGTAGCGGGACATTGTTTGGACGTAGCCGGGTTTCAGCATGACGCGATCTCCTTCCTCGCAAAGGTGCGGCGGCTGGGGGCGTTGCGTCAAGCGTTCGTCCATCTGATTTTCACTTGTCGGTTCAACAATCCGTAACTACGCTCGCCTGCGATCTAAGCCTTGGGGAGACCATTCTATGACACGACTGACCTTGCTTGCGGGGGCCTCGGCACTTGCAATCGTTGCAACATCGGCAGGCGCCGATGATCCGGAGCTGACCGTTTTCACGTGGTCGGGCTTCGAAGAAGAAGGCTATTGGGCCGGTTACGCCGAAGAGTTCGGCGACAGCCCCACGTTTACCTTCTTTGGCGAAGAAGAAGAGGCCTTTCAAAAACTGCGCTCTGGCTTCCGTGCCGACATTGGGCATCCCTGCCCGCATTCGGTGGACAAGTGGCGTCAGGCCGGGTTGATCGAACCATGGGACATCTCAAAGATCCCGAACTATGAGTTCGTGTCAGAGTTTCACAAGACCGCCGACGTCCTGACGGACGGCGACGATGTGTATTTCATCCCGGCCGACAACGGCGCGACCGCGATTGCTTATAATACGGATGAAATTACGCTTGAGCAGGTCTCGACCCTTGAGGTTTTCAATGACCCTGCACTGGCTGGGCGCATTTCGCTGCCTGACAACCCCGATGACGTGTTCGCGTTGGCATATCTGGCCACCGGCACAACCGATTGGACAAAGGCCACGCAAGAGGACTTTGAGAAAGCCGCGGCATGGCTGCGCGGTGTCCACCCGAATGTCCGGACCTATTGGATCGACGGTGGCGAATTGGGCCAGCTAATGTCCACGGGCGAAGTTCTGGTGAGCTGGTCGTGGAATGAAACGCCGGTTCAGCTTGCCGCGGAAGGTTTCCCGGTCGCGTTTAACCGTGCGCCCAAAGAGGGCTCGACCATCTGGTCGTGCGGCATGGTCAATCTTGTTGATGGCCCTGGATCCGAGGACAAGGCGCATGCGTATATCAACAAATGGCTGGAGCCAGCCGTTGCCGAATACATCGTCAACGAATGGGGCTATGGCCATGGCAATGAAAAGGCGATGGAAGCCTTTGGCGAAGAGCTTTTGACCGAAGTTGGTCTTGGACCGGTGGACGTTCCGCTTTTGCCGCAGGTGCCGATGGACAACCGCCTTCGCGAAGCGATGATCGCCGAGTTCGAAAAGATCAAAGCAGGCTTCTGATCCTGCCAAATGCTCGGGGCGCGCGGGTTTGACCGCGCGCCTTTCTCATTTCAGCGAGGGGCCCAGACTTGGTACGCCCACACATTCTTGCCCTACCATTGATCGCCGTGACTGCTTTGGCCGCGTGTGACACATCGCTTGGCACGGATGCCACGCAGTCTGTCGCCAAGTCTGTTGTGAATTCAGCGATCGAAAGTCAGCTTCCCGGTGTGCCCGTGGCGCCGGTAACGGATTGCGTCATCGAAAGCGCTTCTGGCTCCGAGATCATCGATATCGCGGCAGACGGGGCAGACGGAAATGTCAGCGACGATACGCTGATCCTGATCGCCGAGATCAGCACCCGCCCTGACACAGTTCAATGCTTTGTGACGGACGCGGGGCCCGCAGTCGAAACGCAGATCGGGCTGGCGCTTTAGGCCACGGTCGGGTCGTCGAGATACATCCGCCAGCGGTGCTTGGGCGCAAAACCAACAAGCTCTTTCGCTTTGGCGTTTGAATAGAACGTCTCGTGTTCGCCCATCTCTCGGGTCAGGGGCACGTCCACGTAGTAACGATCGATGATCTCTTGGGTCGTCATCGCAATCGAGTGATCTTCGTTTGAGACGTTGAAGATCTCAAAACCCAAGCCATCGGTTTTCAGACAGCAATCGACCATATGCCCCAGATCGCGCGCGTCGATATAAGCAAAGATGTTGCGGCGGCGCATGTCGGGATTTGCGATATAGGCCGGAAAATCCTGTTTGTATTCATGCGGTTCAATGACGTTATTGATGCGCAACCCATAAATGTCTGCCCCCGTTCTCCGCTGAAACGACCGCGCCGTAACCTCGTTGACCACCTTTGACATTGCATAGCTGTCTTCGGGCACGACGTCCTGATCTTCGTCAACGGGAATGTAATCAGGCTTTCGCTCACCATCCGCGAAACAGACGCCATAGGTCGTCTCGGACGACGCGAAGACGATCTTACGCACACCCATTTTCAGAGCCGCATCGATGACATTGTAGGTGCCGAGCGTGTTGACCCGGTAACATTCATTGTCCGAGGTCAGAAGAAGCCGCGGCACAGCGGCAAAATGGACCACCGCATCGAACTTTGGCACCCCCGTGCCCAGATCAAGTTCATCGAACCAGAGATAGCTCGACATCACGTCATAGACTTGTCCGGCATCTGTGATGTCCGCTATGCGGTCGGCGACCCCTTCAATTCCTGCCGGCACCAAATCGAGGTTGAGGACGCGATGCCCCTGATCGCGCAAATAGGCGACCGCATGGCGGCCAGCCTTGCCGGAGCCGCCGGTGAACAGAATTCGCATAGGTTTCCTTTACGGTTGGTCTGATCCTCAGGTCGGTGCGTTTTCGCGGAAGTATTCCCAGGCATCTACGGTTTCACCGCTTGGCAAGGTACAGAACCCAACGGCACCGCCTTTGATCTCTTGCGTCGAGTACGTGCCGCCGCTTTCTATACAAAACGTCGCGGCGGGGTTCGCGATCTCGACGACCTCTTCTTCTTGCTGCGCACATCCTGCGAGCGTGACCGATGTTGCGGCAAGCGCAACCGCCGTCAAACTTTTAAGCTTCGACATGACTCTATCCCTCTGTTTGCCCGGACCTTGGCGATCGCGGTTCCCTCGTTCTCAAAAGAATGCCCCTGCACCGCTGGATAGGCAAGAAGCGGTTCATGGGAATGGATTTTACCCGGTCTCAATGAGCGCGCAGGCGTATTCCGCCCCATCAGGATCAGGGTCGCGGTAGGTCGCGGCATCGCCTTTGATCCAGATATACCGGCCAAACGTCCCGTCATATCGGCTGCCGGAGGCGGTTGGGCTGAGCGTTCCAACATCAATCGAATCGCTCCGCTCAAACCGGACCGAAGGCAGACGAGTATCAAAAAACATCGTCACAACATCATTTGCCGGTGTGTCGTCACACATCCAAAAAGCCGTATCCGTTGGCATTTCGAGCATCCATGTTGCCACCAGTTCCGCTTCCCGGATCTGGTAGGACGCTTCTACACAAGCCCTCAAATCGGCAGACTTCCAGCACTCGTCCCGCCCCTTGATCCACCCTCGCTGATAGGCGCGCAAATCTGCAACTGCCGCGTCTGCACCAGCATCAAGCGCTTCCGCCGCGTCCAGCGCCGCGCGATATCGATCGGCAACCAACCGATCAAGCTCCGCCAACTGCGCGTCAGCACACACAAGATTTTCCACATCGGAAGAAGCCTTTGCGCAATCAAATGATGGGCCCTCTTGCGCAAGGCTCACCGCGCCGGAGAGGATAAGCGCCGCCGATACACCCGTGCAGTGATTGAATATCTTGCTGTTCATGTCGATCTCCCGCTAAGCGCCGGATCATAATTTCCAGCCCGTCTCTGAACCAAATGACTACCTGCATCGTAGTCCCAAGAGCAAAACAAGGAACACTAAAATGGAACTCCTGAACATTCTGGGCGCTCTTATGTCCATCGGCTTTGGCGCGTTTGGATTTCTAGCGCCGAGGTTCACCGCAGGCGTTCTGGATCTGGAAACCACCGGATCCAACATGGGGTTGAGCGAAATCCGCGCTTCGGTTGGCTGCCTGTTTGTCGGGCTTGGGATCGGGGCCCTGATCATCGGCGGGCCCATCGCCTATGCCATGGTTGGGTTTGCATGGGGGGGCGCAGCGGTGGGGCGTTTGGTGTCCTGCCTGACCGAGAACCGCGGCAATCGCAAAGCATGGATTTACTTCGCGGTTGAAGCCGTTGTTGCCGTTGTTCTTTTGGCGATTAACCTCTGACCCCTTCCCACGGGCCGCGCGCTCGCTTATATCTATCTCGTTCCTTCGGGGACTATGGACATAAACGCGCTCGTAATAAGCGGATCGGACCCGGGGGCGGTACCCGGCGGCTCCACCAAAATCCTTCGTTTGGGGATCATGGGGCCGAAACAGGATCGACGGACGTCTAAAGGGGTTTGCTTTGTCTCGGTTGGAAGCCACCGTTATCGGCGCACTTAAGCTAGTTGCAAACGACAACAAAGCTCCGGTCGCTCTCGCTGCTTAATGCAGTGCGAAAGATCGAAATCTTAAGCCCAGTCGCCTAGCAGCGGCTGGCGGGGTTCGCAGGCACCTGGCAACAGAAGCCTGCACTTCACCAATCCGTCAGAATCCTCGTCTTGACCCCACTCCCCAGCAGCGCCAGTTTCAACTCATGCTGCGCCGAACACTTTCCGCCATTGCCCTGTGCGCGACCGCGACGGTCGCCTCAGCCTGTGAAACCGCGCTCGTCCTCGCGATCGACGTGTCATCTTCCGTTGATCCAGGTGAGTATCGGCTTCAGGTCGATGGCCTTGCAGACGCCCTTCTCGATCCCGAAGTTGCATTCGCACTTGAGAACGGGAAGGTCCGACTGACGGTTCTTCAATGGTCTGGCGCGGGAGAACAGCAGGTGTCGATCCCGTGGACCGAAATGGCGACGTCGCTTGATATCGCCGCCTACTCTGCCGCCGTGCGTGCAATGCCGCGTGCCTTTGTCAATTCCAACACGGCGCCGGGCAACGCGATCGACAAAGCGGTCGAAATGCTCGACGAGGTGCCCATGTGTTCGCGCCATATCCTCGACGTCTCTGGGGATGGGAACGCAAACGCCGGAACCGAGACGCGTTCAGCCTCTCGCAGGGCTGAGCGCCGGGGTGTGATCATAAACGGGATCGCGATCGAATCTATTGGAGTGTCGATCACGCAGTTCTACCGAAAGGCCGTTATCACGCAGTACGGATTTGTGGTGACAGCGCGTCGGCACGAAGACTATCCACGCGCCATTCGTGAAAAGCTTAGACGCGAATTGACCAAGGTCACGGGGTGACGTCACACACTGTCATGCAACCGTCGCGCACGGCGCCTAGGACACGGTGATGACGAAAACGCCCGATCGCACAACATCAATCAGCGAACTAACCCAAGTCTTTGGTCGTATTGGGCTTTTATCCTTTGGTGGGCCTGCAGCACAAATCGCTTTGATGCACCGTGAGCTGGTTGATGACCGCCCGTGGCTCACAGAAGAGGAATACCTGCGCGCGCTGTCATTCTGCATGCTTCTGCCCGGACCAGCAGCGATGCAATTGGCCACG
>JABSSC010000156.1 GCA_013214635.1 Paracoccaceae bacterium | reverse complement strand
CCGATACGGATATCGTTCTGGATGAGACTGACGCGATCCTTGAATACACGCCGTCGACTGATATCGACATCGAATTGACGGACCTTGATGGGTCAGAAATCGCGCAAGTGGTCTATGTGATCGAAGGTGTCCCGCAAGGAACAACGGGCGCGCCGGTGGATGCCTCGGGTCGGCTTGAGTTCACGGGAACGATTGAGCAGTTCAATGCGCTGACCATTTCGTTCCCCGCCGACTATGCAACGAACAGTCCCCCTCCGCTGAGCGGCAGCGTCCGGGCCACCACAAACGAAGGTGGCGATGCGCAAAGCGATTTCACGCTTACAATCAATGGCGAGCTTGATCTGACGGTCGATGTCACCCCGGTCGATGCGCCGGAAACCGGCAATGCGGTTGTCCTGGAATTGGGGATCGACGCCGTCGTGACAGACAGTCAGGCCACACCGTCTGAGACGCTGGAAGAAGTGCGCATCGACTTTGACGCGCCGCTTCCCGACGGCACGTCAACCAATTTTGGCGCGATTACAGATGGACGGACGGTTCTGACATTTGCCCGCAATGGTGCGCCAACTTCGACCTTTGCCGATCAGATCATGATGTTGGCGCTGACGGTTCCTGCGGCCTTTGTGGGCGAGATTACAGGTGAGATCACCGTGACGACCAATCACGGCTTTATTGATGAGATCCCGCTGAGTGTTTCCGTGAACGGCGCGCCAGTGATCTCGGATGAGGTGGACATCGTTGAGAGCGAGACTGATTTCACGGTCAGTTTTGCGGAATTGACCGCCTTTGCAACCGATGCAGACACGCCGTTGACCGTCGAGAACGTCGTGTCGAGCGACCCGGACAATGTGACCGTCACGGTCGATGGTACAACGCAAGAGGTCCGATTGCAGGTCGATCCAGGCTATGACGCGATGTCGACGTTGTCTTATGACGTGGTCGACAGTGGCCCCGGTCCGGCACGAACCGCGACGACGGCCAATGCGGATATCAACACACTTCAGATGGTCGCGACCACCCCCACGACGGACCCGGATGGCGTGACGCGCGCGCTGATGTCGAATGTGGATGGCACACCGGGTGGCACAGATTTCGCAAAGGGCACAGACGGTGCCGATAAAGTCGAACATACCGGTCAACCCGACAGCTATGTCGACATCGCGGGGTTCACCATGGGCGCTGGCGACGACTTTGTTGACCTGAGCCTTGCCTCGAGTGGGTTTGACGTCGACCTTGGCGCGGACAATGACGTGGCACTGGGATCAAGCGGCGCCGATACGCTGACCGGCGGTTTGGGCGATGATACGTTGACCGGGGGTGCCGGACAGGATCTATTGACCGGTGGTCTGGGCGCCGATGTCTTCACACTTGCGCCCGGCTTTGCCATCGCAGATGTCATCACCGATTACGGGCTGGGCGCGGACGAGATTGATATCTCCGCCATCGTGCAGGGCATCGTGACGCTTACGGATGACGATGCGGATTACAATCCCGGTTCCGGCATTCTGACGGTTGAAAATGCCGCGGCGTTCGAAATTGCCGAGGCCGGAGGTGGCATCCCGACCTCTGTCACAGTGATCTTTGAAAACAGCACAGGTGCAGCAGAAACAGCAGTGCTGACCTGATCGATCAGCGTTCCCTGAGCGCCTCGAACTGCGCCTTGCGCAAGGGTTTGAGGATATAGTCCAGCACAGTGCGCTCCCCGGTCAGAATATCAACAGAGGCGACCATGCCCGGCCGGATATCGTGAACGGTTCCGTCACGCTCGAGTGTATTCGATGTCGTCTCAACGATAATCGGGAAATAGGTCGCGCCCGTCGTCTCATCCTGCTCGGCATCTGCACCAATTCGGGTGACCGTGGCGTCGAGCGCACCATAAATCGTAAAGTCAAACGCCGTGAGCTTGACGCGCGCTGGAAGGTCCTCGCGGATAAAGGCGATGTCTTCTGGTCTAAGCCGCGCTTCGACCTCAAGACTGTCACCTTCCGGAACAATCCGGGCCACCTCTTCACCCGGGGCCACAACCGACCCCAGCGTGTTCACGTTCAGCACCGAGACGATGCCCGCGACAGGCGCGCGCAAACTGGTTCGTGCCACAACGTCAGAAGCACGTTTGAGCGATTCTTCGATCACGCTGAGTTCTGCCAGCGCGTCGGCGCGTTCGGCATTGATGTCCGCCCGTCGGTTCAAGGCATGTTCTTCAACCCGCGCATCTGCCTCGGTCAGCGCCGAAGTGGCCTGCGCCAATCGTCCGACCAACCCGTCGCGTTCCTGGCGTTTGACCGTGCGCTCGCGCTCGATCGGAATGATCTGGGCACGTGGGACGACGCCGCTGTCGTTGCGGATATCAATTTCCTCGTCCAGCAGTGCCAACGTTTCATCGACCCGCAAAATGGCGTTGGTGATCTCTTCGATTTCCTGACGCCGTTGGGTTGCCTGCACCTCCAACACTATGCGCTGGCTGAGATCGGCCGCACGGCGACTGTCAAAGAGCGCCAACTCACGAAGCGCGACCGGGTCTTCAGCGCCCAGTCCAATCCTGGAAAAATCCACGGTTTCAGCGCCGGCAAGTTCCGCTTCGAGCCGCTGGGCTGTTGCCCCAAGCGATGTGCCTCGGGCCTGCAATTCTCCAAGTCCCGCAGCAGCGCTTGTGTCGTCGATCCGGACGATTACATCGCCTGCCGAAACCGTATCTCCCTCAGCGACCAGAATGTCCTGCACGATGCCGCCTTCAAGACTTTCGACACCGCGCGCGCGTCCCGATGGCACGACCATGCCGTCGGCGCGCGCAACCTCCTCAATTCTGGCAAGGCTGGCCCAAGCCACAAAGACGCCTACGACCAACAACAAAACAATGAGAAGCATCGTCACTGCCCAGGACGGGCGATTGAGCCGTGCGGCCTCAGGGCCTTCGGCAAAGTCGCTGAGCTGCCAATCGGTACCAGCCATCACCGCCCCTCGGCCGTTGGTTCAAGTCGGGCCAGAACGTCCTGCTTTGGGCCGTCAAGATATACTTTACCCCGAGACAGAAGGATGGTGCGATCCGTCAGGTCCAAAAGCCCCATTCGGTGCGTGGCAATGACAAGCGTCATCCGGGTGCTATCGGCCAGTGCCTGAAGCCGCTCAATCAGGATACGCTCGGATTGCATATCCATCGCCGATGTCGGCTCATCAAGGATCAGAACGCGCGGGCGTTGGATCAGCGCACGGGCAAGAGCGACAAGCTGACGTTGGCCTCCCGAGAGGTTGCGTCCGCGTTCGTCGATTTGCATTGAGAACCCGTCAGGGTGCTCTGCGGCGATCCGATCCACGCCCGCCGCGCGCGCCGCGGCAAGAACCTCGGCCTCGGTCGCGCCATTGCGTCCAAAGGCGATGTTCTCGGCCAGAGTGCCGGAAAACAGGATCGCCTCCTGTTGAACGACCTGCACTTGCTGCCGCAGGGCAGCGGGCGCCAATTGGGCAACGTTCAAACCGTCAAGTAGCGCCAGGCCCTGTGTCGGTGGCCAAAGCCCGCCCAGAACCCGCACGAGACTGCTTTTCCCAGACCCCACAGGGCCGATCAGCGCCACGCGCTCCCCCGCTTTGATGCTGATCGTAATGCCTTCAAGCGCAGGCACTTGCGCTCCGGGATAGGTGACGCTGACGCCGTCCAACTGTAACGCCCCCGCCCCGTCGCCAGCGCGCATCTGACGCCCTTCGGCATCGGACGGCATGCGCATGTACTGATTAAGCGATTTGAGCGTGGAAAACGCAAAGCTGCCACGCACGAACAGGCTGGAAAGCGCCGCAGTGGGCGCCAGCGCGCGGCTCGACAGGATCATCGCAGCGATGACGGCACCCATGGTGATCTGACCCTCCAGCGCAAGGTAAACACCAACGATCACGATGCCGACAGACGCCCCCTGTTGAGCAAGCCCGGTGATCGTTGTGGCGAAAGTGGCGATTGACCTGCTTTGCGACTGCGTTATGGCGGCATCCGCAACTTGTTTTTCCCACCGCCCTTGCATGCGCCCGTGTCCCGATACGGCCTTCAGCGTCTCAGGTTCTGACAGGCTTTCCACCGCTACAGCCGTTTTGGCACCACCCGCCGCCCGGCTTGCCTGTGCAGATCGGCGCAAGGGCCAAAGAGACCCCAGACCGACGACGAAGACGACCCCAAGCGCAATCGCGGGCGGCCAGACAAGCGGCCCGCCGATATAGGCGATGACCGCTAGAAACAGCACGGCAAAGGCAAGATCCATCAGCGTCGCCAGCGTTTGTGACGAGAAGAATTCGACCACCTGCTCGTAATCTTTGAGCGTATTGGCAAGGTGCCCCGTACGTACCGGCGAAGTATCCGCACGCAAGTTCGACAGATGTCCAAAGATCGCTGACGACACGGCAAGATCAATCTGACGCCCGGTTCGATCCACCACACGGGCGCGCAGCCATTTCAGAACCGCATCAAAAGTCAGTGCAAGTCCCACACCTGCCACGAGCGACCACAGCGTGACGAGCGCCGCGTTGGGAAAGACGCGATCATAGACATTCATCGTGAAAAGCGGTGTCGCAAGGGCGAGAACGTTTACGAGCGCCGAAGCAAGCGCGACTTGCAAATAGGCCGGCCAATAGCGCCTGATATGCGACCAAAGCCAATGCCCGCGTGCCGGGTCAACCCGGCCCTCCTCCGTATTCGCCACATCGGCCTTCAGAAGAAGCGCGTGGCCGATATAGGCGTCGTTCAGTTCGCTGATTGGCACACTAAGCCTGTCAGAGGCGCGCTCGGGCCAAACGACCGTTGCACGCTCCGCGCCATCGCGGGACAGCAGAACACAGGCGCCGCGGTCCTTTAGAAACAGGACGACGGGTAAGACCGCATCGGGAAGATCCGCTAATTTGCGGCGCGTCAGCGTCGCGCGAAACCCGGCGCGCTCAGCGGCGCGCACGGCCAGTTGCGGTGAAAGCAGCCCACCTTGCCCGATTGGAAGTCCCGCGATCAAAGAGGCGGGTGCGATGTCCACACCGGCTTCCAACATCGCGACCGATAGGCTGGCCGCCAAGGCGTCACGCGGTCCGCCGTCCAAACCCCAATCCTTCGCTGGAACCTTGGGTTTGCCCGCAATTTTCAGCGTAACAGGCGCGGCGCCCTCAGGCTTTTGCGGTGACCTTGCGATTGTGGCGGCTCCCTTCCACTGCAGACTAGGGGGCTATCGATCGAGCGAGCGCGAGAAGTCGCTGAACGAACGTGCATCGCCGCGGCGTCCGGCATCAGCGGCGTTGACATCCGGTGCCCCTTCAAGATCCCGTGCATAGCTACGGGCATCCTCGGGCAGATCAACACCCAATGTCGGCAACAAAACACCTGCTGCCGCCAGCAAGCGATAGGTCACGAAATTCTGCGTCAACCGCGCGTTAACAAGGTTCGCCTGCGACTGAAACAGCGAGTTTTGCGTATTCAGAACGTCGAGAAGCGACCGTGCGCCGACTTCGAACTCACGTTCATAAGAGGTTCGCAGTTCAAGAGACAGGTCTGCCTGCCGGGCGAGGACCGATGTACGCCGTGTCGCCGATTGGAGCGAAGACCAGCTTTGGCGCACTTCACGTTCGACCAGACGGGCCTGCCGTAGCAGCCGGGTGCGTGATTCACTGACCCGGCGGATTTGCTCTTCGCGTTCGGCACGATTGAAACGCCCCTGAAAGTCATAGCGCAGCACCAGCCCGATGCGGGCATCGCGCACTTCGCCTTCAAAACCGCCGATATTGTCGCCATAGCGCACATCCGCTTCGAGGTTGAGATCGGGCGCCCGGTTTGACGCAGCGCGGCGCGACAGTGCTTCGGCGGCGCCAACATCGGCCTGCAAGAAGCGCACGGTCGGGTTCAACGCGCGGGCTTTGGCCAGCGTTTCATCCAAGGTCTTGGGGATCGATCCGCTGATGTTCGGTATGCGTTGAAGGTTCGACGGCTCGACGCCGACGGTTTCAAGAAACAGCGTTTCGGCATCAATGGCGTTCAGTTCGAAGTCGAGCGCAATGTCATCGGCAAGCAAAACGCGCTCTTCCGCCTGCTGAAAGTCCGCAATACCGACAACCCCGTTGCTGTAGGCGCGTTCGATGCGCGAAAACACCTCGCGGTGATAAGTAACGTTCTCGCGCGCCAATCCGAGCAGTTCTCGCGTGCGCAGCACGTCAGCGTAGACTCGAACGGCTTCCAATGACAGGAACTCAACCCGTTCCAGCACGCGCAATGCCGCTCCGTCGATCCGGTAGGCTTGCCGTTCAATTTCCGAGCGAACAAAACCGCCATCGAACAGTTTTTGAATGACGCGCCCGCGAAGTTCATAGCCTGCAATTGCATCATCTGCCGAGGTTGCGTCGATGGTACGCGTGCCTTGGTTAACGCTGCCTTCCGCGCGACCCTCAAGCTCAAACCTTGGTGCATTCAGGCTGCGCGCCTGATCAAGTTCAAACTCAATCGCCTGCTTGTTGGCTTCAGCCGATTTAATCTCTGGATTGGTCTCGATCACGTATAGGATCGCATCCTCAAGCGACAAGGCAGAGACCTGCGTTGCTGCTCCAAGGACAAAGGCGCTCACCAACGCCGAAACCTTCATTCTTAAGACTGCCTGTTTCATTAACTTTCCTGACCTGCTCCCTCAGATGCCAGAAAATTCCTCACACTCAAGCCCTTGCACACTTGATCATGCAGGACTTCGCCTACAGTATCGCGAAAGAAACAATTGTGAAGAAAATACGATGCGACGGTTCGTTCTTCTTTTGGCACTTTTTTTACCGGTGGCAGCCGCTGCGCAGGATGTCGGCACCGTAAACTTCGATTTTGACTCCGATGTACTGGATGCAGAGGCCCGCGCAAAGATCGCCGAGATCGCCGCCGAATTGACCGAAACACCAAGCTACAAGCCAACTGTCGTCGTTGGATACACGGACGCGGTTGGCTCTTCCGGCTACAATGATCAACTGGGCTTGCGCCGCGCGCGTGCCGTGGCGCAAGAGCTTGTCGCGCAAGGCGTGCCGGTGGCGCGTGTCGGCACCGTTGAAAGCCGAGGTGAGCGAGAATTGCTTGTCTCTGTCACCACAGCCGAACGCCGCAATCGCCGGGCGACCGTTACGCTTGATGACATGTTAGCCGCTTGTCGCAGTTATCGTGACATATCAATCACACCCGCCAGCATAAGGGATGAGTTGCAGCAAGACCTTGAAAGCCGTTTGAGCGAAGCGGTTTCGGCTTTTGCGGCGTATCAGTCAAATGGCACCAATGGTCCTGCCTTCCAAATGGCTGGCGCTGCCCGGGAAGACTGTGGGATTGCAACGGGTTTTGAACCTAACGCGCTGCGCAAAACGGAATACGCACAGCGCTGTATTTGCAGTTCGGCCCGCTTGCGCACAGCCCTGTCTGGGCAATAAGCGAGACTTATTCGGCCTCCCCAGACTGCCGAAAGCAGTGCAAGTTCCACACAACTACTTGCCGCACAGCGGCTTTTTTCCAACCGCGGCAATAGTTCTATTTGCGTGAATTGGCACGCCTCGGTAGACTGATCATAACGTAAAGTGGGGAAGGTTCAAATATCCCCACAATCGAGTAGGGATAATTATGAAAC
>JABSSC010000155.1 GCA_013214635.1 Paracoccaceae bacterium | reverse complement strand
GACGCCTGTGTAAAACGCCTCGGCCTTGGTCTGATCATCAACAAAGACGTTGGTGATGTAGATTTTCATGGGTTTGCACCTGCGTGATGGGCGAAATTCCTGACTTTGGTCACGCTAAACGGGCCAGACGCGTGACGAAAGCCTGCAACAAACTGCGCCTCTCGCCTGGCTGAAATGTTTCAATCCTGACACTCAGGCCCTGTTTCGCTCTCGTTTCTCTCACTGCGTATCAAGCGGTTGTGAAGTCCGGTTTCGGCCTGTCGCCACGTCCCCACGTTCTATGCAACAAGCGACCCCGAGATGAGAGACGATGATATGACCGATGTTCCAAACTCCCCGCCGCAAAGCGGCCTGATCAAGCGTTTGCCGCTGATCGCGATCCTGAGCGTTGCGGCGCTGGGCGCGTTCACGCTGCGCGATTTTCTGACGTTTGAAGCATTGGCCGCCAACCGTGAGGCGCTGCTGGCATTTCGGGATGCGAACTACCTGCTGACCGTTATGGCGTTCATTGCGATCTATGTGGTTGTTGTGGCTTTTTCCCTGCCCGGCGCGACCATTGCGACGCTGACAGGCGGGTTCCTGTTTGCGACCTTCCCCGGCGCGCTGTTCAACATCATTGGTGCGACCATCGGGGCGACGCTGATCTTCCTCGCCGCGAAATGGGGGCTGGGAGAGAAGCTGTCGGAAAAGATGAACACCTCTGACGGGCGGATCGGCAAGATCAAGGACGGGATCGACAACAACCAGTGGGAGATGCTGTTTCTGATCCGGCTGGTGCCCGTGGTGCCGTTCTTTGTGGCCAACCTTCTGCCCGCGCTGGTGGGCGTGCCCACCTACCGCTTTGTGGTGTCGACCTTCCTCGGGATTATTCCGGGTGCGGTGGTCTATACCTCGGTCGGTGCAGGGCTGGGTGAGGTCTTTGCCGCCGGCGAGACGCCGAACCTTGGCATCATCTTTGAACCCCACATTCTGCTTCCCATTCTCGGCCTTGCTGCCCTTGCAGCCCTGCCGATCGTCATCAAAGCCCTGCGCGGCCAAAAGGACATCTGAGCCATGGAACAGTCAGCAATCGACACCCGCACAGCCCTGCCTGCGCGGATCAAGACCGACGTATGTGTCATCGGCGCTGGGTCGGGCGGACTTTCGGTCGCCGCCGGTGCGGTGCAGATGGGCGCGAAAGTTGTCCTGATCGAAGGGCACCTGATGGGGGGCGACTGCCTGAACTTTGGGTGTGTCCCGTCAAAGGCGCTGATCGCCGCGGGCAAGCAGGCCCATGCAATGAAAACGGGCGAGCCATACGGCGTGTCCCCCGTGATGCCGCAGGTCAGCTATGCCGCCGCCAAGGACCACGTTCACAAAGTGATCGAGACGATTGCCCCCGTGGACAGTCAGGAACGGTTCGAAGGGCTGGGCGTGCAGGTGATCCGCGCGTTTGGCAAGTTCCTGTCACCCACCGAAGTACAGGCTGGGGACACGGTGATCGAGGCGCGCCGCTTCGTGATCGCGACCGGATCATCACCGTTCGTGCCTCCCATTCCGGGACTGGATACGGTCGCGCATTTCACCAATGAGACGATCTTTGATCTGCGCGACAAGCCCGATCACCTGTTGATCGTGGGCGGTGGACCGATTGGCATGGAAATGGCGCAGGCGCATATCCGGCTTGGCTCCAAAGTCACCGTAATCGAAGGGGCCAAGGCGCTGGGCCATGACGACCCAGAACTTGCCGCCATCGTGCTGGACAAGCTGCGCGCCGAGGGCGTGGAGATTGTCGAAGACGCGCTGGTGGAAAGCGTCGCGGGGTCGGACGGCAACATCGACGTCAAGACCAAGGACGGGACGGTTTACACTGGTTCGCACCTGCTCCTCGCGATGGGGCGCAAGGCCAATATCGACAAGCTGGATCTGGACAAGGCGGGCGTGAAATACGACCGCGCGATCCAGACGGATGAAAGCCTCAAGACTTCGAACAAGCGCATCTATGCGATTGGCGATGTCGTAGGACGGCAGCAGTTCACGCATGTCGCCGGGTATCATGCCGGTGTCATCATCCGGTCGATGCTGTTTGGTCTGCCCGCCAAAGTGCGCGAGGATCACATCCCCTGGGCCACCTATACCGACCCCGAACTGGCGCAGGTCGGACTGACCGAGGCACAGGCCAAGGCCAAATTCGGGGGCCAGCTTGAGGTCGCGCGGTTCGAGTTTGCCGAAAACGACCGCGCCATTGCCGAGGGCAAGACAACCGGTCTGATCAAGGTGATGGTCGTCAAGGGCCGACCCGTGGGGGCCTCAATCGTAGGGGCGCAGGCAGGTGAGTTGATTGCGATGTGGTCCATGGCGATTGCCAACAAAATGAAGATGAGCGCCATTGCCGGAACGGTCGTGCCGTACCCGACATTGATGGAGGTGAACAAGCGCGCGGCGGGTCAGTATTTCTCGCCCAAACTTTTCGAAAACCCCACCGTCAAGCGGGTCGTCGGATTTGTGCAGCGTTACCTGCCCTAAGGCCCTATATTGACCGCATGACGTTCCTGAAGTCCCTCTCTGGTCGCTTCCTGATCCTGACGATCATCTTTGTGATGATTGCGGAAGTTCTGATCTTTGTGCCGTCGATCGCGCGGTTCCGGGAGGATTACCTGATGCAGCGGCTGGAGCGGGCGCAGATTGCGTCGCTCGCGCTGCTGGCCGACGACATGATCGACGAGGGGCTGGAGGCCGAGCTTCTGCGGAACGCGGGCGTCTATAACGTCGTCCTTCAGCGGGATGCGGTGCGGGAATTGATGTTGTCCTCGACGATCCCCGCGGATGTGACCCAGACCTTTGATTTGCGCGATGCGGGGGCGTGGGAGCTGATCCGCGATGCGCTCGCCTGTCTCGTTGTGCCGGGCCCGGATGTGATCCGCGTGGTCGGAAATCCGACGCAAGAGGCGGGGACGCTGATTGAAGTGACGACCGATAGTGCGCCGTTGCGCGCGGCGATGATCGACTACGGTCTGCGTATTTTGTGGCTTTCGGCCGTGATCTCGATCGTGACGGCGGCGCTTTTGTTTATCGCGGTGCGCGCCATCATCGTCCGCCCGATCCGGGGCGTGGTGGATGCGATGCAAAGCTATGCCGCACATCCCGAAGACGCCCGCCGGATCATTGAACCATCGGCCAGCGTGACCGAGCTACGCGAAGCTGAGGTCGCCCTGCGAAGCCTGCAGACGGACCTGACCGCATCGCTCAAACAGAAAGAGCGTCTGGCCCAGCTTGGTGGGGCGGTGGCCAAGATCAGCCACGACCTGAGAAACATCCTGACCACCGCGCAATTGTTTGCCGACCGCATCGAAGGGTCCGAGGATCCGCTGGTCACGCGGGTGGGGCCAAAACTTCTGAATTCGATCAGCCGTGCCGTGGCACTGTGTGAATCCACACTTGCCTTTGGCCGCGCGGAAGAACCGCCCCCCACGCTGGATCATGTGATGCTGTCGAGCGTTGTGTCCGACGTGGTGGACAGCGAAATGCTGTCGGCGGGGGAACATCCCGTGACCATTGAAGAAGATGTGCCGATTGGGCTGACCCTGCGGGCAGATCCCGAACAGCTTTACCGGGTTCTGAGCAACCTTGTGCGCAACGCCCGGCAAGCGATTGTCGCGACGGGTGAGGCGGGCACAATTCGGATTTCGGCCGAAGAGACCGACGCAAGCTGGCACATTCGGGTGACCGACACGGGCCCGGGGTTGCCACCCAAGGCGCAGGAATACCTGTTCCAACCGTTCCAAGGTGGCGCGCGCAAGGGCGGCTCGGGGCTTGGCCTCGCGATCTCGTCAGAGTTGGTGCGCGGGCATGGCGGGCGGCTTGAGTTGAGTGGGACCAGCGCAGAGGGCACGTGTTTCCTGATCACGCTGCCCAAATCCGTCAGCGCCTTCGAAGAGGCGGCAGAGTAACCCCGCGTCCGGAGACGCATTTCGGCATTAAAACCCGCTTGCATTGCCTCGGCGCAGTCGTTACATCGCCCAAGTCCCGCGCGCTGGTAGCTCAGTTGGATAGAGTACTTGACTACGAATCAAGGGGTCGGGGGTTCGAATCCTCCCCAGCGCGCCAGATACTCTCCGCAAGAATTGAATTGGAACAGTCACGTATCGTGATCGGTTCGCCGGAGACGTTCTTATCGCTAGCATAGGTTTGTCCGACAGCCGTCAGGGTGCGCGCGAACGCTATGGGGGCATTTCTGACGTTCCTGCGCTGTTTCTCCCGCTCCCGTTCCCGACACGGCAGTCATCCGGAGTGCGGATTTTGAACTTAGATTTGCCATAAACGCGTGCAACTTATCGAGGCCGCGAGCGGTGTTGGAGAGCAGGCTAATCCGCTCAGCTGTCGGCAAAACGGATAGCCTTGGGCAAAGAGCACATGATCACAGTCACAAACTTTAGCAAGCAATACAAAGGCTTTACGGCCGTGAATGACCTGAGTTTTACGGTCGAACCGGGCCAAATCCTTGGTTTGCTCGGGCCGAATGGGGCGGGCAAAACGACGACCTTGCGCACCTTGTGCGGGATTATCCCGCCCAGTTCGGGGAGTTTGTCGGTTGCCGGCCATGATGTTGCAAAGGCGCCGATCGAAGCCAAGGAGAACCTTGGGTATATTCCTGACGATCCACGGCTCTTTGACACCATGACGGTTTGGGAGCATCTCGCGTTCACGGCCGCGGCTTACAAACTCAGAGATTTCGAGAAGGATGCTGAAGCGCTCCTTGCGTCGTTCGAACTCACGCATAAGCGCGATACGCTCGTCCATAATTTGTCGCGGGGCATGCGGCAAAAGGTGGCCATCGCCTGCGCCTTTTTGCACAACCCCAAAGTGCTTCTGTTCGATGAGCCCCTGACGGGGCTGGATCCCCAAGGCATCCGCGGCATTCAACAAGCCATCCGCGACCGTGCCCGGGCAGGGGCGGCCATTATCATCAGCTCGCACCTTTTGAGCCTGTTCGAGAATTTGTGCACCCATATCATGGTGCTCAATCTGGGCGAGTGCCGCCGGTTTGGTACGATGGAAGACCTGCTGAGTGAAGTCGGCCATACAGACAGCACGTCGGCGCTTGAAGAGGTATATTTCTCGATTACGCAAGCTTCGGATGAGACCCCAGAAAGCGTGAAAGCCTAAGCCATGGATGCTGCTCTGGGCCAACTTCTCATGCTGCGGCTGCGTGGCGGATTGCGTCAGCGCCTGCATCAGCTCGCAAGTCTGCGCGGGCTCCTATTCTCTATCGCCTTCGGTGCGATCATTTGGTTTCTGGTCACATCAAACAGTTTGTCGGGCGCGGGCTTTCTCGGATCAGGGGCATTGAACCCGCAAGAATTCAACGAACAGATTATGACCTTTATGCCGCTCAGCATGCTCGCGCTGTCGCTGCTTACGGTCGTCATGACGACTGGCCCCACGTTTCATTTTTCGCCGAATGAGATCAACTTTCTCTTCACGGGTCCGTTCCGGCGTCGCGATCTAATCGTCTATAAGTTCGGCGCCTATGTGGCGGGCGTCACCTTGACGAGCGCGTTCATCGCATTGATTGCACCGCCACAAACTGGACCGGCTCTGTCCGTCTTTGTCGCGTCGCTTTTGACGCTTGTGTTCGTGCAATTGAGCAGCGCTGTCATCAGCATGCTTGGGCATGTGCTCGACGGCAGCAAGCTTGCAAAGGCGAAGTGGCCGGTGATCGCGGTGCTTGGTGCCGCCACGATGGTGGCCGCGCTGTCGGCTTGGGCCGCGCCTGACCGTGGTATGCTCGACCTTTTGTCGGAGTTTCGGCACTCTTGGATCGGGACCATAGTCCTGATCCCATACATCGTGTTTGCCGAACTCTTTGTCGCGCAATCGGCGTCCGAGCTGGCCCTGTGGGCTCTTGTCGCGGTTGTCATCAATGCAGCACTGTTGCAGGCCGTCATCGTGCTCGATGCGCGCACAACCGATCGTTCGCTTGCGGAAAACGCCCGGCTCAGCAATCGATGGGAGCGCATCAAGCAAGGCGGGTCTTTTTGGGCGACGGAACGTTCAGAGGTGCCCTCGATCCGTCGTGCGCCGCTTCTGGGCGGTCTGGGTCCAATTGCCTTTCGGCAGGCCCTCAACGCCTTGCGGAATTCCTTCAAGCTCATCTTGGTATTTGCTGGTCTCGCTGCGTCCATTGCGCCGATTTCCACGGCGCTCGGCGCGCCTGTGACCGAGGCCCATACCTTGATGATCATCTACATCTTTGTGGCGTTCATCCTGCCGCGCAATTTGGTCTGTGACTTTCGCGGTGACCTGAGCCGGATGGAAATCTACAAGACGCTGCCAATCGCGCCTTGGCGCATTTGTGCAGGCCAACTCGTGGTTCAGGCTTTCTTGGGCTATGCGATTGCAATGGTCATTATCGCCAGCGCGTTCGTCTTTGAGGAACGGGTCACGGCACAAGTTGCGCTGATACTGGCGGCGTTTGCGCTTCCGTTGACGTTTCTCATCTACGCGGTTGAGAACACCGTGCATCTGCTGTTTCCCACGAAACTCGTTGCAATGGGGCGGGCTGATTTCGAATTTCTCGGTCGCTCAATTGTCGAGTTCATCGCGAAGACGATCTTCGTTTTTTCCGCGATCGTCGTATCGATAATTGCGGGGTTGCTGACCTTGAGAGTGATGGAAGGCACGTTGGTGCTGCCTGCGGTTGTTAGCTGGCTTACCCTGACGTTGATCGGGCTTCTGACTTTGGGTGCACTGCAATACGCATTCCGGCGCTTCGCCGTCGCGGAAACTATCGACTAGCGCAGAACGTCGCGGACGCTCGAATTGAGGGCCAGGTGCAACTGTTGAGTCAAGCCCATCTATCGGTATAGCAGGATTTCGGCCCCGCCCCCAATGATCAGTCGGTCGGGCGAACACGGGCGGCGGTTTTGTTTGCGAAGGCTTCCAGCCGTTCCCGTGCAGCAGGCTGCGTGTTGACCACGCCCCCGACGACCGCTTCGGCATAAGCGGCGTCCATGCCGGACATGTTGTTGAGGTGGCTGATGGCCGAACAGATGGCAAAGTTGGTGAGCGGGAGGTTCTGGGCGATTTTGTCAGCAAGCTCCATGGCGAGATCGATACTGGGCCCGTCGGTGATGTACTGCGCCAATCCCAGATCGGCGGCTGCCTGACCCTGATAGACGCGACCGGTCAGGATCATGTCGATCATCCGCGATTTGCCGATCATGTCAGAGACGCGGATGGTTGCACCGCCGCCGGTAAAGATGCCGCGCTGGCCCTCGGGCAGGGCAAAATAGGTGTCGTGGTCGATGACGCGGATATGCGCGGCACTGGCCAATTCCAGCCCGCCGCCCACCACCGCACCCTTGAGCGCGGCAACAATCGGGACGCCGCCATATTCCATCTTGTTGAACGCCTCGTGCCAGCGCAGGCAGACATGCATGAACTCATCGGGGCTGCGGTCGGCCTTCCAATGTTCGATCAGATCAAGCCCTGCGCAAAAGTGGTCCCCTGCGCCGGTGAGCACGACGGCCCGCACCCCCGCCATGCGCGCCCCGCTGAAAAAGCGGATCAGCTCCTCAATCGTGGCCACGTCCAATGCGTTGCGTTTTTCCGGACGGTTCAATGTGACGACGTAAAGGCCGTTTTCGCGCTCTGAAAGGTCGAGGCTTTCATAGGCTGCGGGATTGACAAC
>JABSSC010000154.1 GCA_013214635.1 Paracoccaceae bacterium | reverse complement strand
GTCCGCCCAGCACCAGGGGGCGCGATTCGGCCAGCATGGACAGCCGTTGACAAGCCTCAAGCCATGCCCCAACCGGGTCCGCCTCTGGCTCGGTCGCGTAGACGCCAAGATTGGGCGAGATCGACGGGAGAAGCTGATCGCCGCCCAAAATCAGCGCGTCGTCCTGCGACCAGAACGTCGCGTGTTCGGGCGCGTGACCGTCGCCGACGCGGACGATCCAGTTGCGTCCGCCCGCGCGGAGGGTCTCACCCTCCTGAATGCGGGTATATCCCAAAGGCAGAGGTGCAACGGAGTCGGCAAAATTGAACGGACGCTCAGCGCTGCGTTTGGCCAGCATCTCGGCCGACATCCCCGCGCCGCGCCAGAAGTCGATGGTTTGTTGGACCGGCACCGGCTGTTCGTCGAGTTGCAGCATCCGCGCCAGCACCCAGCTTGTTCGCGTTGTGACAAGGTCTGCGCCATGTTCGGTCCGGAACCAGCCCGCCAGCCCAATGTGATCGGGGTGGTAGTGCGTGACGATCACCCGATTAACCGGACGCCCGCCCAAAGGACCGGCAAGCAGGGTTTCCCAGATTGCGCGGGATTTGCGTGAGGCAAATCCGGTGTCGACAATCGTCCAGCCATCACCGTCATCAAGCGCATAAACGTTGACGTGGTTCAGCGCCATTGGCAGCGGCAGGCGGCACCACAGGACACCTGGTGCGACTTCTGTCGCCTCGCCCTCAGGGGGTGGCGCGTCAAACGGATAGACGATCCGGCTCACGCGGCGAAGTCGTCCACCGCGATATCAAACAGGCCGTCAGAGCCGCGCTGTGCATGTGCCAAAAGTGCGGTGTGTTCCGGCAGGAGCCGGTCAATATAGAACCGTGCAAGCGCCCGGTCGGTGCTGCCAGCCTCAGACGCGACAGCAGCCTTAAGGTGGAAATGCGCACCCAGAACCCGTGCAAACGCCCGCAGGTATGGCACCGCCCCGGCAAAACGCGCGTCGAAGTCAGGTTGAGCCACGAGCCACTCGGTCGTTTCCCGCAGGGATTCGGCGGCGCTCCAGACAGCCTTTGCCAGTTCTGGCATCTCGGTGCGGTGCTTTTCGGCTTCGGTTTCAATCTCGTCGAGCAGGCGGAAGGCCGCGTCACCTTGATCGGCAAGCTTGCGGGCGACAAGGTCCATCGCCTGAATCCCGTTAGTGCCTTCGTAGATCGACGTGATCCGTCCATCGCGCAGAAACTGCGCCGCGCCGGTTTCTTCGATGAAACCCATGCCGCCATGAATCTGAACGCCCATATCGGCAACCGCGCTGCCCACATCGGTGCCGAACGCTTTTGCAATGGGGGTCAGGACACCGGCCCGTGCCTTCCATGCGGCGTCGCCAGTGGCGTTGCCCATGTCGATGGCCACGGCACAGGCCAGCGCGATGGCGCGAGCGGCCTGTGTTTCGGCCTTCATCGTCATCAGCATCCGGCGCACGTCGGCGTGCTCGATGATCGTGCCGGTGCCACCCGCCTTGCCCTGCTTGCGGTCCTTAGCATAGGCGATCGCCGCTTGAAGCGCGCCCTCGGCGATACCGACGCCTTGGGCGCCAACACCAAGCCGCGCGTTATTCATCATGGTGAACATCGCGGCCATACCGCCATTCTCAGGCCCGACCATCCAGCCGGTCGCACCAGAGTACTCCATCACAGCCGTTGGCGAGCCGTGGATGCCCATTTTATGCTCAAGGCTGACCACACGCAGGTTGTTGGGATCACCCGGATTGCCATCAGCATCGGGCAGGTATTTCGGGACGAGGAACAGGCTGATGCCCTTGGTCCCCGGTGCTGCATCCGGCAAACGTGCCAACACGAGGTGGCAGACGTTGCTCAGAAACTCTGCATCGCCCCACGTGATATAGATCTTCTGACCGGTAATCCGGTACGTGCCATCACCCGAAGGCTCTGCCTTGGTGCGCAGCGCGCCGACGTCGGATCCGGCTTGCGGCTCCGTCAGGTTCATCGTGCCCGACCATTCCCCACTGGTCAGCTTGGGCAAGTAGAGCGATTTGATCGCGTCGTCGCCATGCGCCTCCAGCGCCTCAATCTGGCCCATGCTGAGAAGCGGTAGAAGTTGAAGTGCGAGGTTGGACGACGACATCATTTCGTTGACAGCGGTCGTCAGGGTCTGCGGCAATCCCATGCCGCCATATTCGGGATCAGCCGAGATGCCGACCCAGCCGCCCGCGGCAATCTCGGCATAGGCTGTGTCGAAACCCGGCGATGTGCGCACGACGCCATTTTCAAGCCGGGCTGGCGTCAGGTCGCCTTCCCGACGCAACGGCGCCATGACGCCCTCGCAGAGTTTGCCGGCCTCGGACAAGATGGCCTCAGCAACGCTGGCATCGGCTTCGCTATAGCGCTCGGTCGCGCTGACAGCCTGATAACCGACAACGTTTTCCAAAAGGAATTGCAAGTCTTTGAGGGGGGCGGTGTACATCGTCGCGGGCTCCTTTTCACCTGAACATAGCGAGAGACTCGGCTCGTTACAGGTTTTCATTTGCACTTAATGCCCCTAAGGCGGGTGGCGAGGGAAGATGTTGCGCCAAGGAACGCTGCGTCATGAGGTCAGGAAAAACCGAACGGTTGGCTGCGGACGCAGACGGCATCGCCCGCGCCGCGGCGCTCTTGCTGGATGGTCGACGCGTCGCGTTTCCGACCGAGACGGTCTATGGGCTAGGCGCGGATGCGCGCAACGCCACGGCGGTCGCGGGGATTTTTGAGGCCAAGGGACGGCCCAGTTTCAATCCGTTGATCGTGCATGTCGCCAGCCTCACACAAGCGCAGGAGATTGCCGAGATCGGCGGCGATGCCGCGCGGCTGGCCGAAGCGTTCTGGCCCGGGCCACTGACCCTTGTTTTGCCGCGCAAAGCGGGATCAGGGATCGCTGGGATCGCGACGGCGGGGTTAGAGACGGTCGCTTTGCGCGTGCCTGAGATGGAGTTGGCGCAGGACCTGCTTACCGCCTTTGGCGGACCTGTGGCTGCTCCTTCTGCCAATCCGTCGGGACGGGTCAGTGCGACCACGGCGGATCATGTAATTGACGGGCTGGAGGGTCGGATCGCGGCGGTGTTGGATGGAGGGCCCTGCCCGGTCGGACTCGAATCCACGATTGTCGGTTTCGTGGACGGAAAAGCAGTGCTCTTGCGTCCCGGCGGTGTGCCGGTGGAGGCGATTGAAGCTTGTCTGGGTTACGCACTGACAACACCGGCTACGGATCCCGACGCGCCGACCTCACCCGGTCAGTTGCTGTCGCATTACGCTCCGAATGCGCGGTTGCGTCTTGGTGCCGTGGCCGCAGAGCCGGGCGAGTTCATGATCGGATTTGGGTGCGTACCGGGCGACGTTACCCTGTCCGCGTCAGGTGATCTGACAGAGGCTGCGGCGCGTCTGTTTGAGCTTCTGCGCATGCTTGACGATGATCACATCACGGCCGCCGCTGTCGCGCCAATTCCACAGACGGGTTTGGGTCTGGCGATCAATGACCGTCTGCGCCGGGCCGCTGCGCCCCGCGACTAGGCGCGGCCTGCCTCGGCTGACAAAAGCAGCGCATCGACGCCCAGCGCCTTGAGCGCGGCGTTCCACTTTTCCGCATTTGCCGTCCCGAAAACGAGGTCCGGGGTTGCGTCGCAGGTCAGCCACGCGTTCTGGGAAATCTCATCGTCGAGTTGCCCAGGTCCCCACCCCGAATAGCCCAGTGCGAAAATTGACCGCTCTGGCCCATCGCCGGTGGCGAGATCCCGCACAACATCGAGCGTAACAGTCAGACCATAGTCCTGGCCGACTTTCAACGATCCCTCCTGCCCTTCGTATTCGGGCGAATGCAGGACAAAGCCGCGCCCGTTTTCGACCGGACCCCCGAAGTGAACCGGCACGGTGTCATTGGGCAGTTCGGAAGAGATCTCGAGCTGTTCGAGAAGTTTCGTGAACTCAAGCTCTGGCGCGGTTTTGTTGATGATCAGGCCCATCGAGCCTTTGTCCGAATGATCACAGAGAAACACCACGGAATGTTCAAACCGTGGGTCGCCCATGCCAGGCATTGCGATCAGGAGCTTTCCGGAAAGCTCTGTGGTGTCGGACTGCGTTTGCACTTCGTTAATATGGGGGCGCAGTGGCCGCCCTTGCAACTGCTCGCGGTCACGTGATGTGAATTCATCGCCGCGACGTTCCCAATTCAGGCGCGGTCGCCTAGGGTCTGCGCGATGACGCACAGATTCTATACCGCCGCAGCCTGCGCTGTATGGGCCGCTCTTGCCGGGACTGCAGACGCGCAGCATCGGGTCGAGGATATGGTTCAGGCCGATATCCTGACCGGGTGGCGGACCGCAGAGGGTGATCATGTTGCCGCGCTGCGCCTGCGTCTGGCCCAGGGGTGGAAGACCTATTGGCGCACGCCCGGCGACGCGGGCATCCCGCCGCGCTTCGATTGGTCGGCGAGCGAAAACATCGCGGATGTTGCGGTGCATTGGCCGACGCCGTCGGTATCCTATCAGAACGGGATGCGATCGGTCGGGTATGAGGGCACGGTTATCCTGCCGCTGACCATCGCGACGGATGCGGCGGGCAGTGCGGTCTCCATCGACAGCACGGTCGAGATCGGCATCTGCGAAGAGGTTTGCATCCCAGTCACGCTGGCGCTGACAGGTGAACTCCTGCCCGATGCGACGGCGCGAGACGGTCGGATTGCGGCAGCGCTGGCGGATCAGCCCATGAATCGTGACGAGGCAGGTGTGCGTGGTGTCTCTTGTGCCATTGAACCGCTCGACGATGGGCTACGGCTGACGGCAGTGATCGATATGCCGCGCCTTGGCCGCGACGAAGAGGTCGTGATTGAGACCGCCGACCCCACACTGTGGGTGTCGGATGGTCCGGCCACGCGGACGAACGCGGGTCTGTCCACGACAGTTGATATCATACCGGCGGAAATGAAGCCCTTTCCGCTGGAACGCAGCACTCTGGGCTTTACCGTGATCGCGGACGGTCAGGCGGTAAGTATCACCGGTTGCGGCTAGGCCCAGATCACGCGGTGCGGCGACCGCGCACGACCAAAAGCGCCGAGATCGCCCAGACAAGCGCTGCGAACACAAGCGCACCAGCAAGAAACACGCCCAGCGCCCCACTCAAGCCGATCCCTGCAAGTTGCGGCAACACGGAAAGCAACGGTGTGGCAACCTCACCTGTCAGAACGGCGGACCCAACCGTCGCAACGAGCCAGGCGAGCGAGATAACCCCAAGACCCATCGCCGCAAGGCCCACAGGGCGTCCCCCCGCGTGTCCGGGTGTCAGCGCGCGACGGGCCGAGGCACGCATACGCCCGGCATCATGTTGCATCGCCAGAAGCGCGGGGACGATCAACAGAACAAGAAACATCCCAAAACCCAAACCGTAGACCAATGTGATCACGGTGGGTTTGAGAAATTCGGCCTGTGTCGAGCCTTCGAACAGCAACGGGGACAGCCCCAAGACCGTGGTCAACGTCGTCAAAAGTACGGGCCGCAACCGATCAGACGCGCCGTCAATGATCGCCGGGATGAGCCCGCGATCCTGCGCGTATTCATCCACGGTCGTCACCAGCACGATGGAGTCGTTGATGATGATCCCGACCATTCCAATCAACCCCACGACCGAGAACATGCTGAGCGGCACGTCCCAGACGTAATGGCCGTAGATCGTGCCCACCAGACCGAAGGGGATGATCGCCATCACCACAATGGGCCGAGACCAGCTTGCAAATACCCATGCGAGGGTGAGGTAAATTCCGGCAAGGCACAGGATCAGACCCGTCAGCGCATCGCGGAGGAATTCGTTCTCTTGTTCAGCCAGCCCGGAGAGTTCGGTGGCGACGCCAAAGCGTTCCTCGATTTCGGGCAGAATATCCGTGGCGATCAGTCCCGAAATCTCTGTGGCGCGCGCCGGGTCATCTTCGGAAATGTCGCCAGACACGGTGATCAAACGCAGTCCGTTTTCCCGGCGCACTGTGGAAAAGCCTGCGCTTTGATCGACGCTGACGACGTCGGCCAGCGGGACATAGGCCCCCGTCGGCGTGCGAATTTGCATACGGTCGAGGAAATCTGCAGTCAGCTCGCCCGGTGCAAGCTCAACCCGGATCGATGCGGACCGTGGCCCATCGGGATAGGTCGCCGCCTCGATCCCGCCGAGCCGGTTGCGCAGGACCGCACCCAGCGCATCGATGGTCAGACCCAAGGACTGCCCTTGGGCCGTCAGGTCGAGGACCAGCTCCTCTTTGTCATAAGACATCGTGTCTTCGACAGCAGACACCTCACCAAACTGTGCAACCTCAGATTTGAAGGCCTCCGCCGCAGCCTTAAGCGTCTCCGCCTCTGCGCCATACATGCGCACAGACAAGGAATCTCCGCCCGGTCCTGACCGCCAGCCGCGGAAGGATACAGTCTCAAGCAGCGGGTGACGTTGCACACTGTCTTGCAGATCGCCCACGAACTGGAACGACGAATAAGGACGCAGATCAGGGTCGATCAGTTCAATCGCGATGGACCCAAGTTGCGAGCTGTCCTTGGTATCTGACCCGGCAAGACCCCGGCCTGTCGTGCCGCCGATCTCGGCCACGGCGTAAAGCACCGGGTTCAGACCGTGTTCCTCTTCATACTGCGCTGCAAGCACCTCAACCGAGTTCTGGAGGTTGCGCATCATCTCAATCGTGTCGTCCCGCGTCGCACCCGGCGCCATAGCGAAATTGCCCGAGACCGACGCACGTTCCGGCGCATTGAAGAACCGCCAGTTTACGTCGCCGCTGATGAACAGAACCGCTTGCGACGCGAGGATCACGATCACCCCGGCAAAGACTGGGTAACGCGCCCGTATCACCAGCCCCATGAAGGGCCGGAACAGGGTCTCGCGGAACCAGCGGAAACCCTTGTTCACCTGACGGCTGGGCCAGTCGTACCAATGCTCTTTCGCGGTATGGGTCAGCGCGTGCGCCATGTGGTTTGGCAGGATGAGGAAGCATTCGATCAGTGACGCGATGAGAACCACGATCACGGTAAAGGGTATGTCGGCGATCAAATCGCCGAAGCGCCCCCCGATCACCACAAGACCGAAAAAGGCGATAACGGTCGTAATTGTGGCCGAAAACACAGGCATGAACATCCGTTTCGCAGCGTTTTCGGCAGCCTCATAGGGGCTTTCACCCAGCCTTCGGGCACGGAAATCGGCGTGTTCACCCACGACGATCGCGTCGTCCACCACGATGCCCAACGTGATGATCAGCGCGAAGAGTGAGATCATGTTGATCGTCAGACCGGCGGCATACATCATCGCAATGGCGCCCGTCATGGCCACAGGAATACCTGCTGCGACCCAAAATGCCGTGCGCGCGTTGAGGAACAGGAATAGCAGGACCACGACCAGTCCCAGCCCCATCA
>JABSSC010000153.1 GCA_013214635.1 Paracoccaceae bacterium | reverse complement strand
ATGCCGCCGACGTGAACCAGGGGCCGTTCTTTATCCCTTGGGTCGATTTCCAGCCCAGTCTGCATGCCTGGCGCGAACTCTTCGTGATCGACTACGAAGACACGCTTCGCGCCTATATGAACTCGATCATCATCGCGTTGTCGTCCACGGCGCTGTCGGTTCTGATCGGGTCGATGGCAGCGTATGCGCTTAGCCGGGTCCACTATGCGCCCAACCTGATCACCATCTTGTTCTTTGTCTTCCTGCTGGTGCTGGTGGGCGTGTCTGTCGGTGTGTTCGGGGTGGACTGGAGATTGGCCGTTGCGGTTGGCGTGGCGTTGTTCTTCTTTCTCGCGCGTGCGGTCGGAAATCTCTATCGCATCTCACTTCACAACGGGGACATCCTCTTCTGGATCATTTCTCAGCGCATTCTGGCGCCGATCGTCGTGGTGGTCCCGATCTACATGATGTTTCAATCGGTCCGCATGCTCGACACCCATCTGGCGATCATCCTGACCTATTGCGTGGTGAACATGCCCATCGTCGTTTGGTTGATGTACGACTTTTTCAACACGATCCCGCGTGATCTTGAAGAAAGCGCTCAGCTTGATGGGGCGACGATGATCGGAACCTTCCGCGAGATCGTGCTTCCGTTGTCCCGCGCCGGTCTGGCCGCAACAACGCTTCTGGTCATGATCTTGAGCTGGAATGAGTACCTGCTGGCCCTGTTCCTGTCTACGTCGCGGGCGCAAACGATGCCCATCCTTGTGGCAGCAATGAATGCGGGTGAGCGCGGCATACTTTGGTGGTCGATGAGTGTCGCGATCATTGTGATGATCATTCCGGTCGTGATCCTCGCGATCGTTCTTCAAAAATACATCTCGAAAGGGCTCCTTGTCGGAGCAGTGAAGGGGTAGCGCATGTCAGACATGGCAGAGCAGGCATCGGGGTCGGCGAAATCCATCTCGATCCAGGCAATGAACAAGTATTACGGCGAGTTTCACGCCCTCAAGGATCTTTCGATCGATGTCAAAGCCGGGGAGTTTTTGGTGCTGCTTGGCCCTTCAGGGTGCGGTAAATCCACGGCGCTGCGCATGATCGCAGGACTCGAGAGCATCTCGTCAGGGGATCTGATGATCGGTGACGCCAATGTCACCGAAGTCCTGCCGAAATATCGCGACATTGCCATGGTGTTCCAATCCTATGCGCTCTACCCCCACAAAACTGTGGCCGAGAACATTGGGTTCCCGCTGAAGATCGCCAAGACGCCAAAACCTGAGATGGACGCGGCTGTGCGCGCCGCTGCAGAGCAGGTCGAGCTTGAGGATTACCTTGAGCGTCTACCGGGGCAGTTGTCTGGTGGACAGCGTCAACGTGTGGCCCTTGCGCGGGCAATTGTGCGTAGGCCATCCGTCTTTCTCATGGACGAACCGCTCAGCAACCTTGATGCAAAGCTGCGCGGCAACATGCGTGCAGAACTCAAACATATGCAAAGCGAACTGGGCATCACGACGATTTACGTCACCCATGATCAGATCGAGGCCATGACCCTCGCGCACCGGGTGGCGATCATGAAGGACGGGGTGCTGCAGCAACTTGGCACACCAAAAGAGGTCTATTCGGACCCGGCGAACCTGTTTGTGGCGGGCTTTATGGGCTCGCCTCCCATGAACTTTGTCTCGGGCGCGATCCGTGACGGGGTTTTCACGAATGGATCGACGCAGGTTGCGACGCCCAATCTGACCGACACGCCTAATGCGGCTTTCGGATTTCGGCCGGAAGACTGCCGGGTCGTACCCAAGGGGGAAGGCGTGCTGAACGGTCGCGTTTATACCGTTGAGATGACGGGCGATCAGGTTCTTGTCACCCTCGATCTTGAGGGCACGCATCTGGTGGTGAAGATGCCCAAGGAATTCGAAATCGAACCGCGCACCGAAGCTGGTGTCACGCTGGACGCGGACCACCACTACTTTTTCGACAACGATACCGGTGCAAGGCTGCGCGGCTAAAATCCGCGCCAAGAAACGAAAGGATACGGAATGGGACGTTTGGCTGGCAAAACATGCCTTGTCACCGCCGCGGGGCAGGGCATTGGCCGTGCTTCTGCACTTGCCATGGTTGCAGAAGGGGCCGATGTGATCGCGACCGATATCAACCCCGAAACTCTCGCAACACTTGCCGAGGCCGGGCTGCGCACCGAACTCCTTGATGTACGCGATGCTGCAGCTGTCTCTGGCATGGCTGCGCAATTGGGTGCGGTGGATGTCCTGTTCAACTGCGCAGGATTCGTTGCCAACGGTACCATCCTTGACTGTGAGGAAGAGGAATGGGCGTTCTCCCTCGATCTCAACGTCACAGCGATGTACCGCATGATCCGTGCCTTTCTTCCCGCCATGCGAGATGCCGGTGGCGGCTCGATCATCAATATGTCGTCAGTCGTGTCGTCGACAATTGCCGCCCCGAACCGTTTTGTCTACGGCGCAACGAAAGCTGCCGTTATCGGGCTAACCAAGTCGGTCGCCGCAGATTTTGTGACGCAGGGTATTCGCTGTAACGCCATCTGTCCGGGAACCGTTGAGAGCCCATCGCTTGAGGACAGGTTGCATGCAATGGGTGACTATGAGGCGGCACGTAAAGCGTTTGTCGCCCGGCAACCTATGGGGCGCATCGCAACAGCGGAGGAAGTTGCGGCGCTTGTTGTCTATCTTGCGTCGAATGAGTCCAGTTTTACCACCGGCCATGCCCATGTCATTGATGGCGGCTGGTCCAATACCTAACGAGGAAACACCATGAAACTTCTGCGCTTTGGCCCGGTGGGCGAAGAACGTCCCGGGATGCTGGCAGATGACGGCTCTGTCCGCGATCTGAGTAGTGTCGTGCCCGATATCTCGGCCGATACCCTCAGTGATGCCGGACTTGATGCGTTGCGGGCTATTGATGTGACGAGCCTGCCTACGGTGCCGGAAGGATCACGTTTGGGGCCATGTGTTTCGGGCACGGGAAAGTTCATCTGTATCGGTTTGAACTACTCCGATCATGCAGCGGAGTCCGGGATGGCGGTGCCATCGGAACCCGTCATCTTCATGAAAGCCACCAGCGCGATCTGCGGTGCGAACGACCCCATTGTCATCCCGCGCGGATCCAAAAAGACCGATTGGGAGGTCGAGCTTGCCGTGGTTATCGGCAACCGCGCCAAATACGTAAGTGAGGCCGACGCACTGAGCTATGTCGCCGGGTATGCGGTGACGAACGATGTCTCAGAACGTGAATTCCAGCTAGAGCGGGAAGGGAACTGGACCAAGGGCAAATCCTGCGACAACTTCGGACAGATCGGTCCATGGCTGGTGACACGTGACGAGGTGCCGGATCCTCAGGCGCTCAAAATGTGGCTTACTGTGAATGGCAAAACCATGCAGGACGGTTCAACCTCAACAATGGTGTATGGGGTTGCGCATCTTGTCAGTTACCTAAGCCAGTTCATGACGCTGTATCCGGGCGACGTTATCTCAACGGGTACGCCACCCGGCGTCGGTATGGGGCAATCACCGCAGCAGTATCTCAAGCCCGGGGATATCGTGGAGCTAGGCATCGACGGCCTCGGATCGCAAAAGCAAGAGGTCGTTGCGGATCCGGAAGCCTGAGATGCCGGGTTTGTGATTGGGTTGTGATCGGCGATTGGTCCTAAGCAATAAAGGTCAACACGACCATTGCGGGACTTCTCTGATGAGCCGAAAACCCAAACGCGCGACGAAATCAAAGAAGGGACGTCATAAAACGGCGGAAGCGGCCGCAACGTCCGCGGCTGCGGATCCATCCAAGCGCGACAGCCTCAGGTTGCTGCGCAATGGGGGACTGGCAGTCCTAGCGCTTGGGGCGGCGGGATGGGCTGGAACACGTGCGGTGCGCGCGAATATCTACACGCATGATTTGGGGCGCGTTGGGCAGGGTACGCCCATGGTGGTGCAGATTCACGACCCATCCTGTCAAACCTGCAATACGCTTAAACGCCGGACACAGCGTGCGCTGCGTGGGATCGATGATGCCCGACTGCAGTACGTGATCGCCGATATCAAAACTCAGGAAGGGGCGGCCTATGCGGCGGCGCATGGGGTGCCACATGTGACCCTGCTTTTGGTTGATGGCAAAGGCGCAGCGCAAAGCGTTTTGCAGGGTTTGCAGGACGTTGATGTGCTGCGCGCCGCATTCGAAGCGCACGCGGCACCTACACGTTAAACCACCCGCACCACTTCGTTTCCGCAGTTCTGTGTCCCACGGGTCGTAGAAACAGCGGCAATATGTCGTTTCGTCGAGTTTTCGTAAACTGATGGATTGACAGGCGAACCCAGTGATTTCATGCTCAATACATGAGCAGAATGAAAACAATGGGTGCTGCAGCCCTGGCGTTTCTGATCGTTTCAGCCGGGCAAGCATTCGCGTCCAGTCAGCTTTCGGACGAGTTTGCGGCGTGCACGGGCCGCCTAAGGGCGCAGCTTGAATTTCAATGGCTTATGAGCGACCCGGCATCAGATCGGACGGCGCTTCGAAGTCAGGCAATGGCGTCTTTGTTAGACACGATGATTGCCCCAGAGAACAGCGCGCGGCTCTTTGCGGCGCGGATTGAGGCCAAACACGCCCATAGCGCACTGTTGCACCGGGGTGTGTTCAACGAAGATATCAGGGACGCAGCGTGGGCGCGGCAGCGCGCGGAAGAGCAGATTTCCAACTGCACGGGCTTACTTCTTATATAGGGGCGCGCACTGCGGGACGCCCGTTGTTCCAGAAAAAAGCGCTTAATTCGTGTGCGAAGAACATGATTGCGCATAATTATTAGACACCAGTTGCGGATTCTCGGGATGAATCCGCGCCGTACGGTTCCAGCCCAACAGCTTCAATGAGTAGCAATCGCGTGCCGACAGGGACCTGTTGGATTGAAACGTGCGGCGGCACTGGTCTCGCACTCCAAAATGCCACCGCACTCCGCAACTTGATTGCGTGGGGGGTATTTCGGGCGTCTGGGGCGCCATGGCAAGCCCTCTTGCGCGACACGCAAAGAAGGAACTTGCGATGTCCTCGAAATTTGTCTCAGCAACAGCTGCCGTTGCGCTCCTGGCAGCGACACCTACACTGGCTCAGGATTGCCCCATTAAGGTCGGCGTTCTGCATTCGCTTTCGGGCACAATGGCGATCTCGGAAACAACGCTCAAAGACACCATGGAAATGCTGGTTGAACAGCAAAACGAAGCCGGTGGTGTTTTGGGCTGTGAGCTTGAAGCCGTTGTTGTTGACCCTGCTTCCGACTGGCCTCTGTTCGCTGAAAAAGCCCGCGAACTGCTGACCGTTCACGAGGTTGACGTGATCTTTGGGAACTGGACCAGCGTGAGCCGCAAGTCGGTGCTGCCAGTGATTGAAGAACTGAACGGTCTGCTGTTCTACCCGGTTCAGTATGAAGGTGAGGAAAGCTCCAAGAACGTGTTCTACACCGGCGCTGCTCCCAACCAGCAGGCAATTCCGGCAACGGATTACTTCCTTGAAGAACTGGAAGTTGAAAAGTTCGCGCTGCTGGGTACCGACTATGTCTACCCACGTACGACGAACAACATTCTTGAAAGCTACCTGCAGCAGCAGGGCATCGCCGAAGAAGACATCTTTGTGAACTACACGCCGTTTGGTCATTCGGATTGGTCCAAGATCGTCGCTGACGTTGTGGCACTTGGCGCAGACGGCAAGAAGGTTGGCGTGATTTCCACAATCAACGGCGACGCAAATGTTGGCTTCTACAAAGAGCTTGCCGCTGCGGGCGTCTCGGCTGATGACATTCCGGTTGTGGCATTCTCGGTCGGTGAAGAAGAGCTTGCTGGCCTCGACACCACGAACCTCGTCGGTCACCTCGCCGCGTGGAACTACTTCCAGTCGGCTGAATCCGATGCCAACGAAGCATGGGTCGAAGCATGGAAAGCCCGCATGGGTGAAGAGCGTGTGACCAACGACCCGATGGAAGCCCACTACATCGGCTTCAACATGTGGGTAAACGCCGCGACCGAGGCTGGCACAACCGATGTCGACGCTGTTCGGACCGCCATGTACGGGCAGGAATTCCCGAACCTGACAGGCGGTACAGCCGTCATGCTGCCGAACCACCACTTGGCCAAGCCGGTTCTGATCGGTGAGATCCAAGCTGACGGTCAGTTCGATATCATCAGCCAGACTGCAGAAGTTCCGGGCGACGCCTGGACCGACTTCCTGCCGGAATCGGCTGTACTGAAGTCCGATTGGGCCGAACTGGGTTGCGGTATGTACAACACCGAAACCTCGACCTGCGTTCAGATCAAGTCGAACTACTAATCTGACCGACGCACGATCCGGGGGCGGCCTTCGCCCCCGGATTTTCTATGAGATGGGCAGACCATGATCCGCGCAGTCCGGCACCTTGTTGCCTCCCTATGCCTCCTCGCCGCACTGCCGGTTGCCGCACAAGATGCAGAGGCACCCATCCAACAAATCTTGCTGGAGCATGGCGAGATCATTGCCAAAAGCTCGCGCCGGACGATCGGCCCCGCGATTGACGCGCTGGCAGCCAGCGGTTTGCCCGAAGCCCAATCAGTGCTTGAACGCTGGCAAGCCAAAGAGATGTGGCTCAACGAAGAGACGGGCCTTTTCGTTTTCGCCGAAGAGATCGACCGCGACACGTTGCGGATTTTTGACTTTGCCGATGGCTCTGAGATTGGCGCAGTTCCGGACGAGAATTTCAAACAGCTCAAGCCCAACTCTGGCATTCGCGGCATGATCGGCGCGGCTCTGGTTCAGTTCCAATTGAACGACCTGGACCCAACGGTTGTTGCAACCGCGCTGGAAGCGATTGAGCGCGATCCAGAGCCGTCGCATTTGGCCGCCCTTCGCGCGACTTTGGATACAGGTGATGATGAGGGGCTCGCTGCGCGTAAAGCCCGGCTAGAGCGGATTTTGACCGTGCGCTTCGGCGAAACGGACGAAGAACGCATTGAAGCCATTCAGGGCTTCGAGGGCGATTTGGGCGTTGATGTGCGGGCGGCTCTTAACCCGCTCGTTGCGACGAACTTGGTCGTGGGTGAGGTCCTTCCCGATGGCGATGATATCGTCGGCGCCGTAGTGCCGGGCGGTGATGCGCTGCCCAAGGCAGAGGCCTATGACCTTTTGGTGAAAGAAGACCTCGCGCCTCCGCTCATCAGCCAAGAAGATCAGCGCGCAGCACTCATTGCCAATATCGACGGTGGGGAGGTTGCAGGGATCGAAGTTGCCTCGCTCGACACGCAAGAGGCCCGCGACCTTGCCTATGCTGCGCTTGCCGCCGCTGGGACCGTGGAAGAGGTCGCAACCCCGGCGCAGGTCGATGAGTTGTTGGACCGCTATGTGTTTGCGGAACGTTACGTTGGCGCGCCTGCGGCTGTAGCGCTTGCCGCCGCCGACGTCTTGTCCGGCATTGAAGCGAAAGTTGCCTGGAACGAGGCGATCGACCTGTCACTCGACGCGTTGTCACTCGCATCGATCTACTTCCTCGCGGCCATCGGGCTTGCCATTACATTCGGCGTCATGGGCGTGATCAACATGGCCCATGGTGAGTTGATTATGCTTGGTGCTTATACCACCTATGTGATGCAGCAACTTCTGCCGGCTCATACCGGTGTGGCACTGATCTTGTCGATTCCTATGGCATTCCTGGTGTCAGGATTGGTTGGCATCTTGATTGAGCGCAGCGTGATTCGTCATCTGTATGGGC
>JABSSC010000152.1 GCA_013214635.1 Paracoccaceae bacterium | reverse complement strand
AAGACCGGGGTCCTGCGCAACCGTCTCGTCGATGAGGCCCTGCTCAATCGCAGCGTCGATGCCGTCTGCGACACGCCCGACTTCACTCATCGTCAAACTCATCTCGCCCGAAGTTGACGCTATGCTTTCAGGGATAAGATCAGCGACCTGAGACTGAATAAATATTGGTTGCAGGATCAGCCAAAGCGCGAGCAGTCCAAGTGCCGGGATCATCGTCGTCAAAAAGACGTTCATGCCATAGTAAATCGGCAGCGAATGAAGATTGCGCGTGTTGCCTCCCGCTGATGCAAGCGCCCTCCGTCGGCCCGCAACATAGCCCACGAGAGCTATCGCCAGTACGATTATGATGAGCCAGAGAATTGGCATGTCCGTCCCCCAGACGACGCAGTCACGACGCACCAAGGGGCGACCATAGCCGCCCCCCGATGAATGCTTTTCCTAGTCGCGGACTAGGAGCCACCACCCATTGTGGTGAGGTTCTCAACTCCGGCCTGCGTGTCTGCAAGCTCAGGATCAGATACAAGGCCGTACGCAGCAAGCGGACCCGAAGGACCAGCGATTTCGTCAGCCACAAAGAAGGATGCGAATTCCTGCAGGCCAGGGATGACGCCGGCATGCGCCTTCTTGATGTAGAAGTACAGTGGGCGCGACACCGGATACTCACCCGATGCGATCGACTCGGTCGATGGCGCCACATCCGATATCGTTGCAACCTTCAGTTTGTCGGTGTTGTTCTCGTAGAACGCCAGACCGAACACACCGATGCCGTTGGGGTTGCTGTCGATACGTGCAAGCGTCTCGGTGTAGTCGCCGTCGATGTCGACCGAGCGACCGTCGGTGCGAACTGCAAGACATGCGTCTTCTGCATCATCCTCAGACATACCGCCTGCGATCATGGCTTCCATGGCGCCGGTCGCTTCACAACCTGCAGCAATAACCTTCTCTTCGAAGACTTCGCGCGTGCCGTGCTTGGTACCCGGGATGAAGGCAAGGATCTCGGTAGCTGGGAGGTCAGCATTAAAGTCGGACCATTTGGTGTGCGGATTGTCGACCAACTCACCATCGACCCGTACCTTCGGTGCCAGAGCATTGAAGATGTCGGCAGGTTCAAAAGCGGTCAGTTCAGGGCCATCGAGCTGGCTTGCGAACACGATCCCATCATATCCGATGCGGACTTCTACGATGTCGGTGACACCGGCGTCAGCACATGCGGCGATTTCGCTGTCGCGGATTTTGCGCGATGCATTCGCGATGTCGATGGTGTTCTCGCCAACGCCTTCGCAGAAACGCTTGAGGCCAGCGGACGATCCACCCGATTCTACGACCGGTGTCGGGAATTCAAAGTTTTCACCGAAAGCCTCGGCGACGATCGAAGCATAGGGCAGAACGGTCGACGAGCCGGCGACCTGAACGTTGTCGCGAGCGGCGGCAGCAGTTGTAGAAACTGCAATGATCGCCAGAGCGGAGGCGCTCAGTTTCACAGATTTCATGATTGGATAGCTCCTGATTGATGTGGGTCGGCACCCGTCCGACTGTGCTGCCCTGCTAGGGCCGTCGCGCTATGCTTTTGTGAAGCTTTTGTAACGGTTTTATGACAACCGCCGATCTGACCTTACGTCACTCGGGCGGCCTTTGTGCCGTGCCTGTCGCATAGGCCGGTAAAACAACTGAAAACGTGCTTCCAATGCTGGGTTCACTAGACACACGCAGACGTCCACGGTGGCGATTGACGATGTGTTTTACAATCGCGAGTCCCAGACCAGTTCCGCCCATTTCCCGCGATCGATGCGAATCAACGCGGTAGAACCGTTCTGTCAGGCGCGGAATATGAAGCTCTGGAATCCCCTCGCCTTCGTCTTCTACCGTTACAGTAATAGACGGGCCGCGGAGCAAAGCGTCATAGTCCTGTCTGGCGACTTTGATCCGCACCACCTTGCCAGAGCCACCGTATTTGATCGCGTTCTCGATAAGGTTCAGGAACACTTGGTGTAGCTGGTCTTCGTCTCCTGCAACGAGCAGCGGAGCGTCATCCGTTTCACTTTCCCAAACGACGCCACTCTCGTTCGCCAGCGGCAGGAGCGCTGCTTGAACAGACGCCAGAACCGATGCGAGGTCGACAATGTCGGTCGGGCGCTGACGTTCTTGTGCCTCGACCCGGCTGAGAGACAGCAAATCACGGACCAGTCGATTCATGCGCCCGGCTTCGTTCTCCATGATGCTAAGAAAACGGTCGCGCGCGTTCGGGTCATCCCGTGCCGCACCGCGAAGTGTTTCGATAAAGCCCATCATGGCTGTGAGGGGTGTGCGCAATTCGTGACTAACGTTGCCCACGAAATCGCGCCGTATCTGGTCGGCTTCTCTCTGCGCCGTCTCGTCCAAAAGGGTCAACAAGACCCCCTCGCCTTCTGGCAACCATATCGGTGCAGCGCGAGCGCGCCAGACCGTCTCTCGCGAGGCTTCTGAGGATACGTATTCGGCTTCTGCCGTGCGCCGAGAGCGAAACGCGGTTTCCACACTGTCGAGCACCGAAGGCTGACGCAGCGCTGTTACATAATGTCGCCCCAAAACGGCGGACCCAATGAGGGTTTCGGCCGCTTCGTTGATCTCAGATACCCTTTCGCTGGGATCAATAATCACAACAGGTATGGGGATTGCGGCTACAATAGACGGGATCATGATGGCTCTGTTGGAACAAATTCGCGATGACAGTCAACTGTCCAAGAAAATTTACGAATCGCGCAAAAGGGGAATTGCATATTTTTAGACTCGCCTTAATATTGATTAAAGTTTAATTGGTTTGTGCGGTATGGACGGGGGTGTCTGCAGCAAAAAACAGATTTGACTCACGGACCCAAGCGCGAATCGCAGCGAGGTTTGTAGATGCGACGCGAAGACGGACAGTACGTACGACCCGCCCACGAAGCTGCGGCGGAAGAGCCAGCAACAAGTGCAACTATTCTTGCGGTTGGAAATTTAGAAGAGTGGATTAAGCAAGGTCGCCGCGTTCCCTGGGGCGGAAAGGTGGCGTTCGTCGAATATTGCGACGTGACGCGGGAATTGATCGAAACCATTTCACCGACCGTTGTGGTGTCGCCGCTCTTGGCGCGCGGATTCGATTGCATTGACCTGTCTCAGGTCTTGCACGGTGCGGCCTATAAGGGACGCTACCGGGCCATGACGCGCAACATCCCAAATCCCAGTCTTATCAAGAGTGAGATTTTGGCGATGTGCCCGGGCCTCGACTTTGACGTTTTGCCGCTCGAAGATTGTCCGCCGTTTCGAACGAACTGACCCTTAGATCGCTACTGCGGCGCGCGCGAAGTCGGATTTGAGTAGGTCGATATCCTCACAACCGACGGAAACCCGGAAGAATCCGTCCGTGATGCCGATCGCGGCGCGGGCCTCTGGTGTGAGGGCGCGATGCGATGACGAGGCCGCATGGCTGAGCGTTGTGCCGACGTCTCCTAATGTCGGAGCGAAAGCAAGATCGCCCGATGCGCTGACAAATCTGTTGGCCGCTGCCCAGTCACCGTCGATTTCAAAGCTAAGCATGTGTCCGCCCCGCCCCCTCAACAAGCCCATTGCGCGATTGTGATCGGGGTGATCCGGCCGGGTGGGATACAGCACACGCTTGATGCCAGGAACGCCGCTCAGATGCTCTGCAAGCGCTTCTGCGTTGCGTTCGGCCTGATCGTACCGCAGGTCAAAGGTGAACAGTCCGCGCTCAGCGAGCCAGCAGTCAAACGGGCTCGGCGTTGTTCCCAGCGTAACACCCAAGCTTGCGATCTTTTCTTGGTGTTCGGGGTCTTTTGCAACGACATAGCCTAGGGTGGCGTCCGAATGCCCGGACAGCATTTTGGTCACCGAGTGAATGATGATGTCGGCGCCGTGTTCAAACGGGCAGAAACTGCGTGGCGTCGTAAAGGTGTTGTCGATGGCCAGAAGTATGCCCGCATCGTTCGCGGCCCTTGCAATCCCTTCGACATCCGCAACGCGTATGGTCGGGTTTGAGACGACCTCGATCAGGATCATTCTGGTCTCGGGCCGGATTGCAGCGGCAACCTTCGCTGCGTCGGTCGGATCAACACAGGTCGTCTGAATTCCAAGCCGCGGCAGTTCCTGTGTCACCATGCGCAGCGATCGACCATAGAGCTGGTCGCCCGCAATCAGGTGATCCCCCGCATTCAAACATGCAAGCAACGGCAAACTGACCGCCGCCATCCCTGACCCGGTTACATGTCCGCCGATAGCGCCTTCCATGGCGTCGATGCGGCGCGCGAGAGCATCTGCATTGGGATGCCCTTCCCGCGCATAAGTATAGGCGGACCCGTCCCGGTACTGCGCGTCCAGTGCGTCTGGGTTTTCCGTTGAATAAACAACGGACGGCACGATCGGGCTGGCCACTGGCGCGCTAAGACCCGTAGGAAACGGTTGACGCCGGATATCGGTTGGTTTGGCATCACTCATGGCAATGTGCTTTCCGTAAGGCCAGCGCGGAACCGGCGCATGTTCATTTGATATCCTTGGGCCGAGGCGCGCAGCCCGGCAATCGCATCTGCGTCAAGCGTGCGCACGACCTTGCCCGGCATACCCATCACAAGGCTGCCATCGGGGATCGTCTTGCCCTCAGGGATCAGCGCCCCGGCCCCGATCAGACAGTTCCGCCCAATCGTGGCGCCATTCAGAACCGTCGCGCCCATGCCGATCAGGCTTTCATCGCCAATCGTGCACCCGTGCAGCATTGCTTTGTGCCCAATGGTGCAATTCTTTCCGATTGTCAGCGGAAACCCCAGATCGGTGTGGAGTACTGCGTTTTCCTGAACGTTCGTTCCGGCTCCGACGACGATTGGGTCGTTGTCACCGCGCAGGGTCGCGCCAAACCAAATCGATGTCGCCGTTTCAAGCACGACATTGCCAATGACATTGGCGTCCGGTGCAATCCAGAAATCATCGTCACTGGGAAGCGTCGGGGTCACACCGTCGAGGTCATAGATCGTCATGAGCCTTCCTCAAATTCTGCCTGCAAACCGCGCACATGTTCCATGAGCCCCGGTTGCTGTGCCCGTCGCAGGCGCTCGGCACTGATGATCGTTTCAAGCGTCGCGGCGGTCTTGTCGAGATCGTCATTGACCAGCACATAGTCGTATGCGTCCCAATGGCTGATTTCATCCCAGCTTCGCGTCATGCGCCGGGCGATCGTATCGGCGTCATCTTGCGCGCGCGCCTCAAGCCGACGGCGCAGCTCAGCGATTGAGGGAGGGAGCACAAAAATGCGCAGAACGTGGTCCTTGAGGGCCGAGTTGGCGATCTGCTGCGCGCCTTGCCAATCAATGTCGAAAAGTACATCGCACCCGTCATTGATGGCGTCCTCCACTGGACCGCGCGGCGAGCCGTAGAAATTCCCAAAGACAAAGGCGTGCTCAAGCATGTCACCTTCGGCGACCATCCGTTTGAACGCGTCTTCGCCAACGAAATGATAATGGTCCCCGTCCTCTTCGCCGGGGCGCGGCGCGCGCGTGGTGGCGGAGACCGAAAACCGGATCGACGGATCCCATTCCCTCAGACGTCCCGCCAGTGTCGACTTACCCGCGCCCGAGGGCGAGGACAGGATGATCAGAAGCCCGCGACGATCCATCGGTTACTCCACGTTCTGCACTTGCTCGCGCATTTGATCGATAACGGTCTTCAGGTCCAGCCCGATCCGCGTGAGACCGGTATCATTTGCCTTGGAGCACAATGTATTGGCTTCACGATTGAACTCTTGCATAAGGAAATCCAGTTTCCGTCCCTTGGGCCCTGCGCCTTTAAGCAAGTCCCGTGCCGCCACAACATGCGCATCGAGCCGGTCCAGCTCTTCGGTCACATCTGCTTTGACCGCAATCAACGCCAGTTCCTGAGCCAGCCGGTCGCTGTCCACGGCATCCGTAACCTCGGTAACCCGCGAAATGGATCGTTTCAGCGCCCCAGGCGTCGCGGCGTTGCGCGCCTCTGACGTCTGCCTGGCCGCTTTGACCAGTTCATCTATTGCCGTCAGCTGCCCGGACAAGATCTCCGCAAGCGCGGCGCCTTCGCTTTGACGGGCGATTGTGAACCGTTCAATGCACCCCTCAAGGCTCGACAACAGGGCTGCTTTCAATGCCGCGGCATCTTCCTCGCTCGTCGCGCCCGCATCAAACACGCCGCGCATCGCTGCGACCTCGGCCGTGCTTGCCGGGCGGAGGGTAATGCCTGCAGCCTGAGCCTGCATCTCAATCCGTTCAAGCGACGCCAGCGCGGCGGTCAGACCTTCGGCATTGATTGGCCCGGGGCCGCCATCAACTTCGGACTTTAGGCGGAGAGCGACCGAGATATTGCCGCGCGCGACCCGCCCTTTGAACGCCGCGCGGGTGTCGGCATCGAGGCCCGCAATCCAATCGGGGACCCGCAGGCGCAATTCAAGCCCCCGCCCATTGACGCTGCGAATATCCCACGTCCACGCCCAGCCCTGATCGCTGGCGCTGTCGGTTGCGAACCCGGTCATTGAGATCGTCATCGCGGCTCTCCACGTTTACCATTTAGTAACTTAACCGGAGATTACCGGCCGCGCCTATGGCAGTATCACACATGTCGCCACTGCGCGTTCGAGCCGTAGCAGGCCCGTGCAAAGGCGACAACCGGGGGCAAGCCGTGGTGGGGGCGCCAGTGTGTGCCAGTGTGTAAGGGTCGAGTAATGGGCGAACTAATTTCATTAGCCGTGGAACGGCAGAAACGGATCAATCCTGTTGCGCGTCGGGTGGAAGACTATTGGTGTGCACTGGCGGGCGGCGGCGTGCCGGCACGGCGGTTACTAAGACCGCGCGAGTTGGGCGCTGATCTGTCTCATATCGCTCTTCTGGAACGTATCTCGCCTTCTCATGCCCGTATTCGCGTGGCTGGCACGCTGTATTCGGATGCGATGGGGATGGAGGTCAAAGGCATGCCGTTCTCCGCGCTGTTCGAACCTGATGCGAGGGAAGAACTGCGGCAAATCACATCAACCGTGTTTGATTTGCCGGGGCGCGGCCACCTTACTCTCGGTGCGCGTGCCGGGATCGGGCGTCCGCAGCTTGATGCGCAGATGTTTTTGCTGCCGCTCGATGGTGAGAACGCCACCCCAGACGCCATTCTGGCGGTCTTGAGCCTATCAAAAACGGCGCTGGGACGAACCCCGCGCCGTTTCACAATTCCCGAAAGCTTTGTACGGCGCGTTGGCGCCGCATCCGGGGCCTCTAAGCCGTAGCGCGGCGCTCAAAAGGGCCACGCAGCGCGCGCAGCTCTTCTGCCACCAAAAACGCCAGTTCCAGCGACTGGCTTGCGTTCAGGCGCGGGTCACACGCCGTGTGGTACCGATCCGATAGGTTCTCTTCGGTCACCGCACGCACCCCACCGGTGCATTCGGTCACGTCCTGACCCGTCATTTCGAAATGCACGCCGCCCGGGATCGATCCTTCGGCTTTGTGGATGGCAAAGAACTCTTGCACTTCCTGCAACACCGACTGGAAGGGGCGGGTCTTGTATCCCGTGACCGACTTGATCGTGTTGCCATGCATGGCATCGCAGGACCAGACGACGTTCGCCCCTTCTTCCTGCACCGTACGAATAAGGCGTGGAAGATGGTCACCAACCTTGCCCGCACCATGCGCAGCCTCAAGGATGCCGGTGTCTGGTTTGCGGGCACCTCAGACAAGGCGCAGCAATCTCTCTATGATATCAATCTCAAGGGCGCCATGG
>JABSSC010000151.1 GCA_013214635.1 Paracoccaceae bacterium | reverse complement strand
CGGCGCGCTTGAAGAAGCTCAACATCGCTGCGCCCAAGAAGGTTGGTGTACCACGCGATAAAGCCAAGGATGACAAAGGCCAATCCCAAGTGTGTAGCGAGCCGGTAGGACGCGACATCCAACATCTCGCCCGTCAAACCAGAGGCAACCATCCACCAACCGATCGCCCCCTGCAGACCGCCGAGTGCCCCGATCAGAAAGAACCGTCCTGTCCACCCGTGCGGTATACGACCCGTGGCCCAAAGGGCGGCAAAACCCACCGCCCAGACCAGACCGATAACGCGCCCCAACTGGCGATGCCCCCATTCCCACCAATAGATGAACTGAAACTCGGCAAGCGACATGCCCTTGTTTTGCAACTGATATTCAGGGATGGCACGATAGGCCTCGAATTCAGCCTCCCAGTCGGCTGCAGTTAGTGGCGGAATAGCGCCCGAGATCGGGGCCCATTCCGTGATCGACAGCCCACTGTCGGTAAGACGAGTCAATCCGCCCACGGCAATCATGATGACGACAAGCGCGAACAAGCACATCAACCACAGCCGCGCTGCACCGCGTCCCACATCCGCACGGGAAGAGATTATGCCGCCTTTCGGGGTCTCATTTACCGGGGTCGCGCTGACCTCTTCAAAGATGCTGCGCTTATCTGCCATCGTGCCTACTTATTCGTCTGATTTGATTGCCGCGGACCCTAGGCCGACCCGCCGGGCTGGGCAAGGGTGCGCGCGCCTGCGTCGCAGTAGGACACAACATCACCCACCACCACGCGCCCAGGCGTGAGAACCTCGGCACACCAGCCACCATGCCCGCGAATGGCGTTATACGCCCCCTCGCCGAGCGCCTCTTCCATGCGTGAGCACGGCGCGCATGGGCCGGTAACGCGCACTTCCGTGTTGCCGATTGAAATACGCGCCCCACGGAGCGCGGAGAGGTTAAGTCCCGACACGACCAGATTGCGGCGCAATATCTCCGGCTCCACCCGGTCCCGATCTAGCAAGGCCGCGATGACCGGCAAGTGTTCCGCTTGAATGAGCGTTAGGGCGCGCTTCCCCGCGCGACCATGGTCGCCTGACAGTCCGCTTGACTCGACCTCTGCAGCCCCAATAGACACGACCGCTGCACGTCTTTCAGGACGAACACCTATCCACTCAACGCGACCAGACCTTGGAAACCGGCTTGTGAGTTCGGCAAGCGTGATCAGGAGGCTATCTCTTCGACGACAACAAGATCCCGGATCGAGGCATCCTGAGCAAAGCCGCGCGCCTCGGTATAGGTTGGCGAGTTATAACACGCGACCGCCGCCTCCAACGACGGGAACCGCACCACAACATTCCGCGCGCGGTCATTGCCCTCAAGCTGAACATAGGTCCCGCCCCGCGCAAGAAACACGCCGCCATGCGCGGCAATCGCCTCTGTGGCGAGCTTGGCGTATTCGCCATAAGCCGCCTCATCGGTCACCTCAACATTAGCAATCCAGAGTGCACCCATTCGCCTATCCTCCCAACTGTTGCGCAACCGCTTCGATTGCGGCGTCTGCGGCCTGGGCATCTTTGGCACCCCCTTGTGCCAAGTCCGGGCGTCCTCCGCCGCCTTTTCCGCCAAGCGCCGCTACGGCCGTGCGCACAAGCTCAACGGCCGAATAGTTACCCGTCAGGTCGTCCGTGACCCCGGCAGCCACCGCTGCCTTGCCATCCGTGTCAGCAATCAGAAGCACGACACCCGAGCCCATTGTCGCCTTGTGCGCATCGATCAGCCCAGGAAGATCACGACCAGGAACATCCTGGAGAACCTGCGCAATAAGCGACGTGCCGCCGGCATCGCGGATCGCAGGACCCGCAGCACCTCCGCCACCCAGGGCGGCAGCGCGGCGGAGTTCGGCCACCTCAGCCTGCAATGCCTTACGTTCCTCAAGAATAGCCTGAACGCGCAACGCCGTCTCAGACGTCGGAGCCTTTAGCATTCCGGCAACTTGCTGCAGCGTCGCATCCTGCGCCCGAAGATGGGCAAGTGCCGCCTCCCCCGTGAGAGCCTCAACGCGTCGCACCCCGGCAGAAGACGCACTGTCTGACAGCGCGACAAACGCACCAATGTCTCCGGTGCGGGCAACGTGTGTCCCACCACAAAGCTCAAGCGAATATGTGTTCCCGTCCGACCCTTTACCCGTTGGCGCTTGGCCCATCGAGACGACCCGCACCTCATCGCCGTATTTTTCCCCGAAAAGCGCCTGCGCCCCGAGCTCTCGCGCTGCGTCCGGTGTCATGATGCGCGTTTCCACCAGGCTGTTTTGGCGAATGTAGGCGTTCACTTCACTCTCAACAGCCGCAAGTTCTGCAGGCGTCATTGCCTTGTTATGCGAGAAATCGAACCGCAGACGATCCGGTGCATTGAGCGACCCGCGCTGAGCAACGTGATCACCGAGCCGCTCGCGCAATGCCTCATGCAACAAATGCGTCGCCGAATGGTTCGCCCGGATTTGGCTGCGGCGCGCGTGCTCAACGATCAGTTCGACCCCATCGCCCACGCTCAGCGTACCTTCAACAATCTCCAGACTATGGATCGTCACGCCTTCCACCCGGCGCGTGTCGGTCACCCGCGCACTTCCGTCAGGCCAGCGAACATCGCCCGTATCCCCGACTTGGCCACCAGCTTCGGCGTAAAAGGGTGTTTGGTTCACCACCATCTGGACCGCGGTACCGCTGGACGCCTGCTCTACCTTGGCGCCGTCAATCACCAAGGCAAGCACCTGAGCCTCAGCGACTTCGGTCTCGTAGCCAAGAAATTCGGTCACGCCGTCGGTTTCGGCGATATCGAACCAGATGCCCGAGTTGGCGATCTCGCCGGATCCCGCCCAGGCCGCGCGCGCCTTGGCCTTCTGCTTGGCCATCGCAGCGTCAAACCCCGTAATATTGACCGTGCGGCCTTGCTCGCGCAGGGCATCCTGCGTCAGGTCGAGTGGAAACCCATACGTATCGTAAAGTTTGAAGGCAGCTTCGCCCGGAAGTTCAGCGCCTTCGCCAAGCTTTTCAAGTTCGTCATCCAGAAGACGCAGCCCCCGATCAAGCGTTTCGCGGAAGCGCGTCTCTTCAAGCTTCAGCGTTTCTTCGATAACCGGCTGTGCACGACCGAGCTCTGGATAGGCCTGACCCATTTCCTGCACGAGCTTCGCGACGAGGCGGTACATCAATGGGTCATTGGCCCCCAAGAGATGCGCATGGCGCATGGCGCGGCGCATGATCCGGCGAAGCACATACCCGCGGCCTTCGTTCGACGGCATCACCCCATCGGCCAGAAGAAACGAAGTGGACCGAAGATGATCCGCAATCACCCGGTGGTGAATTTTGCCGGGACCATCCGGCGCGCCATCCGTGAGATCTGCCGATGCCTCGATAAGGGCACGCATCAGGTCCGTGTCATAGTTGTCGTGCTTGCCTTGCAAAAGCGCACCTATGCGCTCCAGCCCCATCCCAGTGTCGATTGACTGGTTGGGCAGCGTTGTGCGTGACCCATCCTCGAATTGCTCATATTGCATGAAGACGAGGTTCCAGATTTCGATGAACCGGTCGCCGTCCTCATCCGGGCTCCCCGGAGGTCCACCCGGAATATGGTCGCCGTGATCATAGAAAATCTCAGACGATGGCCCGCACGGCCCAGTTGGCCCCATCATCCAGAAATTGTCATCAGTTGCGATACGAATGATCCGATCATCCGTCAGGCCGGCATGTTTTTTCCAGATCTCTGCTGCCTCGTCATCGTCGTGATAGACGGTGACCAACAGCCGGTCTTTGTTGATCCCAAACTCCTTGGTGATCAGATCCCAAGCGAAAGGGATCGCGTCGCTCTTGAAGTAGTCGCCAAAAGAGAAATTTCCGAGCATTTCAAAGAATGTGTGGTGGCGCGCCGTGTACCCAACATTGTCGAGGTCGTTGTGCTTGCCGCCTGCCCGCACGCATTTCTGAGACGTTGTCGCGCGGCTGTAATCGCGATGCTCCACGCCTGTGAACAAATTCTTGAATTGCACCATGCCCGAGTTGACGAACATGAGCGTGGGGTCGTTTCGCGGCACCAAGGGTGAACTCGCAACTTCCTCGTGCCCCGCACTGACGAAGAAATCCAAAAATGTGCGGCGAATTTCATTGAGACTGGACATTGGCTTGCGCGGCTTCCTTACGGCATAGGAAATTTCTGGACCTGCCGGATGTAGCCGTGCCGCAAGGTGCTGTCCACCTGCGAAAGCCGCCGCACATCCGTGCGACGGCTATTCCTAGTCGTTCTAGTCCTCGAGAACCTCAGCGCGCTCAGTGCCGGACATTTCAAAATCGAGCCCGTGGGACGCTCTGATCTTATCATCGATCTCGTGCGCAATGTCCGGATTATCAACTAAAACCGACTTGGCGTTTTCCCGGCCTTGCCCGACCCGTTGATCGCCATACGAGAACCAGGACCCAGATTTTTCTACAACACCTGCCGCGACACCAAGGTCAAGAAGTTCGCCGGTTTTTGATATACCTTCGCCGTACATGATGTCGAATTCGACCTGCCGGAACGGCGGCGCGACCTTGTTCTTGACGACCTTGACACGCGTTGTGTTCCCGATGACTTCGTCGCGGTCCTTGATCGACCCAATCCGGCGAATGTCCAATCGGACGGACGAATAGAATTTCAAAGCGTTACCACCCGTAGTGGTCTCTGGCGAACCGAACATCACGCCGATCTTCATCCGGATCTGGTTGATGAAAATCACCATGCAGTTCGAACGGCTGATTGACCCGGTGAGTTTGCGCATTGCCTGGCTCATCAAACGGGCCTGGGCGCCGACTTGCGCGTCGCCCATGTCGCCCTCAAGCTCGGACTTCGGCGTCAGCGCGGCGACCGAATCGACCACGATCATGCTGACCGCGCCTGAGCGCACGAGCGTGTCGGTAATCTCAAGCGCCTGCTCGCCGGTATCTGGCTGCGAAATCAGAAGCTCATCCAGATCCACACCCAGCTTGCGGGCATATTGGGGATCAAGCGCGTGTTCCGCATCCACAAAGGCGCAAACGCCACCCTTTTTCTGTTCTTCCGCAACGCAGTGAAGTGTCAGCGTGGTCTTGCCTGAGCTTTCCGGACCGTAGATTTCGATAACCCGCCCCTTGGGCAAGCCGCCGATACCGAGCGCGATGTCCAAACCCAATGAACCCGTTGAAGTCGATTCGATTTCGGCCACCGGATTATCGGCACCGAGTTTCATGATCGAGCCCTTGCCGAACTGCCGTTCGATCTGCGCCAGCGCCGAGGACAGCGCCTTTTCTTTGTTGTCGTCCCGCTTATCCGTCATGCTCAATAGTTTTGCTGTGCTCATTGATTTCTCACCTTATTCCACACCACTCGAAAAGCGGCAATGCCTGCTGAATGTTCTCTTCTTGTTCTCAATATGAGTTATGAGACCAAAACGTGAACAAATCAACTCAAATCTTATCTAAGACTTACGAGCGGAGTGTTAAGGAAGCGTTAGTGCGCGACGCGACAGATCGAACTTCAGTGAAGTTGTCGGTGAACGGTCTCGGTAAGATCGGCCAGCGTGAACGGCTTCGGCAGAAACGTGGAATTCGGAACCTTTTTTCCGCTGTTGCGGATACTATCCTCGGCATAACCGGACACAAAGACGACACGCGCATCCGGACGTGTCTCAAGCGCTTCTCGTACCCAACTCGGACCGTCTCGACCGGGCATGATCACATCTGTCACAAAGACGTCGACCTTCAAATCATCATCTTTGAGCGTTTCAAGCGCATCTTCCGCGCTCTCGGCTTCGATCACCGTATAGCCACGCATTCTGAGCGCGCGAGACGCGAAGGCGCGTACTGGGGCTTCGTCTTCCACCAGAAGAACCACGCCCTGCCCAATCGACAGCGCCTTGCGGGGGGCGGCATCAACGGGCGCTGTTTCGGTCTCTGGCAGAGCTTCTTGTGCCGGGAAGAAGAGCGAGAATGTCGTGCCCTGCCCTTCGACGCTGTCGGCAAAGATGAACCCGCCCGACTGCTTAACGATCCCATAGGCAGTCGATAAACCAAGGCCAGTTCCCTCACCGGTGCGCTTGGTGGTGAAAAAGGGTTCGAAAATCTTGGGCAAGTCTTCGGCGGGAATCCCGGTGCCCTCGTCTGCAACGGTTATGACAACGTATTGCCCTGCGGGCACGGCCGCATTCTGGCGCGCGAACGGTTCGGAAAAGCTCTGCAACTCGGTTTCGATCGTGATCGCACCGCCTTCCGCCATGGCGTCGCGAGAATTGACCACGAGGTTCAGGATGACTTGTTCAAGTTGCCGACGATCGGCGCGGATTAGTTTGAGCGCGGGATCATGGCGCACCGAAAGGGAAACCTTCTCACCAACCAACCGATTGAGCAGGTGGCCCAGCTCCCCCATCGCATCGCGCATGTCGATCAATTGAGGGGTCAGGTTCTGTTTGCGCGAAAACGCCAGAAGCTGTCCGACAAGGCTCGCCGCGCGGTTCGCATTTTGTCGAATTTGAACCAAATCGCTGTAATCAGGATCGCCCTCGTCGTGCGCCAGCAGCAACAAGTCACAATGACCGCTGATCGCGGTCAGCAAGTTGTTGAAATCATGTGCCACACCGCCGGCAAGTTGACCGATTGCCTGCATTTTCTGGCTTTGGACAAATTGCGCTTCAAGAGTCTTCAACTCAGTCGCGTCCTGCAAAACCGCAAAGAGCGCTGCGTCGTCAGCCGCATCGGCGCGACACAGGGTCGTTTGCACAAATGTCTCGTGATCGGCGCGCCGCGCGCGAACAACTTCAGGGCGGTTCAGGCCATGCCCCTGGATGGCATCCGCCATCCATTCGGCCACAGAGCGTCCCAGCCCTTCAAGCACATCAGAGAGCATTTGCCCGCCGACCTGCTCGCCCAACAGATTGCGCGCTCCGGCATTGCCGGACACAATCCGGCCCGTTTCATCGATTTTGAGCATGGCGACCGGAAGCACGTCCAGAAATTCCCGATCTGACACGTTGCGCGCCTCGGGCGCCGGAAGCATGTAAAGCTCGCGCCGACCCGCTGCGCTGGAAATCTCAAACATTTGGCATTCGACCGGACCGTCGATCGCCGCAATCTCATGAATTCCTCCGGGCCGCAGCGGCAAGTCGTTGACGATGCGATCTAGGGAGGTCTCGCGCCCTCCGATCAGTCTACGCAGCGCCTCGTTCATGAAAAGCACTGTCCCCGATTTGGACACCGTCATCATCGGAACGCTGATCCCGTCGGCGCCGCGTCCAACGCCTGTACGATCCGCAATCTCTTCAAGTCGCCACAAATACCCATCGCCAAGAACACGATGGGCCGAAAGACGGACATGGCCCCGCCGCGTGACGACATCTTCTCTCGCCGCGCCAATGGCTTGCGCCTTGGTCTGAAGCCGGCTGACCAAGGCGCCCGGCGACGCAAAAAGTGTATCCAGCAACCCGATGAGCGAGCTATCGGGTTTTTCACCAAATCTCTCTATCGAAGCCTTGTTTTGATACACGACAACGCCGTCACCGTCTGTCGCCATCGTCGCAGAGGCATCGCGTTCCACGAACTCAGAAATTGCAGCGAACCGGCTTTTCCTTGCGCGGTCGGCTGCGAGTTCGCGCACCTTGAGTATCGCGGCAAGGCCCGCTAACCCCGCGCCAGCACCAGTGAGCGCCAATGATAAGAGTCCCGCAGGTGCGATCCCCGCCCCCGCAAAACAAGCCGCAGAAGCCGCAACGACCGGGACGAGAACCGCCGTAAAATTCTCAGA
>JABSSC010000150.1 GCA_013214635.1 Paracoccaceae bacterium | reverse complement strand
ACACCGCCGCGCTCACGCCGGTCATTGCGGCGCTCCCGTTTTTCTCGATCTCAGGGCAGTACTGGGGGGTCGCGCTTTTGATTGCGGTCTACGGGGTGCTTTTGTGCAACCGTTATCCGGAGACCGCGAAGGGGCTTCTGGTCGGATCCGGTATGCTAACGCTTTCGCTGACATTCCGATCCGTTGATGAGATGGTGTGTCGTGCGATGCCGTTGGGGACGCATTTCATGTGGCATATCCTCAATGGCGTGATGTTGGGCTGGATGATCGAGGTTTACCGCCGTCACCGTCTTGCAGCAGACGCGGCAGGGGGCTAAACGAACCGCTGATCCAGCGACGGAGCGCGCATGTCCATCGATACTGAAACTGCCCGCAAGGTGGCCCATCTTGCCCGTATCCGCGTCGAAGATGACGCGCTGCCGGCCTTGGCCGAAGATTTCAACCGCATCCTCGGCTTTGTCGAGCAATTGACCGAAGTCGATGTGGAGGGCGTTGAGCCGATGGTCTCCGTCACGCCGATGCAATTGAAGCGGCGCGAGGATGTTGTGACCGACGGTAATCAGCAGGCCAAAGTGCTGGCCAATGCGCCGGACGCGCGTGAAGGGTTCTTTGCCGTGCCAAAGGTGGTTGAGTGATGAGCGAGCTGACGAAACTGACCATCGCCGAGGCCCGCGACAAGCTGCGCGACAAGGAGGTGACGAGCGAAGACCTGACCACGGCCTGTCTGGAAGCGATTGACGGGGCAGGGGTGCTGAACGCCTTTGTGCACTACACGCCGGATCAAGCGATTGCGCAAGCGCGTGCGGCGGATGCGAAGCTTGCGTCGGGTGATGCACCGGCAATGTGCGGCATCCCATTGGGTATTAAGGACCTGTTCTGCACAAAAGGTGTCCCCAGTCAGGCCGCTTCGGCCATCCTCGACGGGTTCCGGCCCGAGTATGAATCGACCGTCACGCAGAACCTGTTCGACGACGGCGCAGTGATGCTGGGTAAGCTGAACATGGACGAGTTCGCGATGGGTTCGTCGAACGAGACCTCGACCTATGGCGACGTGATCAACCCATGGCGACGCGGCAATGACGATGCAGCGCTGACGCCCGGTGGCTCTTCGGGAGGATCGGCCAGCGCGGTCGCTGCAGACCTTTGTCTTGCTGCGACAGGTACCGATACCGGCGGCTCGATCCGACAGCCCGCCGCTTTTGTCGGAATCACTGGCTTGAAACCCACATATGGGCGCTGCTCCCGTTGGGGCATCGTCGCCTTTGCCTCCTCGCTTGATCAGGCCGGACCGATGACAAAATCGGTGCGTGACGCGGCAATCATGCTTGAAAGCATGGCGGGCCATGACCCGAAGGATTCCACCTCCGCAGATCTGGCCGTGCCGAATTTCGAGGCGATGCTCACCGGGGACATCCGGGGTAAAACTATCGCCATCCCGCGCGAATACCGCATGGATGGGATGCCCGATGAGATCGAGGAATTGTGGGCGGAAGGCCGCAAGATGCTCGAAGATGCGGGTGCAAAGATTGTCGACGTTTCGCTGCCACACACAAAATACGCGCTACCGACCTATTACGTGATTGCTCCGGCCGAGGCGTCTTCGAACCTCGCCCGTTACGACGGGGTCCGGTTCGGGCACCGCGCCAAGCTCGATCAGGGCGACGGCATTGTCGATATGTACGAAAAGACCCGTGCCGAAGGCTTTGGCGACGAAGTCAAACGCCGGGTGATGATCGGCACTTACGTGCTCTCTGCGGGTTTTTACGACGCCTACTACAATCGTGCCCGAAAGGTGCGTGCGCTGATCAAGAAAGACTTTGATGATGTCTTTGCTCAGGGCGTGGATGCGATCCTGACCCCGGCCACGCCGTCTGCGGCCTTTGGGTTGGGTGACATGGCAAATGCCGATCCGGTGCAGATGTATCTCAACGACGTGTTCACTGTGACCGTCAACCTTGCTGGCCTGCCGGGTATTGCGGTGCCGACGGGACTTGATCGTCAAGGCCTTCCGTTGGGCCTCCAACTGATCGGGCGCCCGTGGGAAGAGGACGAGTTGCTCAACACGGCGTATGCGCTTGAGCAGTCGGCGGGCTTTGTTTCCAAACCAGCCAAATGGTGGTAACCTGCCCGCAATAACAAAAGCGGGCAGACCACATGAAATACTTCCTGGCATTGGGCGCGATTGCGCTTGCGGCCTGTACGACCGAACCGGTTGAAACGCGGTCTGGCGTGGGATTTGGCGATTGGGACGAGTATCGCGCGCGGCAACAGGCAGAGCTTGCCGCTGCCACGACCAGCCCTGTGCCTGCCCCACTGATTGTCGGTGACGAAACCTCCGGCAACGTCACAACGACATCATCTTCTTCTGAAGCGCCTCTTTCTGCCATTCCGGCCGATGCGGCAACCGCTGCGAATGATTTTGAAGCCAATGCGTCGCGCTACGCGTTGGTTCCGGCTGCGGCTGTTCCGAAGCGGCCTGGCACGAACGAACCGAATATCGTGGCCTATGCACTGGCCACCAACAATCCGGTCGGCGTCGCGGTCTATCCGCGTTCTGAGACATCCCAGTCGCGCTTTGATAGTGCCTGCGCGCGCTATGGAAGCACCGATGCTGCCCAGATCGATTTTCTGAAATCGGGCGGGCCAGAGGCGGATCGCAAGGGCATAGACCCAGACGGCGACGGGTTCGCCTGCTTTTGGGATCCGACGCCATTTCGAAAGACGAGAGGGTAAGGTCTGACCCCGTATCCGTCGCCCAACCACGGCCCGCGTCGCGACGGGGCCGTGCCGCGTTACATCGTGTTGCACTACACCGCGATGACATCAGCAAGCGCGGCTTTGGAGCGTCTGTGCGATCCGGTCCACGAAGTGTCGGCGCACTACCTGATATCTCAGCAAGGCGAGGTGTACTCCCTCGTCGACGAGGATCGGCGTGCTTGGCATGCGGGGGCAGGCGCGTGGGCTGGCCAACACGATATGAACTCGCACTCCATCGGGATCGAATTGGACAATGACGGCCGTTCACCCTTTCCTGAACCGCTCATGGCCGCTCTTGAGGCCTTAGTCGCCGAGATCTTGATCCGCCACGACATTCCACCTGAAAATGTGATTGGCCATTCTGATATGGCCCCGGGGCGCAAGATCGATCCAGGTCCGCGTTTCGACTGGGCGCGGTTGGAGGCGCAGGAGCTGGCGAGACCACGCGCGCATACAACAGGGCCGGATGTCCCTGCTGCCGCCGAATTTAGGGCGTTGGCGCAGGCCTTTGGGTATTCGGCAGACGTCAATGACGCCGCATTGCTTGAAGCGGTTCGGTTAAGGTTCAGGCCACATGCGCGCGGCCCATTGGTATCTGCAGATTTTGGACCACTCGGGCGAGGTGAAGTGTAACTTTTTGCGAGGCGCTGCCTCGCGCTCCGGGATATTTTTCGATCAATGGAGGGGCTGCCGGTCTCCATTGATCCGCAAGTATCCCGGGGGGAGCGTCGCGGAGGCGGCGCGGGGGGCAGCGCCCCCCTGATGTCCAACAGTGTTTGACAAGCTGTCCGATCAAAGGCTAGGCCCTCGGTCGCGCGGATGGCTGGACGGTCGCGGAGAAACCTCCGAGGAAAGTCCGGACTCCACAAAGCATCGGTGCCGGGTAACGCCCGGCCGGGGAAACCCGAGGGAAAGCGCCACAGAGAACAGACCGCCCCGCTCGCGGGGTAAGGGTGAAACGGTGGGGTAAGAGCCCACCGCGGGACGGGCAACCGGACCGGCACGGCAAGCCCCACCGGGAGCAATGCCAAATAGGGACCTCATGCGGGCTGCTTTGGCCCAGAGGTCCGGGTTGGCAGCTAAAGGGACGTGGCAACGCGTCTTTTAGATGAATGACCGTTCAGGGTCGCAAGACCCGGACAGAATCCGGCTTACAGGCCATCCGCGCTTGACACCTGTGTCCTCATGAATAAAAGGCGGGCTTCAGGATTCTTGCGGCGTGCCAAATGCGCCGCCGCTTTAGGAGAAGAACAATGGCGAAGCCGACGACGATCAAAATCCGTCTGAATTCGACCGCTGACACGGGCCACTTCTACGTGACCAAGAAGAATGCTCGCACCATGACGGAAAAAATGGTGGTGCGAAAGTATGACCCCGTCGCGCGCAAGCATGTCGAATACAAGGAAGGCAAAATCAAGTAAGCCTGACTTTCAGTCGGACGACATCAGGGCCGCGCGAGGGAACTCGTGCGGCCCTTTTCTTTTTTCATTGAGGACGTTGTCATGACTCAGACTTTGACTGTTCGCGCCACGACATCTGCGGATCTCGCAGTGGTCGACGCGCTTTTTGCGCGCTCTTATCCGGCGCTCCTCAAGGCGGATTATAAGCCATCGGTGCTCGTGACCGCTTTGCCGCTGATTTCGCGGGCACAGCCGAGGCTTTTGTCCTCGGGGACGTTTTACGTCATCGAGGATGAAGATGGCACCGTTCTGGGTGCCGGTGGATGGAGCCGCGCCGCGCCCGGTGGCGCGCGTGAGGCTGCTGGGTTTGGGCACGTCCGCCACGTGGTGACTGACCATCGGTCTACGCGTCGCGGTGTGGGGCGCGCCCTGATGACGTATGTCGTGGACCAGGCGCGCGGCGCAGGGCTCAGACGTTTGGCCTGTCAAAGCACACTCACGGCGGTTCCGTTCTATGCGGCCTGTGGGTTTCGCGCTTTGGGAGAGGTTGCGGTTCCCTTGCGTCCCGGCATCACCTTTCCCGCTGTCGCGATGGAGCGGGATCTCCTCTGAACAGTCTCCCCATTACCGCCCCATTGTTGCCAAGGAATGGGGCGGGTTACGCGGTAACGCTGAGTGGATGAGACTTCAGGAGGACGATTCCATGCGTCTGATTCTGCTTGGCACACTGGCTGTCGCGCTGGCTGCTTGTTCCACCGTCGAAGAGCGGACTGACCGCCGGTCGGGGTCGGGATTGACCCAAGGCTCGCTCGGCGCGACTGGCAAACACTCGCCCGAGGAAGGGCGCGTTACCGAGGTCGCGATGACCGCGCCTGATCAGGTGCCGCAATTCAATATCACAGCGCCCGGCGCGACCGGTGACCGGTCGGCGGCAGCTGAATTGGCCGCGGGCTATGACGCCGACCCGATGGGCGTTGGCGTTACACTGGGCGGTGAGCTTTATTGGCTGCGTCAGGTGCGCGCGAATTCAATTGAGTTTGCTGTTGCCGAGCCTCAGACGGACGCGGGCGCTGTGGGCGGTGTGTCGGCACTCACCGACTATGCATCGACCCGTATTGGATGCTTGCTGACCGGGGAAACCTGGACGTTTGACGGCGTGTTGGTGGCAGGTCTGAACTGCAGCTAACCGCAGCTTGATCCCTAAACGAATAAGGGCCGGCAATCGCCGGCCCTTTTCTATTGTGTTGTGTTCCAGCGATTACTCGCGGCTGCCCATGAACTGCAGCAGGAACATGAACAGGTTGATGAAGTTCAGGTACAGGCTCAACGCGCCCATAATCCCGGCTTTGTCCAGCCATTCCTGATCCATGTGCTGAGCATGTGCGATATAGTCAGTCTTGATGCGTTGCGTGTCATACGCGGTCAGACCCGCAAAGATCAGAACACCGATGATCGACACCGCGAACATGATCGCTGGTGAGCCGAGGAAGATGTTGATGATCGACGCCACGATCAAACCGATCAGACCCATCATCAGGAACGCACCCCAGCCGGAGATATCCCGTTTGGTGGTGTATCCCCATAGTGACAGACCCGCGAACGCGATTGCCGTTACAAAGAACGTTTGCGCGATCGAGATGCCGGTGAATGCGGCGAAAATCCACGAAATCGACAGCCCCATCACCGCCGAAAAGGCGTAGAAGAAAAGCTGCGCGCCCGAGGCGGAAAGCCGATTGATGGCCGCGCCAAACGCGAAGACCATGATCAGCGGCGCAAACATTGCGATCCAGCCGAGGATGTTGGGTTGCAGTGTGACCGGATCACGGAAAATCGCCAAAAGCGCGGGCGAAGAGCCCACGGCCCAAGCGACCGCACCCGTCATCACCATGCCTACGGACATGGTGCCGTAGACCTTGTTCATATGGGCGCGAAGCCCCTGATCAATCTCAGCGGACCGTGCGCCGGCGCTGGTATAGATCGTCTGTGGTTCAGCCATTAAAGCCTCCGATAGTGTCCCTGTTGCGCGGCCCCCGGGATGGGGACCGCACTTGGAAGTAAATATCGGTCAGCTTTCCCTGTTTTTCAAGGATTCCACGCCGCAAGGCGACGGTTTTGCTCAACGACTGGTTAAGCGCGCCATCCGGTCGGAACGTCCCATACAGGACGTGCGGCTTCTGCCTTGGCGGCATCGGCGCTCACGCCAATGTCTGACAGTGCATTCGCATCAAGCCGGGCGAGCGCGCGGCGTTGGCGGTAGAGGGCCGCGAAATCGACGAAATTCGCAAAAACCGACTTAATTTCAGCGGTTTGCGGGCGGGTTGCGCCGAAGCTCTTGGTGGTGGTGGTCATGTCACTATCCTCCTTTGCTGATGTTTCGAGTGGTTTTCATAAGCGATGTTGATGTGTATGCCGTTTTGTGGTTCATTTGTGAAGCGAATGTTTTTGAACTAATCCATCAAAAGGTGTGATATGCCACGCAATCTCGATCTGACGGCCCTGCGCTCCTTTGTCGCCGTGGCGGACACGGGCGGCGTAACGCGCGCGGCGGGGGTTCTGCACCTGACGCAATCGGCCGTGTCGATGCAGCTCAAACGGCTGGAAGAAGCTCTCGATATCTCGCTCTTGGATCGGTCGGCGCGCACGGTGTCGCTGACCTCGGCAGGGGAACAATTGGTCAGCTATGCGCGTCGCATTCTCGCACTGAACGATGAGGTAATTTACCGAATGACCGACACCCGGTTGGAGGGTGAGATCGTGTTGGGCGTGCCCCACGACATTGTTTACCCCGCAATCCCGCGTGTCCTCCGGCAATTCGACGCAGAATTTCCGCGCGTCAGAGTGCATCTTGTGTCGTCGTACACCCGCAAGCTGGTGGACGAATACGCGCGCGGCGAATGCGACCTGATCCTGACGACCGAGGATTATCTGGGGCCAGAAGGCGAGACGTTGGTTGAAAAACCTCTGATCTGGGTCGGTGCCCCGGAAAGTGTGGCGGCACGGCAGCGTCCGTTACGACTGGCGTTTGAAAAGAACTGCATCTTTCGTGGTGGTGCGCAGCGTGCGCTTGATGCGGCAAGCATCGATTGGGACATGGCCGTGGAATCGGATTCTACCCGGACCGTAGAGGCCAGCGTGAGTGCCGACCTCGCCGTTCATGTGGCGATCAAGGGAATGGAACCACCTTATGTGGAAGAGGTCAGCGCGAGCGCCGGGCTGCCAGAACTGAAAAGAACGCGTATCAACATGTACCACCCCAAAGGAACGGGAGAGGAGATGATCGACAGCCTCGCCGACATGCTACGCGTGGCCTATCAAGGGCTTTAAGGCAGTATCAGCACTTTGCCGGTGGCTTTGCGTTGGGCCAGCAGATCCAGCCCCTCCGCAGCCTGCGCCAGAGGCAATCGGTGGCTGACATGCGGGGAAATCGCCCCATCTGCGTACCACGCAAAGATCTGTTTGAGACTGTCCTTCACAGCGACGGGATCGAGTCTGAGGAGTCCACCCCAGTAAAAGCCCGATAGCGTGATGTTCTTGACCAACGCGTGGTTCAACGGCAGTGCCGGTGTGTCTCCGGCGGCAAATCCGATGATCAAGAAATGCCCGGCCGGTTTTAGGGCACGGAACGCCGCCGCACCGAGATCGCCGCCAACGGCATCATAGACGACGTCCACCCCGCCAAGCGCGCGCA
>JABSSC010000149.1 GCA_013214635.1 Paracoccaceae bacterium | reverse complement strand
CTTCAAATCCCGCGGAGAGCCGCGGCAGACGCTTTGTCGAAGAGGAAAGCGTTTTTCGGTCATGCTATCAGCGCGACCGGGACAGGATCATTCATGCCTCCGCCTTTCGGCGACTTAAACACAAGACACAGGTGTTTATCGAACATGAAGGCGATTACTTCCGCACGCGATTGACGCATTCGATTGAGGTCGCACAGGTGGCGCGCACGATTGCTGGTGCACTTGGCCTCAACCAAGAACTGACTGAGGCGCTCGCTTTGGCCCATGATCTCGGCCACCCGCCCTTTGGTCATACGGGTGAGGATGCCTTGGCGCTTCTGATGGCGCCCTATGGCGGCTTTGACCACAATGCGCAGGCCATCCGTATCGTTACGACGCTTGAGCGCCACTACGCCGACTTTGACGGCCTTAATTTGACTTGGGAAACGCTGGAGGGCCTTGCAAAACACAACGGGCCTGTTGCGCGACCTTTTCCATGGGCGCTTGCGGCGTGCAACGCCGAAATTGATCTTGAGCTTGAGACATACTCCAGTGCCGAGGCGCAGGTTGCCGCACTTGCTGATGACATTGCGTATAACCATCATGATTTGCATGACGGGTTGCGGGCCGAGTTGTTTTCGACCGATGAACTGGCAGAGCTACCCATTCTGGACCGTTGTTTTGCAGAAGTGGACCAGAGATATCCAGACCTGAACTATTACCGGCGTCGGCACGAAGCCTTGCGGCGCTTCTTTGGCGTATTGGTCGAGGATGTCATTGCGGTTGCCCAATCGCGACTTGAAATCTTGGCACCAAGGTCTGTGGCTGACATTCGTCACGCAACCCACGCTGTTGTGCAGTTTTCTCCCGATGTCTTTGAACAACTTCAAGACATCCGGGCATTTCTCTTTACCCGCATGTATCGGGCACCAACGGTCATCGAGATGCGCAAGCAAGTGACGGCAGTGATCGAGGACTTGTTTCCGTTTCTGTTGGCCAATCCCGATAAGTTGCCGAAGCAATGGCGCAAGGATGTCGAGGCAGCCCAAGATGAAACTGCTCTGGCGCGCATCGTGTCAGACTATATCTCGGGCATGACGGACCGTTTCGCTCTTCAATGTCACCGCGACTGGGTCTTGGGCGCACAAGCCGCCGAGTAGGGGCGTTGACCTTGCCCACGCGGGTGGTAAACCGCCCAGCGAAAGGGATCGTCCGATGAACATCTTTTCCGATATCCGCACGCTTGTTGTTGAAACGCTGGATGCCATGGTCGCTGACGGAGAGATCCCGTCAGGTTTGAACTATGGTCCCGTCGCTGTCGAGCCACCGCGGGATGCGGCCCACGGCGATCTCGCGACGAATGCCGCGATGGTTCTGGCCAAGCCAGCGTCGATGCGTCCGCGAGATATTGCAGATGCGCTTGCTTCACGCCTTAAACAGGATCCGCGTGTCGCTGTTGCCGAGGTCGCCGGCCCAGGTTTTCTGAACCTGATCCTGCACCCGCAGGTTTGGCACGATGTGGTGGCCGAGGTCATCGATCAAGGTGGAACGTTCGGCCACTCGGGTATCGGCGCAGGCGTTAAGGTGAACGTGGAATACGTATCAGCCAATCCAACAGGACCGCTACATGTCGGCCACACGAGGGGCGCCGTTTTTGGCGATGCTTTGGCGTCACTTCTAGAGTTTGCGGGCTACAACGTTACGCGGGAATACTACATCAATGATGGCGGGGCGCAGGTCGACGTGCTCGCGCGGTCTGCGTATGAGCGGTATCGCGAGGCCTGTGGGCATTCTCCGGAAATCGCTGAGGGCCTTTATCCCGGAGATTATCTGATCCCGGTCGGAGAGGCTCTTAAGGAAAAGTACGGCGAGTCTCTGATTGACCGGCCGGAATCAGAGTGGTTGGCAGATATTCGGACCTTTGCGACCGATCAGATGATCGACCTGATCAAAGGCGATCTTGCCGCGCTCGGGGTCGAAATGGACGTCTACTTCTCAGAGAAATCACTCTATGGGTCGGGTCGGATCGAAGAGGCAATCGCGGCACTTGAAGGTGACGGCCTGATCTATGAGGGCGTGCTTGAGCCACCTAAGGGCAAAAAGCCCGAAGATTGGGAGCCGCGGGAACAAACGCTTTTCCGTTCCACGGATCACGGCGACGACGTGGACCGCCCGATAAAGAAATCTGACGGATCATGGACGTACTTCGCGCCTGACATTGCGTACCACTACGACAAGGTCACGCGGGGGTTTGACGAACTGATCGACGTCTTCGGCGCTGATCACTCTGGCTATGTGAAACGCATGAAGGCGGCTGTGTCGGCGTTGTCGAACGGGTCCGTGCCACTTGATATCAAACTCACGCAGCTCGTTCGCCTGTTCAAGGATGGTGAGCCGTTCAAGATGTCAAAACGGGCAGGGAACTTTGTCACCCTGCGCGATGTGGTCGATCAAGTCGGACCAGATGTGACCCGGTTTGTCATGCTGACGCGTAAAAACGACGCCCCGCTCGACTTTGATTTTGACAAGGTTCTGGAGCAATCCAAGGACAACCCAGTCTTTTACGTGCAATACGCCCACGCCCGTATCCGGAGCGTGATGCGCAAAGTCGAGACAATGCACCTCGATTATTCCGACGATGCCAAACTCGAAGACGAGGCAGAGTTCGCTGTCGCGCGGAAGTTGGCGGAATGGCCGCGGCTTGTAGAGATTGCGGCGCGCACAAACGAGCCGCATCGGGTGTCGTTCTACCTCTATGAACTGGCCAGCGCCTTTCACGCACTTTGGAACCGGGGCAATGAGAACCCGGCCTTGCGGTTCATCCATGAGGGTGATCCGAAAGCGACGGGCGCAAAAATGGCGCTACCTATTGCGGTCAGCATTGTTATTTCAGCAGGACTTGGTATTCTCGGGGTGACGCCGGTCGAAGAAATGCGCTGATCAAAACACGCCGCGGCTCGCGTCACATGAGGCAGTAAGCACCGGAAAACCGGGCACGAGCGAGGCATGGGCACATGGCGGAAATTGATTTTGATGGTGGCATTGCCACCGATGGCAGTGGATTAGAGACAGCAGCCAACGCGTTGAACTGGCTGGCAGCGGCGTTATCGCTTGCACTTATCGTTGGATTGGGAATTTGGGGCTGGCAACTGGTGCAGCGTGATGCCACCGGCGTGCCGGTCGTGCGCGCTATGGAAGGTCCGATGCGCATCACGCCAGAAGCGCCCGGAGGGCGCGAGGCGGCGCATCAGGGATTGGCGGTTAATTCCATCGCTGCCGAGGATGCGGCGTCTGTGACGCCTGAACAGGTCGTTTTGGCGCCAGACGACTTGGCGCTGACCGAGGAAGACGCCTCACTTACAGCCCTTTTGGAGCAGGCAGAATTCGAAGCCGTTACCGAGGCGGCACCTGCGATGGAGACGCAGAGTGCAACCGACCTGGCCGTTGCAGCCGCTCTTGCCGACTTTGACGCCACAATCGCATCTGCCGTGTTGACGTCTGAAGAAGAGGTGGCTTCAGACAAACCTATAAGCGTTGGCACATTGACGGTATCTCCACGACCTGCGCCACGCCCTGTGCGGATCGCATTGGCCGGAAGCGCGACTTTGAATGTCGAGCCTTCGCTAGATGTTACGGCCGATCAGGTTCCGGCGGGCGAACGTCTGGTGCAGCTTGGGGCGTTTGTGTCGCCTGAGGTTGCAACCGAGGAATGGAACCGTCTAAACGCCAACTTTGACGGTTATCTTGACGGAAAACAGCGGTTGATCCAGCAAGCAGAGGCTGGCGGTAAGACCTTTTATCGCCTGCGCGTCGTAGGCTTTGACGACCTAAGTGACGCCAACCGTTTTTGTTCGGTGTTGGTGGCGGGCAATGCCAGCTGTATTCCTATTGTGAACCGTTAGATTTGGGGCAGGGCGCGTACATATTTGGCTGTGCGGGCCCTGAGCTTCTTTCCAGCGAGCGCGCGTTCTTTGCCGAAGCGCAACCTTGGGGGTTCATTCTTTTTGCCCGAAATGTCGAAGCGCCTGAGCAGCTCAACCGCCTCTGCCATGATCTGAGGCAATCCGTGGGGCGCAAGGCGCCCGTACTGATCGACCAGGAGGGGGGGCGTGTCCAACGCATGACCCAGCCCCATTGGCGGCAGTGGCTGCCTCCGTTTGACTATGTCGCGCGTTTCGGTGCCGGCGAAGCAATGTGGCTTCGGGGACGGCTGATCGCGGCAGAACTGTCTGCGGTTGGAATTAACGTAAATTGCGGCCCGACGCTTGACGTTGCGCAGGAGGACACACACCCATTTCTGCGAAACCGCTGCTATGGCTCTGACGTCGACACCGTGATTGAGGCTGGCAAGAGCTTTGCAGACGGTTTGGCTGCGGGGGGCGTGCATGCAACGCCCAAACACATGCCAGGACATGGTCGTGCACGCGTGGACAGCCATCACGACCTTCCAATGACCGACGCGCCCCTGGGAGAACTTGAAGCGACGGATTTTCGACCTTTCCGCGCCTTTTCTGACGCCCCAATGGGGATGAGCGCACATGTGCTCTACACGTCGATTGATGACAAACTGCCCGGCACGACGTCGCCTGTTTGCAATGATTACATTCGTCAGGAAATAGGGTTTGCGGGTTTGTTGATGACAGACGATATTTCAATGAACGCTTTGGGTGGAACAGTGACCGAACGGTCGGTGGCCGCTCTTGGCGCTGGATGCGATTTGGTGCTGCATTGTAATGGAGACATGGAAGAGATGTCCTCAATTGCTCGTCACTGCGGAATGATGTCTGATGCTGCGCAACGTCGTGCTGACGATGCCCTCGCGCCGCTCGCACCGGCACGTGAGATGAGCGTCGAAGAAGCTCAGATGCGTCTGCAAGATTTGATGGAGGGCCTTGATGCCTGAGGATGGTTTTCAAGCTGATGCGGTGGAAGCGCGCCTCGCGGAAGAGGCTCTGATCGTCGACGTTGACGGATATGAGGGGCCGCTTGACCTTCTGCTGACGATGAGCCGGACGCAAAAGGTCGATCTACGGAAGATTTCGGTTCTGGCGCTAGCCGAGCAATATCTTGGTTTCATCGAACGCGCCAAAGCGTTGCGGATCGAGTTGGCGGCGGACTATTTGGTCATGGCGGCGTGGCTCGCCTTTCTTAAATCTCGTCTGCTGCTTCCCCCCGACCCTCAGGACGAAGGGCCGACCGGCGAAGAACTTGCGGCACACCTCGCCTTTCAGCTTGAGCGTTTGCAGGCGATGCGTGATGCCGCCGCAAAACTCATGGCGCGAGATCAAAAGGGCCGCGATTTTTTTGTGCGCGGTGTCCCCGAAGATGTCACACGGGTGCGCAAGATCACCTATACGGCGACGCTTCTTGATCTGATGCAGGGATATGCCCGCGTGCGGACCAAGGATGAATTCCGTCCCTATGCGATGGATCGCGAGCATCTGATGACGATGGAACAAGCCCTTGATCGGATGCGTGGTTTGATCGGATTTTCAGGGGAGTGGACAACGTTGGCGAGCTATCTTCCTGATGGTTGGGATAGCTCGCCCGCACGCGTGCGTTCTGCCGTTGCGTCGCACTTCGCGGCCTCTTTGGAGCTTGTCAAAGCGGGAACGATCGAGTTGCGCCAGCACGGAATGTTCGAAGCCATCGAGATCAGGAAATCGACCGCGTGAGCGACAGCGAAGACGATATCGCGAGCCTTTTTGAGGCGCCGCCCGAAGGGGAACAGGAACGCATGGTTGAAGCCATCCTTTTTGCGTCGGCTGAACCCGTGACGGTGGCCGAGCTCAACGCGCGGATGCCGCATGGCGCGGATGCTGCAGCAGCGCTGGCGGGGTTGAAGAAGCGCTATGACGGGCGTGGTGTACACGTCGTCAAGGTTGGGGAGGCGTGGGCGATGCGCACGGCCCCTGATCTGGGTTTTCTCATGCAAAAAGAGACGGTTGAGACGCGTAAGTTAAGCCGCGCCGCGATCGAGACCTTAGCGATTGTTGCCTATCATCAGCCAGCAACTCGTGCTGAGATTGAAGAGATCCGTGGCGTGAGCGTAAGCCGTGGTACAATCGACCAATTGTTAGAGCTTGAGTGGATCCGCTTTGGTCGTCGTCGCATGACCCCGGGTCGCCCGGTCACTTACGTCGTAACACAAGAGTTTCTTGACCATTTCGGGTTAGAGAGTGCGCGCGATCTACCGGGGCTTAAGGAACTGCGCTCGGCGGGATTGCTTGAGAGCCGCCCGCCACCGGGCGAACCTCAGGAAGAGGATGACGAAGCCGATCAGACGGCTATGTTTGAAGATAAGGACTAAGGAACAGGTACGATGAACAATCAACGTATGATCCGAATGCTTATCATGATGTTGATCCGCCCCGTCACACGCTTTCTGATGCGCGCGGATTCTTCAGACACATCCCCCGAAGGACGGGCGCGACAGAAGCAGGTCAACGAGATTTCGCGACGGTCACGTCAAGCCATGCGCGTGACGCGTCGAATGGGAAAGTTATAATAAATACCGGCGCTTGAGGCGCGAAATTAAAGCGTGCGAAAGTGCTTGCTCAACTTCAGGCCTTGCCCCTGATAGTTGGACGCAATCTCGGACCCATAGAGGACGTCTGGCTGCGCGGCCATTCTTTCATAGATGAGACGCCCCACGATCTGTCCGTGCTCCAGAGCAAAAGGGGCCTCGTGGCAGCGAACCTCAAGAACTCCGCGCGAACCTGCACCGCCTGCCGCGGCCCAGCCAAAGCCCGGGTCGAAGAAGCCGGCGTAGTGCACCCGAAACTCTCCTACCATGGCCATGTAAGGCGCCATTTCCGCGGCGTAGGCCGGGGGGATCGTCACGGCTTCTCGACTGACGAGAATGTAGAAGGCACCCGGATCAAGGATGATGCGCCCTGTCGTGGTATGAAGCGGTTCCCAAAACTCGCGTGGGTCGTAGTGACCAATCAAATCAAGATCGATGACACCCGTATGCGGTTTGGCACGATATCCTACGAGGTCACCGTTGCGGGGCATGAGGTCAACTGAGAAGCCCAAGCCATCAGAGATCAGAGGGTCCGAGTCCACGAGTGGGCTGGTGTTATGCAAGACTTGCAACTCGCTATCGCTGAGCCCTGCATGACCTTCCCGAAACCGGATCTGATTGAGGCGCATCCCGGGTCGTACGAGGACCGAGAAGGACCTTGGGCAAATTTCAGCGTATAGCGGGCCACGATAGCCGTCGGGAATGCGGTCAAATTCCACGCCACGATCGGTGATGGTGCGCGTCAGCAAGTCGAGCCGCCCAGTTGAGGACTTGGCATTAGCGACTGCCGAAATCCCTGCAGGCAGGTCAAGGCGCTCCATCAAAGGCACAAGATAGACACATCCTTTTTCCAAAACCGCACCGTTGTCGAGGTCAATTTGATGCATCTCGAAATCTGGGAGACGGTCTTCGATGGTGGCGCCTTCACCAGGAAGGAATGAGGCCCGCACGCGGTACGCTTTGCGACCCAAGCGCAAGTCCAGCGAGGCAGGTTGGATTTGCGCATCGATAATATCAGGTGTTCCGGCGAGGGCTCCGTCCGCCATGAGGGAGCGTAGGCCGGCATCCGAAAATACGCCCGTCATGTCATGCCCCCAAGTATGTCGGTTGATTGGTCGGGCTAGCAGGATTCGAACCTGCGACCTTCCGTCCCCCAGACGGACGCGCTAACCAGGCTGCGCCATAGCCCGACACCGCGCCTTCATATCTCAATGAAATCGGGGGGCAAGAGCAGATCAGCACAGCAATCGTCGGTTTATCCATCAAGATGGGCAGTTACCCGGTCTCTCAGCGCAATCATGGCTGCGCGATGGGCGGCAAGTTCTCCATCGACCATGGCACCGCGCGGCAAGTTGCGAATGCGCGACGATAGTTCAAAGGCACGACATGCGTCCATCTCGGCCGTCTCTGCAACTGCGGGTGCTGAAACGGGCGGGG
>JABSSC010000015.1 GCA_013214635.1 Paracoccaceae bacterium | reverse complement strand
AGGCGGTAGAGGGCCGAGAGTTTGACATAGGCCGCGCCGTCTCCGACCAACCGCAAGAGGGTTTGAAAGCCCGGGTCATCTGTGCCCAGAAACACGTCAGGCCAGGCCAGGTGATCGAACACCACCGGCACGGGCATCGCGCGAACGTCGTCGGCAAGTTCCGCCAGATGCAGGTGGCTGTGGGCCAGCATCTGCACATGCAACCCGCGCGCGGCCAGTCGCGGGGCCATCGTGCGCCGCCATGCACATAGTTCAGGCGCACCGCGACCATGTTGGCGGCAACCAGCGCGTCGAGATCGGAGTCGGTCGCGTCGTCTGTCACCAGACCGACGCCCTTGAAACCGGGACCGAGGCGGCGCACAGCCTCAATCGTGACTGAGTTGTCCGCGCCATAGAGGATCGAGTGCACGATCAGCCCCTTTGACAGTCCCAGCGTGTCGAGGTGCCGGCGAAAGATCGCGAGCCAGTCGTCCAGGGTCGGCCCCGGTGCCGGGTCTTCGACGCGTCCCTCCCACAAGGGATACTCACCCGCGCCCGCAACCAGATGCACATGGGCGTCCCACGCGCCTTCGGGGGCTTTGATGCGTGGGGCGCTGGGCGGGTCGGAGGGGGCAACGGCGTGCGGAAAATCGGTCATATCAGGTCATCCATGGGCGGCGAGCATCGCCTTGAGATCGTCGAGTGTGTTGGCCTCGGCCAGCGGTTTGTCGCGCCGCCACCGTTTCATGCGGGGAAAGCGCAGGGCAACACCGGATTTGTGACGCGGGCTGGCCTGAATGCCTTCGAAGGCGATTTCAAACACATGCTCGGGTGTGACGGAACGCACGGGGCCGAACCGTTCGCGGGTGTTCTTTTTCACCCAGGCCGTGATCTCACGAAACTCCGCATCGGTCAGACCGGAATAGGCTTTGGTGAAGGGGACAAGATCATTGCCGTTCCAGACCGCGAAAGTGAAATCCGTGAAAAGGTTTGCGCGCCGCCCGTGACCTGATTGCGCATAGATCATTACCGCGTCGATTGTCAGGGGGTCGACCTTCCACTTCCACCAGTCGCCGCGCTTGCGCCCGTTGCGATAGGGCGCGTCGCGGCGTTTGAGCATGACGCCTTCGGCCCCGCGGTCGCGGGATCGCGCGCGTTCGGCGGTCAGCGTGTCCCAATCGGAGAAGTCGAGAAGCGGGGAAAGGCGCAAGGGCATCTCTTGCGGCAGCGCGCCCGCGATCCGTTCCAGCGTCACGCGACGGTCGGCAAAGGGGCGGGCACGGATGTCTTTGCCGTCAGCTTCCAGCAGGTCATAGGCGCGCAGGATCACGGGGGCCTCGGACAGCAATTTCTTTGAGACGGTCTTGCGCCCGATGCGTTTTTGCAGCGCGTTAAAGGGCAGGGGGGCCTCATCCGCCCAGGCCAGAACTTCCCCGTCGATCACCGTGCCATTGGGCAGGAAGTCCGCGAGTGGGGCGAGATCGGGGAAGCGGTCGGTCATCAGTTCTTCACCCCGTGACCAGAGGAAATGCGCACCATCCCGCAGAATGAACTGCCCCCGGATGCCGTCCCATTTGTGCTCAGCCGCCCAGTCTGCTGGCGCCCCCAACGCGTCAACCGGATCATCCAGTTGGTAAGCGAGGTAGAACGGGTAGGGTTTCGACAGGTCTGCGCGCGGGTCGTGGGTGAGGACGAGATCCTCAAACGTTGTCGTTTCAGGTGACCAGTCGCCCATGAGCTGGTGAGCAAGTTCAGCCTCGTCGATCCCGGTGGCGCGGCTGAGCGCGCGGGTCATCAGTTTCTGACTGACACCCATGCGGAACCCGCCGGTGATGAGCTTGTTGAAGACGAACCGCTCGGTCGTCTCCAGCGCGTCCCAGGCTGTGAGAATGGCGTCCTTACGCTCAGGCTCTTCAACCTGCGCCAACGCGCGGATGGCCGTGATGCGCTCGGTGAGCGAGGCGTCGGAGGTCTCGGCGGCAGGCGGCAGGACCAGCGCAATGGTCTCAGCCAGATCACCGACGATGGGATACGCCTCTTCAAAGAGCCACAGAGGGATACCGGCGCGCTCGGCGGCCCATTCGCGCAGGCGCGTGGTGGTGACGGTGCGTTTTGGGCGGCGGCCGGAGAGAAGGGCAATGGTCCAGAGCCGGTCGTCCTCGGATGCGTCGGTGAAGTACCCCGCAAGGGCCGCGACCTTGGCATTGGTCGAGGTGGTCTGGTCGAGCGCGGTGAAGAGGGCGGCGAAGTCCTTCATGCCGCGTCACCTTCGGCGCTGGCATCGACCGCTTCGCCCTCGAATTCGGTCTCAACGATTTGCGCGTCATAACCCTGATCTTCCAGCCAGCGACGAAAGATCGAGGTGTATCCATGCGTGACAAAGATCCGTTCGGCACCTGTGGCGGCAATGGCACTGTTCAGGCCTGCCCAATCAGCGTGATCCGAGATCACAAAGCCTCGGTCACCTGAGCGGCGGCGGCGAATGCCACGCAGGGCCATCCAGCCGCTGGCAAACCCGTCCGTGACCGGGCCGAACCGTTTCGCCCAAGCCGAGCCAAGCGCCGAGGGTGGCGCGATGACGATGCTGCCGGGATGTGATTTCGCGCTGACCTCGGGTGTGACGAGAACGGTGTCGGGCAGCACCAGACCCTGATCGCGCAGAACCGCGTTTGTGTTCTCAACCGCGCCATGGGTCAGGATGGGGCCGATGTCGGGATCGAGACGGGACAAAAGCCGCTGCGCCTTGCCCAGCGAATAGGCGCCCAGCATCGCGGTTTTGCCCTGCTCCGCCGCCGTGGCCCACCACGCATTGATCTCACGCGCGACCTCCGTTTGCGGTGCCCAGTTGAACACAGGCAGGCCAAAGGTGCATTCGGTGATGAAAGCGTGACATTTGACGGGTTCAAACGGCTCGCTCAACCCGTCATCCTCGGTCTTGTAATCGCCCGAGACGACCCAGACCTCGCCCGCAACCTCAACCCTGATCTGTGCGGAACCCGGAACGTGGCCTGCGGGGTGAAAGCTGACGGACGCTCCCCCAATCTGACGCACCTCGCCATAGGCGATGCCGTCCAGCGCGATGTCGCCCAAACGGTGACGCAAAACCGGCCCTGCCGCATGGGTCGCCAGATAGCTCTTGTGCCCGGGGCGCGCGTGATCGGCATGCCCATGCGTGATCAGCGCCCGATCCACGGGTCGCCAGGGATCGACATGGAAATCGCCGGCAGGGCAATAGATGCCAGCTTTGGTGAATGTAAGGACCGGGTCGGACATGTCCCCGGATGTAGCGCGTTTTGCCGAGATGCGGAATGTCAGAGGGGCGCTGCCCCTCTCGGCACTGGCGTGCCTCACGCCCCGGGATATTTCGGGATCAATGGAGGTTCCACACGCTGCGGCTTCCATTGATCCTCAAATATCCCGGAGCGCGAGGCAGCGCCTCGCAAAATTCCACAGCGGACGCCCCGCGCCGGGGTCCGGGCAGGGTGGTGGGGGGGAATCAAGAGTTCTCGCGAATGTGGCGGCGCCGCCGTGGTGCATGCGGTCTCGTGCCAAAAGCGGTCGCTCTCCCCCGTCTGAGCCGGGGGCGAGACCTGTCGCGTCGTGGATCCGTGGCAGGGTATAGACCGGGTGCAGTAAAGGCCGCGTTGCACCACCGTACGGTGCCCGGTTGCGCGTTTGCCCAAACTTTATGCGCGGAGCCTCTTCCCCGTGTCAGAAAAATCCTTTTAACTCGCAGACATGAGCGAGGGTGCATCCTTTTTTAACGAGATGTTTGTCGGTGACCGGGTGCGAGAACCCTATGCCGGGATCGAAGGTTGGGCACGGGATATGCCGGCCGAGTTCCGGTCGCTCAAGCAATCGGAGGCCGAGGCGCTCTTTCGCCGGATTGGCATCACCTTTGCGGTCTATGGTGAAGGTGGCGATCCGGACCGGTTGATCCCGTTTGATATGTTCCCGCGTGTCTTTGCCGCGGATGAATGGCGCAAGCTGGAGCGCGGGATCAAGCAACGCGCGCGTGCGTTGAATGCGTTTCTGGGCGACGTCTATGGCCGGGGCGAAATCATCAAGGCTGGGCGCATTCCGGCGGAACTCGTCTATCGCAACGAAGCCTTCGAGCGCGCGGTCATGGGCATTCGGCCGGCACGCGGGGTCTATAGCCACATCGTGGGCATCGATCTGGTCCGCACGGGTCGGGATGAGTTCTTTGTGCTCGAAGACAATTGCCGCACACCGTCGGGCGTGTCCTATATGCTGGAAAACCGCGAGATCATGATGCGCATGTTCCCGCAGCTCTTTCAGGAAAACCGCATTGCGCCGGTCGAAAGCTATCCCGCGCTTCTCAAACAAACTTTGGCTTCGGTCGCGCCGCAGAAATGCGACGGCGAGCCGACAGTCGCGATCCTGACGCCGGGCCATTTCAACTCGGCCTATTACGAGCATTCCTTCCTTGCCGACATTATGGGTGTGGAACTGGTCGAGGGGCCGGATCTGTTCGTCGAAGGCGACTATTGCTGGATGCGCACGACCGAAGGGCCAAAGCGCGTCGATGTGATTTACCGCCGGATTGATGACGCGTTTATCGACCCGCTGTGTTTCCGGCCTGACAGCATGTTGGGCGTGCCGGGGTTGATGAATGTCTATCGCTCGGGCGGGGTGACGATTGCCTCGGCGCCGGGTGCCGGCGTCGCTGATGACAAGGCGATCTATACCTATGTGCCTGATATGATAAGGTTTTATCTGGGTGAAGAGCCTGTGTTGAAGAACGTGCCCACGTGGCAGTGCGCCAAGCCGGACGATCTGAAATACGTGCTCGACAACCTTGCCGACCTTGTCGTGAAGGAAGTGCATGGGTCGGGTGGCTATGGCATGCTAGTGGGGCCACGCTCAACCAAGGAACAAATCGCGGCGTTCGCAGACAAGCTGCGTGAAGCGCCTCATGCCTATATCGCGCAGCCGACGCTGTCGTTGTCGACGGTGCCGACCTTTGTCGAGGAAGGCATTGCCCCGCGCCACGTCGATTTGCGGCCCTATTGCCTTGTGGGGGAGCGCATCGAACTGGTCCCGGGTGGGTTGACCCGCGTGGCGTTGACCGAGGGGTCGCTTGTCGTGAATTCCAGTCAGGGTGGCGGCGTCAAAGACACTTGGGTAATGGCCGAATAGATGCTGAGCCGGACCGCAGAAAACCTCTTTTGGATCGCCCGCTATATCGAGCGGGCCGAGACCGTGGCGCGGCTGTTGGAAGTCGGGTCGCGCAATGCGCTGATCCCGCAAGCCGGCGGTGGGTTTCGCAACGAATGGGAATCGATCCTGCAAGCGTCGGGAACGTCCACGGGCTTTGCCGCCAAATACGGCGACCCGGTGCAGCGCAACATCGAAAGCTATCTCTTTTTCGACCTTGAGAACCCGTCGTCGATTGCATCGTGCATCACGCAGGCGCGGGAAAACGGGCGGATCGTGCGCACGGCGCTGACCAGTCAGGTTTGGGATGCGCTCAACACCGCGTTTCAGGAGATGAACGAGATGCGGCGGACCGAGCGGTCGAAGCTGTCGATCAACGATCTGATTGACTGGACCATTCGCAACGCGAGCCACGTGCGCGGCGCCATCGAAGACACGCAGCTCAGAAATGACGGCTACTGCTTTTTGCACATCGGTTTCGCCCTTGAGCGGGCAGATGCCACGGCACGGTTGCTGGATGTGAAGTATTTCGTGCTGTTGCCACAAGTGGATTTTGTGGGCTCCGGGCTCGACAACTATCAGTGGCGTACGATCCTGCGGTCAATGTCGGCGCATCGAGCCTTTAACTGGGCCTATGGCGGTGACATCACACCGGCCAAGATCGTGGATTTTCTGGTTCTGAACCCCAAGATGCCGCGGTCGTTGCTGACCAGTGCGACGGTGGTGTCGAGCCATCTCGACAGTCTGGCCCGCGGGTATGGCCGGTCGGGCGAGGCACAGACACACTCGCGCGCGCTTTTGGCCGAGGTCGCCGAGATTTCCGTTGAGGATGTGTTTGATGTCGGCCTGCACGAATTCCTGACCAGCCGGATTGAACAGGTCAACGCCGTCGCCGCCGTGATTCAGGCGCAGTATTTCAGCGGTGAGGCGCGATAGATGCGGCTGACGGTGGATCATCGCACGACCTATCGGTTCAACCCGGCCAAGCGCGGGGTGATCCAGTCGCACCGCCTGACGCCTGCGGTTTTCGAGGGTCAGCAGGTCATTGACTGGGCAGTCGCCGTCGACGGTGCCGAGCGCGGCGCAAGCTTTCGCGATGGCGCGGGTGACTGGGTCGAGACGATCAAATGCCTTGGGCCGGTGGAAGAGGTCACAGTGCACGTCACGGGAACGGTCGAGACCGTGAACCTTGACGGTGTGCTGCGCGGGCACCGCGAGAAGGTGCCTCCGATGAGCTATCTCGCCTCGACCCGCGCGACGCGGCCGGATCTGGCGATCGAGGAACTGGCCAAGGGGGCCGTTGCCAAGATCCCCGAGAGTGATGTGCTGCGGCGCGCGCATGCGCTGTCAGATGCGGTGGCCGATGCCATAACTTACGCCTCCGGTCATACGGAGCACGCGACGACCGCTGCTGAGGCATTGGCGCTTGGTCATGGGGTGTGTCAGGACCATGCCCATACCCTGATTGCCTGTGCCCTGACGTTGGATATTCCGGCGCGGTATGTCTGTGGTTACCTTTTTTCCACCGAAGACGGACAGGCACATGAGGCAAGCCATGCTTGGGCCGAACTTCATGTCGCTGATCTGGGTTGGGTCGGGTTTGACGCGTCGAACCGCGTTTGTCCGGACGAACGCTATATCCGGCTGGGATCAGGGGCTGACGCGATTGATGCTGCCCCGATCCGGGGGGTGGCGCGCGGCATGGGCGAGGAAGAGATGGATATCTCGGTCTCGATCACGCAAGCCCAGCAGTAGCGATCAGAACCGCCGCCAGGCGCGGCCAAATTGGATGTAGAACACCGTATCTTCTGGCCCGACGGCGACGTCGATCCCGGCATCCAAGCCAAACTGTCGCGCGACCCGATAGCGAAATCCGACGCCTCCAGCGACTTCGGTGTTATCCCCCGCCCAGCCGACACCGCCAAAGACCGTGCCACGCCAGCGATCGTTGATCCGGCGGAAGACCTCGCCCTCGACCGAAACGACCTCGCTGTTTTGATAGCGCGCGGCGGGGATGCCGCGCAGGTTGATGAAGGGTTCGACAAAGAACGGAGCGCCGTCCGAGACGCTCGCGGCCTCGATCTTGGCGCCATAGGTCCAGCGTTCTGATGGCGTGTTCCAGCCATAGGCTGAGGCTTTGAACTCGTCATATTCAAAGTTGCTGCCGATGGCCTCTCGGAAGGTCGTGGCCTCGAACCGGGCGCTGATGCCGTCGCTGGGCGTCAGGCTGTTGTCGAGTGAGTCGTAATCGAGCACTGCGCCAAGCCCCGAGAGGCGCGCGTTGAAGCTGGCCTGGGGCAAGTCGATGGGGATATCGCCAATGCCGGTGAACCGCACCTTCAGGTCCGAATAGTTGTAGCGCCCGCCGACCAGCCAGTTGCTGTCGCCGATGCGCCAGCGGGCGGTGTTGGCGGTAAAGACTCCGTCGAAGTTGAAGCCTACGGGCACATCGGGCGCGATGCTTGAGAAGAAGTCGATGTTCAACGATGTGCTGGCCACAACGCTTGAAACGCGCAGGCGGTCACCGAAATAATTTCCTTCGTGAAAACCGCCATAGACCGTTGAGTTGTTGCCGGTGCGTAAGGCAGCAAAACCCGTTGTGTTGGGCGAGTAATTCTCGCCACGCTCACCGCCATAGATCCACACGCCAGCCAACCCCAGACCATTCTCGAGCGCTGGTTCGGTGATGATTATGGGGACAGGGAAGAACCCGCCTCTGGCAAGCCAGTTCGAGACGTCAAACTGACCGTCTTCGGCGTCGCGGAAGTTTTCCGAGAAAAAGCTTTGCGCATCGGCGCTTTGGCCAGCCACGGCAAGAGTTGCCGCCACGGCAAGGTGTTTGAGGCGCATCAAGTTTCTCCGACAGGTGTGGTCACAGCTCGCTACAAAGACTGTAGGCGTGGGGTGAGCGCGCTGGCAAATAGAAAGAGTTGTGGACTTCTGTCACCGCCGGTCGCCTGCTAGATGCAAGCCGATTTGGCTCTCAATGATTTCGCAAACCATCGACAAGTAAGACGAGTTCACACGATGCGATTTCGCCAAAATTTCGTGTCGCAACTTCGCAGCCCTCTGCGGGGGTATAACCAGCCCCATCCCGGATATCCAAATCCGCGCCGAGCCTGATCAGTTTCAGAGTGTATTCCAGATTATCGTTGTCGATTGCGAAGTGCAGTGGCGTTCGCCCATCGTTGGCGACATGATTTAGGTCCAGACCTTCCTCCACGAGGTACTCCAGCACCTTGGTGATATCCGGGTTCAACATGGCGGCATAAACAAGATTGTACCCATCACCAAATCTGTATTCGACGAGGTCATATCCCTGGATGTTCCTTAGTCCCATCAGCGGGGCATGACTGAACACTTCCTCAAGTGTTTCCTTAGCGCTTGCCGTGGCGGCGAACAGCACGATGCATGTTTTCAGAACGATACTTGTAAGTCTCTGTCTCATATTCATCCAAGCATTACCTTTTGCTGCTCGCTTGACAAGAAATGCTTGGGCGCACTGCTAAATTAGCGCAGGAGGTGCGTGCCGGGTCACCATCGGTTTCCGTAGGCGGCGTGCAGTACGCGTGACGTCGTCGTGCTGGGGGTGGCTGTGCGACTCTGAAGCGACAGGCGCAAGCGTCGCCGCTAGCTTGGTCGAAAAGGCCGCTCATGCCATTGAGCCCTGTCTTCCAATTCACGCAACGACAAAGCTTGCGTTGCACAGGGTTTGTCGCACCCCTATGGTGCGGCGCGAACGCAAATAGGAACGAACTTCAATGACATACTGCGTGGGACTTCTCCTCGATGAGGGGATGGTGCTGTTGTCGGATACCCGCACGAATGCGGGGCTCGACAATATTGCGACCTATCGCAAGATGTTCGTGTTTGAGGACCCCGGTGAGCGGGTGATTGCGATCATGACGGCAGGCAGCCTGTCGGTGACGCAGACCACCATTGCGCGCCTTCAGGAAGGCATCACCGATATCGAACCTGATCCCACCACATCGATCATGGCCGCGCCCACCGTTTTGCAGGCCGTGCAGATCATCGGGCGTACGCTGGCGGATGTGGCCGAGGATGTATCGGACAAGCTGGAACGCTCCTCCCAATCCGCTGCGGCCTCGCTCATCGTGGCTGCGCAGCGTAAGGGCGGGGGGATGCGCATGTTCCTTGTCTATCCCGAAGGCAACTTCATCGAAGCGACTGCTGATACGCCGTTCTTGCAGATCGGAGAGCATAAGTACGGCAAGCCGATCCTCGACCGTGTGGTGACGCCAGAGACAACGCTGGCGGATGCCAAGAAGGCGGTTCTTTTGTCGATGGATTCGACGCTGCGGTCGAACCTTTCCGTTGGCATGCCGCTGGATATGGTGGTCATCGCCCGCGACGCCCTGCGCGTGACGGAAGAGACGCGGATTGAACCCGATGATGCCGATTTCAAGGCCATGAGCCTCGCCTGGTCCGAAGCCCTGCGCGATTCTTTTACGGAGATCCCCTCATGACCCGATTTGCAGGTTTTCGCGCCCGGATGATGGCTGGTGAGATCATGTCGGGGACGTTTGTTAAAACCCCCGCGATTGAAGTGATCGAGGTTCTGGCCAAGTCGGGTCTCGATTTCATCTGCCTTGATGCGGAACACGCGCCGTTTGATCGGGCGCGGCTGGACACGTGCCTTGCTGTTGCGCGGGCGCTGGATTTCCCGACGCTTGTGCGGGTGCCATCGGCAAGCGCCGAGAACATCCTGCAGGCGCTGGATTCCGGCGCGGTTGGTGTTGTCTGCCCGCATGTGGCGACGGTTAAAGCGGCAGAAGAGATTGCGCGCGCCGCGCGCTATGGGAAAGGCGGGCGCGGTTATGCCGGGTCATCGCGTTGGGCGGGCTTTGCCACGCGCCCCATGACCGAAATTCTGGATCAGTCACGCGATGAGACCATCGTGATCGCGCAGATCGAAGAACCCGAAGGTGTGGACGCCGCCGCCGAGATCGCTGCGACGGACGGGATCGACGGTCTGTTCATCGGTCCGGCGGATTTGTCTGTGGGCTATGGCAAGACCGACATGGGATCAGACGAGCTGGCGCAGGCCATCGCGAAGGTGGGCGAGGCCACGAAAGCGGCTGGCAAAGCCTATATGAGCTTTGTGCCCAACGCCGAAGCCGCGAAGGCGTGGCGCGCCCATGGGATGACGATGTTCTATATCGCGTCCGAGCATTCGTGGATGTTGAACGGCGCAAAGGCCGCCGCTGCGGGCATCAAGGCGCTGGACTAATCGCCCGCATGCGCGCGGAAATGCGCGATCAGCCCCTCGATCACCGGGGTTCTGAGGTCGGCGCGTTCCATCAGCAACTCGTGCTTGCCACCTTCGACAATCTCCAGACGGCCTGACGGCCAATTGGCATGCATCGCTTTGATGCGGTCTGGGTCGGTGATCTCTTCCAGCGTGCCGAGATAGGTGAGCGACGGCGTCGTGGGGCGATCCGCCTGCAACAGCGACTTCATCTCGGCAAACGCGCCTGCGGTCCAGTGAATAGATGGACCGCCCAAGGCAAAACGGCTGTCATGCGCGCCTTGCCGTTTCATATGGGCAAGCTGATCTGGGTCGGTGGTCAGCGTGTTTTCTTCAAAACTCGTTTCCAGCATGAACGATTCTGGCCCGCTGCCCGGGACATAGTTCAACCCCATGCCCATACGGTCCATGATCGGCAGCAGAGCGGGCGCGAGATATGTCATCACGCCGCTCGTCTTGATCCCCCACATCGGACCGGAGAAGCCTGCCGCCGCGAAGGGCAGTTTGTTCAGAAGCGATCGCACCCCGATGCAGCCCCCCATCGAATGGCCGATCATGAACAGCGGCGACGGGACGCCGAGCGCCTCAAACGTCTCAAGCGCTGCGCGGGCGTCGTATTGATAGTCGCTGAAATTGCGGACATGGCCCATGGCGGGGTCGGCGGCCACGCGGTCGGACAGTCCCTGACCGCGCCAATCGAGTGTGGCGACGGTAAACCCAGCGGCCAGAAACTCGGCGGCGACAGGGGCGGATTTTTCGGCGTATTCGGTGCGGCCGGAATAGATCACGACCGTGCCCGCATCGCCACCGCGCCAAAGGACAACACGGATGCGCACGCCATCTGCCGCACGCACCCAATAGCTTTCTGCCGGTGCATTGGCCCCGTCGAGATCAGAGAAATACGGGGCCTGCTCCATCGATTAGCTCAGAACCGAGCCAAGACGCATGGCGGCACCCATGTCGCCGTCGATCTTGAGCTTGCCGGTCATGAAGGCGGCCGTCGGGTTCAACGCACCGTCAAGGATCGAGCGGAAGGTGTCGGTGTCGGCGGTCATGGTGACATCTGCGTCGTCGTCGGCTGCGCGCGCGCCGTCGGTATCCATCACGATAGACCCTTCGTCTTCGATGACGAATTTCGCCACGCCGTCAAAACCGCGGCCTTCGAGTTTTTCGTTGAGGGCCGAAACGGCTGCTGTGATAACTTCACTCATTGCAAAATGCTCCTACGCTTGTGACCGGCAGGCTCTCGCATTTCCGGTCGAGTGGGCTATTGTTGGTCGTATGGAGCGTTTCATCCTAATACTCAAATGTGCCGTAACGGCATTCCTCGTCAGCTGTGTGACAACGCCGGTTTTAGCACAGAATTCCGAGCTTGATCCGCTGTTTGAGAGCCTTCGGGACGCCGATCCTGACGCCGCGCGTCAGATTGAGGAGCGAATCTGGGTCGAATGGTCGAAATCCGGCTCGCCCGCGATGGATATGCTGCTGGACCGGGGCCGCGAGGCGCTGGAAGCGGGGGATGCGAAGATCGCGGTCGAGCATTTCAGCGCTTTGATCGATCACGCGCCGGAGTTTGCCGAAGGATATAACGCCCGTGCGCTGGCCTATTACCAACTCGACCTTTATGGGCCTGCTGTGGCGGACATTCAGCAGACGCTCGCGCTGAACCCCCGCCATTTCGGGGCGTTGTCGGGGCTTGCTGTGATCTTTGAAGAGGCAGGCATGACTGAAGGCGCGTTGGAAGCATGGCGCGCTGTAGAGGCGCTTCACCCCAATCGTGAAGGGCTCGAGGGCGCGATAAAACGGCTTGAACGTCAAGTTGAAGGGCGCGCGCTCTGATCCGCTGTTGCGGGTCTGCGCGTCTTCCTGTCTAAGCGGATTATCGGCTATCCAGTACAGAGACCGTCAAGATGAATGAGCGCGGGCGTGTGACGGCCGTTCTGGGGCCGACAAACACCGGAAAAACTCACTACGCAATCGAACGGATGCTGGCGCACCGCACCGGGGTGATCGGCTTGCCGCTTCGGCTTTTGGCGCGCGAGGTCTATGACCGTATCGTTGCGGTGCGCGGGCCGTCTGTGGTGGCGCTGGTCACCGGGGAAGAGCGGATCGTGCCTGAGCGCACCCAGTACTGGGTCTGCACGGTCGAGGCGATGCCCGAAGGGCTGGGCACCGATTTCCTCGCCATCGACGAAATTCAGCTTTGTGCCGATCCTGAGCGCGGGCATGTGTTCACCGACCGTTTGCTGCGTGCGCGGGGTCTGAACGAGACGCTGTTTCTTGGCGCGGCCACGATGCGGGGGGCCATTGCGGACCTTGTGCCGGGCGTGACCTTCCTGAGCCGCGATCGCTTTTCCGATCTGACTTATGTCGGCGCGAAAAAAGTCAGCCGTATGCCCGCGCGGTCGGCGATCGTGGGGTTCTCGGTCGACAACGTCTATGCCATCGCCGAGCTGATCCGCCGACAAAAGGGCGGGGCGGCCGTTGTGATGGGCGCGCTCAGCCCACGCACGCGCAACGCGCAGGTTGAGATGTATCAGAACGGCGAGGTGGATTACCTCGTCGCCACCGATGCCATCGGAATGGGGTTGAACCTCGACATTGATCACGTGGCGTTCTCAAGCCTGGCGAAGTTTGACGGGCGGAGGATGCGGCGGCTTGCGCCCAACGAGTTGGCCCAGATCGCCGGTCGGGCGGGGCGACACACCAAGGACGGCACGTTCGGTGTCACAGGCGAAGCGCCGGAACTCGACGATGGCGAGGCCCAGGCGATCATGGACAACCGCTTTGCCCCGGTGCGCAAACTGCAATGGCGCAATCCCGATTTGCGGTTTGGAACCACCGATGCGCTGATTGCCTCGCTTGAGGCGCCATCCGAGGATGAGCGGCTGGTGAAAGGCCGTGAAGCCGATGACCTGTCGGCGCTCAAATCGCTGGCTGATCTGCCCGAGGTTTCGGTGCGCACAACAACCGCCGAGGGGGTGCGCCTGCTCTGGGACGTGTGCCGCATTCCCGATTTTCGGGGCATTAGCCACGCCGAACATGCGGCCATGCTGAACCAGATTTTTGGCTTCCTTTTCGACAGTGGTGTGGTGCCCGACGACTGGCTCGCGCGGCAGATCAAGCGAATCGACCGGACCGACGGCGACATCGATGCGCTGTCCAAACGGCTCGCGTTTATCCGCACTTGGACCTATGTGGCGCAACGAAAAGACTGGTGTCGGGACGAAAGCCATTGGCGCGACGAAACGCGCAGGGTAGAAGACCGACTGTCAGATGCGCTTCACACCGCTCTGACACAAAGATTTGTCGACCGGCGGACGAGCGTGCTCCTCCGCCGCTTGAAACAGAGGGAGAGCCTTGTGGCCGAGGTGAACGATAAGGGCGAAGTGACCGTTGAGGGTCAGTTTGTCGGGAAATTGGACGGGTTCCGGTTTAGCCAGGATGGCAGTGCAACGCCGGAAGAGGCCAAGACCATCCGTTCCGCCGCGCTTGCCGCGCTGGCGCCTGAGTTCAACTTGCGCTCAGACAGGTTCTATAACGCCCCCGATACCGAAATGGACTTTACCGAACAGGGCGGTCTGATGTGGGGTGAGCATGCCGTGGGCAAGCTTGCCAAGGGATCGGACGCGATGAAGCCGGTTGCCGTCGCTTTTGTCGATGACGAGGCCGGGCCAGAGGTCGCCCAAAAGGTTCAGCGCCGCCTTCAGCACTTCATTGACCGCAAGATCGCCACGCAGTTTGAACCGCTCGTTGGGATGCAAAAGGATGAGGGGCTGACGGGTCTTGCGCGCGGCTTCGGCTTCCGCCTGATCGAAGCGCTGGGCGTGATCCCGCGCGACGAGGTTGCCGGCGAAGTGAAAGACCTCGATCAAGACGCGCGCGCTCTTTTGCGCAAGCACGGGGTGCGGTTTGGTCAGTTCACGATCTTCATGCCCGCGCTTCTAAAGCCCGCGCCAACGCGGTTGCGGCTTGTGCTCTGGTCTCTCTGGAATGATCTCGACGCCTTCCCAGAAAGCCCGCCACCGGGTTTGGTGACCATCCCGTCGGTCGGCGGGATCCCGCGCGACCATTACCTGATGGGCGGATACCGACCTTCGGGCGCCCGTGCGATCCGCATCGACATGCTGGAGCGTCTGGCCGATATGCTGCGCTCGGAAGACAGCCGCGGCGGGTTCGAGGCAAAGCCAGACATGTTGTCGATCACCGGCATGACACTGGATCAATTCGCGGATTTGATGGCGGGCCTTGGCTATAAGGCGGAGCGTGGAGAGCGGGAAAAGGTCAAGTCCGAACGCCCCGCAACGCCCGAAGTGAAACCGGCAGAGGACGCCGGTGAGAACCCGATCCCGGAAGAGGTCTCGCTTGCCGAAACCGAAGAGGCCCCTGCGGAAGACGAGGGTCCAGAGGTTGAGGTGTTTTACACCTTCACGTGGGGTGGCAACCGTCCGCGCCGCGAAAACACCGGCGCTCGCCCGCAGCGCCGCGACGGCGGCAAGCCCAAAGGCAAAGGTGCCAAGGGCAAGCCCAAGGGCAAAGGTGGCCGCCTGCAAGACAAAGGCGCCAAGACCTATCAATCTGCGCCGCCCAAAAAGGATCGGATCGACCCCGACAACCCGTTTGCGCAGGCGCTAATGGGACTTAAGGACAAGACCTGAATTGACCGAGGCGCCGCTGCCGACGGGCAGGATCGACAAGTGGCTCTGGCATGCGCGGTTTTTCAAAACGCGCACGCTGGCGGCCGCGCAGGTCTCGGGCGGTCATGTGCGCGTCAACAGCGCCAAAATCAGCAAACCCAGCCATGCGGTGCGCCCCGGTGACACGTTGACCTTTCCTCAGGCACGCCGGATCAGGGTTGTGCGGATCGTGTCCCTGGCTGAGCGGCGCGGTCCCGCCCCGGAAGCGCAAGACCTTTACGATGACCTGACCCCTGAAGAACCACCCAAGCCCCGCTCGGGTGGACCGCGCCCAACAGGGCGTGACAGACGCCAAATCGCGCAAGTCCGCCGCGACCCGCTTGAATGATCCTGACCGATGACTTAGTGCAAGGTCTGCTTGTTTTGAGAGATGCTGAATGACGTATGTTGTCCTGGATAATTGCATAGCCTGCAAATACACCGACTGCGTGGAAGTGTGCCCTGTGGACTGCTTCTATGAAGGCGAAAACATGCTGGTCATTCATCCTGATGAATGCATCGATTGCGGCGTATGTGAACCGGAATGCCCCGCTGACGCGATCCGGCCTGACACCGAGCCCGACATGGAAAAATGGGTCGAGTTCAACCGGAAGTATTCCGAGATGTGGCCGGTCATCATCACCAAGAAAGATCCGATGCCGACGGCAGAGGAGCGGGACGGCGAAACCGGCAAGCTTGAAAAATACTTCTCGGAAGAGCCGGGCGAAGGCGGCTAGTGGGATATTGCGAGGCGCTGCCTCGCGCTCCGGAGTATTTCGAAAACAAAGAAACACGTGCGCCCCTTCTTTGTTTTGCAAGTACTCCTGGGGAACGCGCCCGACAGGGCGTGTGGGGGCAGCGCCCCCCAACCTGCACCGCGAATCACACGCACTGGTGGCAGTGCTCTGTGTGGTGGGGATCGGCAAAAATTCCCTGAAAACAAAGGGTGACGCGGCGTCTCCTTTAAATCACCGGTATTTTTTGCTATATATATGACGAATTTCTGACAACCGGGCGTGCCGCGCTCCAGTCAGGGGCGCAGGACGCAAGACATGAACGGGGAGAGGACGATGTTCCCCGGCATGTCTTTTTTGCGGTCGCGTCTGGGATACTGAAAGGAAAGACCCAAGATGAGTAAAGCCAAGAAACACGAGTTCCGCCCGAACGATTACATCGTGTACCCCGCCCATGGTGTGGGTCAGATCGTGTCGATCGAAGAGCAGGAAGTCGCGGGTCTGACGCTCGAACTGTTTGTGATCTCGTTCGAGAAAGACAAGATGACGCTGCGCGTTCCGACCAACAAGGTTGAGTCCGTCGGCATGCGGTCGCTGTCTTCGCCCGATGTCGTCACCAAGGCGATGACCACGCTCAAGGGCAAGGCGCGGGTGAAGCGCGCGATGTGGTCGCGCCGGGCGCAGGAATACGAACAGAAGATCAACTCGGGCGATCTGATTGCGATTGCCGAGGTTGTGCGTGACCTGCACCGCGCCGATGATCAGCGCGAGCAGAGCTATTCCGAGCGTCAGCTTTACGAAGCCGCGCTTGAGCGTCTGACGCGCGAAGTGGCCGCTGTTTCTGGCGCTGACGAGATGGATGCGCAGAAGCAGGTGGATGATGTGCTGATGAGCCGCGCAGCCGCTGCCTAAGCCCCGTCGCGACTAACCAGATTTACGCCGCTCCGGTCCTCGGGGCGGCGTTCTTCGTTGTTAGCTGAGTGCCACAAAGATCAGCAGCGCGGTTGTCACAGAAAGCTGCTGAGTCGCGCCCAGAACATCGCCCGTCTGCCCGTCGATCTTGGCAAGGGCGATGCGGCCAACGATGAACGTGGCCGCGGCCACGCCGATTGCGGCAAAGAGCGCGCCCACATCCGCCAGCAAGAGTGTCGACAGGACGGCGATTGCCACGGATAGCGCCGCCATCTGTACCGACGGTTGGCCGACATGCGCCGCAAGACCTCCGTCGCGGGCAAAAGGCAGCGCCGACATTTGCCAGGCCATTGCCGCGCGCGACAAAGCGGCGGCGCACAGGATCGGCGCGGCGAGGTGACCGTCTTTGATCAGATGTGTCAGGGCGGCCCAGTTCAGCCCCGTTGTGACGATGAGCGCCAGCACCCCGTAGCTGCCGATGGCGCTGTCCTTCATGATGGCGAGCCGCCGGTCCTTGTCGCGCCCGCCCCAGAAGCCGTCGGCGGTATCGCCCAGCCCGTCCTCGTGCAGCCCGCCCGTGACGATCATTTGCGTGGCGATTGCCACACCCGCCGCCAGCGCAGGGGTCAGGCCAATTGCCAGCGCGCCACTGGCCAATGCTACCGCCAGTGTTCCCACCACTAGCCCGACAACCGGCCACGCCCACGCGCACGCGCCACCGCGCGGGGTGTGGCGCGGGACGGGGAGCCGGGTCAAAAGGGCAAAGGCTTCGGAAATGTCGCTAGGTCGCACGAGTGGGGCGCTTTTTGGGGCTGTTGTCTGTCTGTTGAAACGTTAATCAGAGGCAAATGCAAACGGCAACGGAGTGCAGGTCGCGTGAGCACAGAGTTTTCGAGCAGTTCGGCGTTTCGCGCCATTTTGAACGACCTTCCTCAGGCGGATGAGACGGCACGCGCGGGCGCAGAAGATCGCAATGGGCAACTGACGAAACCACCGGGGGCTCTCGGTCGCTTGGAAGACTTGGCCCTGTGGTATGCCGCCTGGCGTGGCGATGCCCGGCCTGTGCTTGAGGCCCCGTCGATCCTGATCTTTGCGGGCAATCACGGTGTCGCGGCGCAGGGCGTGTCTGCGTTCCCGGCGGAAGTCACGGCACAGATGGTGGGCAATTTTGCCGCCGGAGGTGCCGCAATCAACCAATTGGCCAAGGCGCAGGGCGCATCGTTGAATGTGCACGCGCTTGACCTCGACACGCCGACAGAGGACTTCACCCAAGCCCCAGCAATGGCCGAGGACGCGTTTGTCGCCGCGCTCAAAGCCGGGTGGGATGCGGTCGATCCGGCCAGCGATCTGGTGATCGTGGGCGAAATGGGAATTGCCAACACTACGGCGGCGGCGGCGGTGGCTGCCGGGCTTTATGGTGGTGGCGGTGCAGCATGGGCCGGACGCGGAACGGGTCTGGATGACGCGGGCGTAGCCCATAAGGCGGCGGTGATTGACGCCGGGCTTGCCCGTCACGCCGAGGCGTTGGGCGACCCGCTGGACGTGTTGCGGTGTCTTGGCGGGCGCGAGCTTGCCGCGATGGCGGGTACGATCACGCGCGCGCGGGTGGAGGGGGTTCCGGTCATCCTCGACGGGTTCATCTGCACGGCCGCCGCGTCAACGCTGGAGGCTGCAAGCCCCGGTGCACTGGACCACTGCGTTGCAGGGCACCTCTCGGAAGAAGGGGCCCATGCCGCGCTTTTGGAGCGCATCGGCAAGGAACCGATCCTGTCGCTTGGCCTGCGGTTGGGCGAAGGGTCAGGCGCGGCTGTGGCGTTGTCGATCCTGCAATCGGCGGTGGCGTGCCATTCCGGAATGGCCACCTTTGCCGAAGCCGCAGTTAGCGCGGGGCAGGGGTAATCACACCACTGGGAAGCTCGGATGGGGTCAAATCCTCTTCCTCAGCCACTTGTCGGACGAGCGCGGTCTCAAGCTCTTTGTTCAACTCGCGGGAGCGCTCGATATAGGCCTCGTTCTCGGCCACGGGCACGTTCGGGTTCCACAAACCCGCGAGTTCGAGCAGCGCTTCGCGGTCTTTCTTGTAGAAGAACCGCTCCATCTCAGCCGCTTCAAACTCTTCCAGTCCCATGTTTTCCAGCACGTAACGTCCGGCGCGGAGGGAACTGTCGAACATCTCGCGCACGATGTCGTCCGCCCCGGCCTGATAAAGCTCGTAGGTGTGAATACGGTCGAGCGCGCGGGCGACGATATGCAGGTCGGGTCGCTCTTTCCGGGCATAGCTGACAAGGCGCACACTGGCCTGACGGTCGTCCATCGCCACGACCAGCACGCGGGCGCGATCGAACCCGGCGGCGTGCAAAAGCTCTGGTCGTGTTGGGTCGCCAAAGAAGCTTTTGAACCCGAAACGCCGCATCAACTCGATAGTTTCAAGGTTGTTGTCCAGAACCGTTGTTTTGAATCCGGCCATCTGGACGAGGCGATTGACGACCTGCCCAAACCGCCCAATCCCGGCGATGATGATGGGCTGTTGGTGTTCATCCTCGATCTCATCTTCTGGGTGGGGCAGATCCGCCCCTTCGTGCATGCGGTGGCGGAACCTTTCCCATCCGATAAAGGCGAGCGGTGTAAGCAGCATGGTCAGCGCGATGATGAAAAAGAGCTTCTCACCCAGCACCCCCGGCATGACCGCTTGCTGAAGTGCGAAGGCGACAAGGACAAAGCCGAACTCACCGGATTGGGCGAGGCCAAGGGTAAAGAGCCAGCGATCCTGCCCGCGCAGGCGGAAGCCATAGGCGAGCCCGAGGAGGATGAGCCCTTTGACCAGCATCAGAAGAAGCGTCGCGCCGATGATCCCTGCGGCATTGTCGAGGAGGATGGTGAAGTCAATGCCGGCGCCGACGGTGATGAAGAACAGCCCCAAAAGCAGGCCTTTGAAGGGTTCAATGTCGCTTTCCAACTGATGGCGGAAATCGGAGTTGGCCAGTACGACGCCCGCAAGGAATGTCCCCAGCGCGGGCGAGAGGCCCACCGTGATCATCAGGAAGGCGATCCCGGCCACGATCAGGAGCGCGAAGGCTGTGTAAAGCTCACGCAGCCGAGCCATGTGTACAAAGCGGAAGAGCGGGTGCGAGGCAAAGATACCGAACAGGACGATGCCGACGATGGCCGCAATGGTGATCAGCGTCACGGCCCAGCCGGGAAGCGTGGCGAACAGCTCAATCGCCGCGCCACCATGCGCCTCGGCATGGTATTCACCTGCCGCGCCCGGAATGACGAGCAAGGGGATGATTGCCAGCATCGGAATGACCGCGACGTCCTGTGTCAGCAGGACCGAGAACGAGGCCCGCCCACCAGCGGTGCGCATGAGGTCTTTTTCGTTGAGGGTTTGCAGCACGATCGCGGTCGAAGACAGCGCCAGCGCCATGCCGATGGCCAGCGCGGTTTGCCAGGGATAGCCCAATAACGTCGAAATCCACGTGATCGCGGCTGTGGTCAGCACCACCTGCAATCCGCCCAGCCCCAGCAGTTTGTGCCGCATGTCCCAAAGTGTGCGCGGCGCAAGCTCCAGCCCGATCAGAAACAGCATCATCACCACGCCAAACTCGGCCACGTGTTGGAGGTTCTCGGTCTCGGCACCCACCAGTCCGATAATTGGACCGATCACGATACCGGCGAGCAGATAGCCCAGAACCGAGCCCAGCCCGAGACGGGCGGCAAGTGGCACCGCCACCACTCCGGCGGCGAGGTAGATCGTGGCTTGAAGCAGAAATGTTTCCATAGTGTCCTTTCGTTACGTTGGCAGAGGGGCGTCTGCTTTGAATTGATCCATGACAATCTGACTGTGCACCCGCGACACGGCAGGGTGCGGCAAAAGTGTTTCGTGGATAAGCTGGTGAAGTGCGCCAAGGTCTTCGCAATAGACGCGGAGCAGATAATCGGCCTCGCCCGTCAGGGTCCATGCGCTGGTGACTTCGGGTCGAATTTCCAAAAGCCGGGTAAAGGTCCGGGCCTGCGCCGGTTCATGCGTCGCCATCTGAACCTGGATAAACGCCTGAACGCCAAGGCCCAGACGTGTCGCGGACAGACGCGCGCGGTAGCCTTCGATATATCCCTCGGCCTCAAGCCGGTGCTTGCGTCGTGCGGCCTGACTTGTGGACAGGTTCAGGATCTGCCCCAACGCCTCGGCCGTCAGTTGCGCGTCGCGCTGAACAGCGGCAAGCAAGGCCTTGTCCGTATCGTCCAGTTTCGTGCGAATTTCTTGTGGCATGGGCGTACTATACGCGAAAAAGTTACAAAAATACATCCTTCAGCACTTCATTATGCGCAGAAATAACACCCCATCCGCGATATTTTTGTGCAAATCATGATTTTTCTTGGAGCTGACCGATGGGCCCATTCCCGCACGACGCGCCACGCGCGCAAATCTCACCCGACAACCCTGCCGGTACGGATGGGTTCGAATTCGTCGAGTTTGCGCATCCCGATCCGCAGGTGCTGCGCGATTTGTTCGGGCGCATGGGGTACACGCACACCGCCACGCACAAGACCCGCGCAATCGAGCTTTGGCAGCAAGGCGATATCACGTATGTCATCAACGCGGAACCGGGCACACATGCGGCGCAGTTCATCGATCAGCACGGACCTTGCGCTCCATCGATGGGCTGGCGCGTAGTGGACGCGCAGCACGCCTTTGACCACGCCGTCAAAATGGGGGCGACGCCGTTTGACGGCCCGGGCAAGATGATGGATGTGCCCGCGATTGTCGGGATCGGTGGGTCGCTGATCTATTTCATCGATCAGTATTATGCGAACAACCCGTACAATGCCGAGTTTGATTGGGTCGGGACAGCAAACCCAGATGGTGTTGGATTTCACTACCTCGATCACCTGACCCACAACGTCCACAAAGGCAACATGGACGTCTGGTTCCGGTTCTACGGCGACCTGTTCAACTTCAAGGAAATCCGGTTTTTCGATATTGAGGGCAAGTTCACGGGGCTGTTTAGCCGTGCGCTGACTTCACCCTGCGGGCGCATCCGTATTCCGATCAACGAAGACCGGGGTGAGACCGGCCAGATCGTCGAATACCTCAAGCGCTACAACGGTGAAGGCATCCAGCACATTGCCGTTGGCACGAAGGATGTTGAGATTTATGACGCCGTGGATGCCATTGCCGAGGCGGGCGTGCGCTTTATGCCCAAACCGCCCGAGGCTTATTACGACATGTCTTATGAACGTGTAACGGGCCATGAGGAGCCCAAGGACCGGATGATGGAGCATGGCGTGCTGATCGACGGGGAAGGGGTCGTTGACGGGGGCGAGACGCGCATCCTGTTGCAGATCTTCTCAAAGACCGTGATCGGCCCGATCTTCTTTGAATTCATTCAGCGCAAGGGCGATGACGGCTTCGGAGAAGGGAATTTCAAGGCACTCTTTGAATCGATCGAACAGGATCAGATTGATCGCGGTGTGCTCAGCACCGATGACGCCGCCTGACGGATCAGCCTGACGGGATGGCGAGGTTGATTGTTCGCCCGCCTTTGACATAGCTCATCGATGAGGACCCGATGGCAGCAACGCGCCCGCCATCGACGCGGTCCCCGATGGACACGCGCACCATGCGGCCCGTGGACAGGCGCACCAGCGCGCGCCGCGACCCGTCCGAGCCAAAGACCCCAATCAGGTTCACGCGCCCGAACTGCAGGGCGTCGTCATCCGTGGCCGCGCGTGCCACGCGCACCGCTGACGGCGTGCCGGGTGCGGGCTGCGTGCGGGGGCGGGCCACAAGCTCTGCGATCCCGGATGAGCCATTTGACGACTGCGTACGCGTCTGCGCAGGTTGTGTTGCGATCCCAGCGGTCGAGGCCGCCGCAACAGCCGTCGTCTGCCGCGCGATCCGTGGTGCGGGTCGGTCTTGTGGCCGGAGCGACGTTGCAACCGCCGTCACAACCTCAACAATTTCGGGTGCTTCAGGCCGGGCGCGGGGTGTCAGCGTCGCTGTCAGCGGCGCAAAGGACACCGGCGGTTCCACCTCTTGGGCTGTCTCTGGCGGCAGATTGGCCAGCGGCAAAGCAGGGGCGAGGCCATCGGCCCCGTCCACGACGTCATTTTCGGCACGGGTCGGTTCGACGGGTGCCTCGGTTTCCGCCGATGGCAGCACCGCGGTGGGCGGCAGTGCAGGACTTGGCACGGCGGGCGGTGCCGGATCGGCGACAAACGGGGCAAGCCCGGCATTCAAGCCGGAAAACCCGGCGGCATCGGGCCACTGCTCGGGCGGGAGCACAAACTCCCGCGGGATCGACGCGAGGTCGAGCACCGGGCCCTCTTCCAGCGGCACGGTCTCAGCCACGTCGTCCTGCACCTTATCGGCAGAAAGCGGGAAAGATTGCGCGGCAGAGGTGGTTTCAATCTCTGGTGCGGCAATCGCAACAGGCGGAGCAAGCCCGGTGGCGGACCCGCGCGCGATATCGAGATCGGCCTGAGGTTCTGGCGGGACCGGGACCGCGCGCGTGTCGCTAAAGCCAGCCTTGTCGGGCGAGGCCGACGTTTCGGGAAGTGGCGCACTTCCCGGGGACACGCGGGCAAGCGTTTCCACTTGTGGTCCGGGCAGGTGGGCTGACTCAGTCCGGCCAAGCACGATGTCCGCCTGTGGCATTGCCACGCTGCTCAGGTCATCGACGAGGGCAGGGCGCGCAATTGGCTCCGCCTCGGCCACCTCAACTTCGGGGGGAGGGGCCGCATCGGGTGTCGCGACCCAGATGGCCAGCGCCGCGGCACAGGCCGCAATTGCACCGGCGATCCCTAAGGTTGCCGTCGTGCGTTTTTTGCGCTGGGGCGTCGGGGTGACAACAGGGCGCGTGGCGGCAACAGGTTGCGGCGTCGCAGGGATAGGCTCCGGGGGTGGCGTTGCGTCTGGCGTGCCCTCCGCCTGGCGTGAACTGCGGAACATCACCGCCACAGGCAATTCGCGAAACTCCGGATGGCGGGGAAAGACCGCCGGGTCGACGCGCACTGTTATTGCGATGGGCTCAACCCCGTGGGCGCGGGCAAAGCGGTCCGCCTCTTCAAGTGTGTCTTCGGCGACCGCGGCGATCTGAGCGAATGCAACCTGATCGTCCCAATCGACGCGCAGGTCTTCCAATGCGTAAGGTGTGCGCCCTTCGAGAAAGCTTGAGACGACGCTGCCAACATCGGCCGCCTCGCTCTGTGGCAGCGGCGCGCGGTCGAACAGGACCTGATCCTCGGGCAGAAACACCCAAGCCGCGAAACCATCGTCACTGCCATCATTCGCGGCGCGTATCATGCCCCGCAAGCGGGGCGTCAAATCCGGGGAAGTTGTTGCAATTTCGCCCAAAAACTCCCAATCGACCGACCGCCGTTGAAGCAGTCTGATCCGATCGAAACCAAGGTCTAACGCGAAATCTGGCATGCTGCACGAACGGTAACACGCAAGTCTGACCGGGTCATTACCAAGATGTAGCAAAACGCTAATTTGCGGCATCCCGCCGATGGCGCGCTCTCCGGGCTTGATTGCCCCTGCGGCAAGCCCCCAGATTGGGACGGCAACATGAAGGAGACCCCCATGCGCAACCTGCTTGCCGCCCTGTTGATNCTCACCACCGCCCCGGCCATTGCNGACACNNTGTCGACCNTGTCCGTNAGCGGCATGGGAGAGGTCAGNGCCGCACCCGATATGGCGACAATCACGCTCGGTGCTGCCGCTGAGGCANAAACCGCAGAAGAAGCGTTGAACGAGACTTCCGAACGGGTGGCTGCCCTGCTTGCCGCCTTGAGTGCAGTCGGTGTGGAGGAGGCCGATGTCCAAACAAGCGGTCTGTCGGTGCGACCTCTCTGGACCCGGGCTGCAGACGGTGGACAATCCCAAATTACGGGCTTTGCAGCCTCCAACGACGTGCGCGCAACCGTGCGCGATCTTGAGGCGCTGGGGGGTGTCCTCGCCGCGGCCATGGGTGATGGCGCCAATACCATGGGTGGCCTTCAATTCGGTCTGTCGGATCGTGACGGCTTGGAAGACACCGCGCGCGAACGCGCTGTGGCAGATGCCCTGCGCAAGGCCGCTGTGTTGGCTGCGGCGGCAGGTGTTGAACTGGGGTCCATCCTGACCCTGACCGAGGGAGGCACCTCAGGCGGTCCGGCCCCGGTGATGCGGATGGCGGCAGAAGCCATGGCCGACGTCCCGGTCGCGCCGGGCGAGATGACCGTGTCCGCCACGGTATCGATCACGTTCGCGATCGAATAGAGGGGCGCTGCCCCTCTCGGCGCTGGCGCGCCTCACTCCCCGGGATATTTTGGGATCAATGGAAGAAAGCGCGCGCCCTTCCATTGATCTTCAAGTATCCCGGAGCGCGAGGCAGAGCCTCGCAAACAGATCGGCTTAGGCCAGCGCCTTGGTCAGGGCCTGATCAAGATCGGCGATAATGTCATCGGCATTCTCTATCCCGATTGACACGCGCACCACGTTGGCGCCCGCCCCCGCCGCCGCGCGCTGCTCATCCGAGAGCTGGCGGTGGGTCGTGGAGGCTGAGTGAATGATCAGCGAGCGTGCATCGCCCAAGTTTGCCACATGGCTGAAGAGCTCGACCGAGTTCACAAGTTTGACGCAGTTGTCGTAGCCGCCCTTGATCGCAAAGGTGAAGAGCGCGCCTGCGCCTTTTGGGCAGATCCGGGACTTGCGATCATAGTACGGGCTCGACGGCAGTCCGGCATAGGACACGCTGTCGATCCGTGGATCGGCTTCGAGCCAGGCGGCAACCTTTTCGGCATTGGCGACGTGTTTGTCCATGCGCAGCGACAGGGTTTCGATCCCCATCAGCGTGTAATGCGCGCCTTGCGGGTTCATGGTCATGCCGAGATCGCGCAAGCCAATTGCAATGGAATGGAACGTGAAGGCCATCGGCCCCAGCGCCTCGGCAAAGACCAGACCGTGATAGGCGGGCTCAGGCTGGCTGAACGAGGGGAACTTGTCGGACGCCATCCAGTCGAACTTGCCGGAATCGATGACGACACCGCCTGTGACCGTACCGTTGCCGGTCAGGTACTTGGTGGTGGAATGCACAACCAGCGTCGCGCCGTGGTCAATCGGGCGGCAGAGGTAGGGCGTGGCCGAGGTGTTATCGACAATCAGCGGGATGCCAGCGGCATCAGCGACGCCCGCGATCGCGTCGAGATCGGTGATATAGCCGCCGGGATTGGCAACGCTTTCGCAGAAAATCGCGCGCGTATTGTCGTCAATCGCCGCTTTCACGGCATCGAGATCATCGAAATCAACAAAGGTGCAACCCCAGCCGAAGCGTTTGATCGTCTGGCTGAACTGCGTGACCGTGCCGCCGTAGAGCCGGGTTGAGGCCACGATATTCAGACCTGGTCCCATCAGAGGGAAGAGCGCCATGATCTGCGCGGCATGGCCGGAGGAGCACGCAACCGCACCTGCACCACCTTCAAGCGCCGCAACCCGGTCCTGCAGGGCGGCGATGGTGGGGTTGGTCAGGCGGGAATAGATGAACCCAACCTCTTGCAGATTAAAGAGCGCTGCAGCGTGGTCGTGGTCACGGAATACAAAGGCGGTCGACTGGTAAATCGGGGTCTGACGGGCGCCTGTTGCCGGATCTGGATTGGCGCCTGCGTGGATCTGCAATGTATCGAAATTCAATGGTTTGTCTGACATGGGGATCTTCCTGATAACGCGTCCGCCCATGCTTAGGACGTTGCCGCGTTTCGGGCAAGGACCTGTCAGGTGCCGGTCAGGCGCATCACCACGATGTAAAAGCTCTCGCCCCGGTGGGTTGCGGCGCTGACGGTCATCTCAAGCCGTTCCACGATCGCCCCGCGCGACACCAGCTCGATACTGTCTTGCGACACCTGTCGCGCCACCATTTCGTCCGGGCCGGGTAAGTGCGCGAGCGAGATACCCGTGATCCGCGCAAGATGGCCCGCATTCACGGCCCGGGGCACCTCCGAAAAGAACTCCAAAGCCGCCTTGTTGGCATAGTGGATCTGCTGATCGGCAGAGCACAGAAACACGGGATCGACCATGAGATCGAGGCCGGTTTTCAACTCATTTTCGGGGACGTTGGCCACGGCGAAATGCGTGACCTTGTCCCCTGTATAGAGCGGCACAATCAGGCGATGCCAGCGACGCACAAAGACCGATTTCGGCGGTTCGTGTTCGCTTAGCACCCACTCCCCGCGCTCTGCGGCGGCTTGATAAAGTGCGCCGAAAAACACACCGATATGACCACCGAAATCAGCGGTTGTCTGACCGGTCATATCGCGCCCGTAATGGTCGGCAATGCTTTGACCGTAATGGGAATAGACGAAGGTGCCCGGTGCGGATCCCGGTCCCAGAAGAAGAAGCCAATCCGCAACCGCCCCAAAATCCTGCGAGATCACGTGCTGCGCTTCGATCCGGCCTGAGCGTGACATGAGCGACTGGCAAAGCGCGTAGAACCGCTGCAAGACCGGGTTCACGCAGTCTTCGCGTGCGGGCGCCTATGTTAAACGCGGTGCAGGCGCACCAACAGACGAAAACAGGGCTTTGAGTGCCACCGCGTCCTCGCTCACCAACGCGGCTGACAAAGTGTCTATGGACGGTGTGTCGGTTACCGATGGCATGTGCAATCCAGTCTCATTTTTTAACGTGATAGCATGAACGCGGGCTCATCGCATCCATAATCGTTCTCGTTTGAGCCTATTTCTGATCGCTGCCTCTTTCTTGGGTAGGGCGTTTCGGTCAAAGAGATCCCGTGCCCGCGCGCCGCGCCCCTGATAGATCATGCGTTTGAAGGGGTCGTATTGTTTGAGCACCTTCTTCACGCGATTGGGGGCCGTCACTTCCTCAAGACAGGCGACGGCCGCGTCACTCTGACGCGCGTATAGCAGGGGCAGGGCGCGCCAGTGGCACGTCGTCTCACCGTCGAGACCCGCCAGTTCCGGCCCCGGACGGCCGCCACCCAAGCCGTGGATCACGATGGGCAAAGCGATCTGGTCGAGCCACGGATCCAGCGACTGGCACACCAGCGTCTCAGGCGGGGTGTCACGGATCGCGACCATCGTATCGACCAGCCGCCGACCAAAGACCTGCGGGCAGCGATAGAAGAACCAGCCTGCGTTAAAATAGAGATACCGTTCCCAGTATTCATCGGGAAAGGACGGGTCAAGAGAGGTGTCAAACGGGACATCGAACATCTCATAAAGTGACCGCCACGTGGCATCATAGCCGGGGCCGTAGAGTTCGATTTTGGGCCATGTCCCCTCACGCCTCATCGAGGCCGAGGGGCGATCAAACTCAAACGGCACGGTGCTAAGCTTGTCCGTGATGAGCGTGTCGGTGTCAAAAAACACGAACGGTTCGCCTTCGGGCAGGGCCAAAAGCGCCTCCGCCTTGTTGCCGTAGGGATAGTCTTGTCCGAAATGATGGCTTTCGAACGGCAGGACGGTCGCGCCGAACTCATCAAACAGGTCCAGCACGCCCTGGTCCCGCACGCTAGGGTCATCCTGCCACCGATCGCCCGGTTGGGGGATCGCAACAAACACGCGGCCCGGAAAGCTTGGATCCGACCGCCGGAGTGAGGCGAGAAAGATGATTGCCTCGTACATCAGCCGCCCGTTCTGGGCGACGATCAAGATATTGAACTCAGCCATGCGGCGTCGATGCTTTCGCCGGTACGTTTGGGATGCGGTTTAGCCCGGGATTATGGGCGGCACGATTTCTGATAGACCACGATTAATGATCAATAACCAACCGACCGCAAGGAGGAGGGGGAAAACAACGCGCGAAATTCGGTCCAGCCTGAGTGCCAGCGCCTCCCGTTCTTCCAAAACCATCAAGCCGGCCCAAAGTGCCTCAACGATTGACAAAAAGATCAGGATGATTGCCCAGATCAGCATTTTGTCGAGGATCGTCAGGTAGCCAAGCTGTGGAAGTTGCGATGAGATCGACAAATTGAAGGCAATCGCCGTCAGCATTGATGTGGCGCCAAGCCCGATCTGAAACTCAAACCGTTTCGGGGGTACCCAAAAAATTGCCCAGCTCATCGCGACGACAAACAGCAGGAGCATGATCACGCGATAGACATAGAAATCAGTGCTGCGCTTGGCCTCTATCGTCAGTGTCAGGACATCTGTGGTCAGGTTTGATTCCTGAATGTCCACGATCTGATTGCTGAGTGAGACGCCAAAGACATCCCAGCCTTCGATGTTCAGCCGTCGCGCGATCCACGTGTTCTCCGGGTCTGGAATGAATGTCAGGTCATCGACGCCAAAGCGCAGTGATCCAAAGCCGATCTGAAAGAACTGCCTGTCGAACGGAAACTGCCGCAGGTTGTGATAGCTTGAGATGAAGCCAGTCGCACGCTGGCCATAGGCGATTTTGCCGTTTTCACCAACGATCACCTGATTTCGTGCCTGCGTGCGTGCGGCGCGTAGGTTCGATGAGTTGAACAGAAGAACGGGCGGAAACCAGACTTGGGTAATGGCGAAGCGACACCCCTCCAGACCGATCAGGCGATCATCCTGCCACCCCATTTGAACGATCATATCAAGCTCTAGTCGTTGGTTGACGTCATCAACCCCCATGAAATCTGCAACACCCATTGAGGCGGTGATGACGGTTGGACCATCCCCGGCGTTGGGGCGAATGTCAGTGCGATAATCGGGGGGAACAGTGCAGGCGAGCGCGAGTGCGGTCGAGATAAGCCAGACAAGAACGCCTACAACACCGCGCGCCAAAACCCGAAATGCCATCCTGAACCCTCCCCCGCGCCGCGTAACAACAAGCGGCTGCCTCGTCAGCAAAGCGCATGAAAGGGGATTCGGGCAACGATTTTCGTGAGGTTGTTCAGGTTGTTGCAGGTTCAGGGCGGCCGCGCATGAGGTTAAACACGAACACTGCAACGACCACTCCGAGCGCCACCATTTGATAGGTGAACGTTGTAGGGATGATGCAGGCGGTACCTGCCACGGCCAGAATGGCGCGCTCAACCCACCCAACGGGATGCTCCAGACAACCCTGCAACGCGCCCGCCAATCCATAGATGCCAATAAGTGCCACGCCCGCGATGGCCAGCATCTCGGGCCAGTTGCCGGACAAAAGCGGCGTATAGGCGAAGAGCAGGGGCACGATATAGAGGCCCTTGGCCAGCTTCCAGCTTGCCACGCCGGTTTGCATCGGGCTCGACTTCGCGATGGCAGCGGCGGTGAAGGCAGCGAGTGCCACCGGTGGCGTGACGTTGGAATCTTGGCTGAGCCAGAAGACGATCATATGCGCCGACAAAAGTGCCGTGACCATTGCCGCCGGGCTGACCGTGAGATCGCGCAAGGGTTGGGCGACTTCAATCGGCAGTTCGGCCACCAGCGCGCGCGCCTGCTCGATGGGCATGGGCGCGTTCAAAAGCGGCAAGACCTCGGGCGCCCCCAGCATGAACATCGCTTTGGCACTTTCGGACAACGCTCCGTCCGCGATGGCCGCGACGACCTCCCGATCCGCAAGCATGCCTGCGAGTGCAGGGGCCGAGAGCGTGGCGAGCACGATATAGGCCGCCGTTACCGGCAGCCCCATGCCCAGAACCAGCGAGGCGAGGGCAATCATGATGATGGCAAACAGGATATTGCCGCCTGACCATTCTGCGATCATCAGTGAGAAGGTGTTCCCGATGCCCGCGGTGGTGATGACGTTGACGACCAATCCAACTGCGCAAAGCAGAATCGCGGTCATGATCATGCCTTTTGAGCCGTTGACCATCGCCTCGGCGATCGCTTTTGGTCCCATCGGGTTGGCCGAGGCCCAGCTTGCCACGATCACCGCGATGATCGCGAAGACAGCGGCGTAGTTCGGGGTATAGCCTGACACCAGCATATAGATCAGCAGCGTGATCGGGATGATGAACGGCGCGCCGCCTTTCTTGAGCGCAGTCCAAAGCGTCTCACCATCCGCCTCCAACGGCGGCAATTGCAGCCGCCGCGCCTCGATCCGCACGAAAAACGCAACCGAGCCGAAATAGAGCATCGCGGGCAGGATCGCGACGAGGACNATGGTCTCATAAGAGATCTGCGTAAAACTCGCCATGACGAAGGCGCCCGCGCCCATAATGGGGGGCATAAGCTGACCGCCGGTGGAAGACGCTGCCTCAACCCCGCCCGCAAAGTGCGCTTTATAGCCCGCACGTTTCATCAGGGGGATGGTGATAACACCAGTGGACGCGGTGTTGGCGACGGCGGAGCCTGAGATCGTACCGGTCAACGCGGACGAGATGACGGCGACCAGACCCGGTCCACCGGCAATGCGCCCCGCGATGGCGCGGGCCAGCGCGATGACGAACTCGCCTGCGCCAGAGCGGACGAGGAACGCGCCGAAGATCACGAAGAGAAAGACGGTCGTGGAGGAGATGCGGGCGATGTTCCCGAAGATGCCTTCGTCATTATAAATCGACCGCCAAAGCGTCGATTCCCAGGCAAAGCCCGGGAAATTGAACATGCCGTCGACCCATTTCCCCCAGACCGCGACGTAAGTCAGCGACAGGACAATCAGGACGGGGATGACAAGGCCCGCGACACGGCGCGTGAGTTCTGTGGCAGACACAACAAGCGTGACGGCAAAGAACCAGTCGAGTGCCTCGAAGGGTTGAGTGAGGCCGTAAAGGCGCTCTTCGTTCAATACGAACCAAAAGCCAGAGAAGGCTGCGACAAAGCCGAAACAGAGGTCAAAGGTCACCGCGCCGCGTGACCGGGCCCACCGTGCCTGGGCCGCAGGATAAAGGGCCGCAGCCAGCACTGCAAAGCCGCCGAAATGCAGCACATTCCGGTCAAAGACCGACATCACAGGGTATACAGCGTTGAAGAGGTGGATCCCCGCCAGCGCAAAGCACCATACGGTTATGAATAGCTCGGCCCCACCGGTCGGTTGACGCAGCGGGCTGTCCTGCTCGATGTCTTTTTCGGGCGCGGGGGTGTCGTCTGACATAGAAAAATGAATAGACTGCCCCGGAAAATCCGGGGCAGCTATACGATTTTGATTACTTGGCCATCAGCCGATCAGGGATCTCGATACCCTGTTCGGAGTAATAGCGCGCCGCACCGGGGTGCAGCGGCAGCGGCAGGCCTGCGATGGCTTTCTCGATCGCCATGGCTTTGGTCGCCGGATGGATCGCCTGAAGGAAGGGCAGGTTCTCATAGACCGTTTTGGTGATCTGGTAGACGTGCTCTTCGGGGATATCCTTATGCGTGGCCAGGAAGTTTGGTTGCGCGATGGTCGTCACATCTGCCGACTGACCGGGATAGGTGCCCGCTTCGATCACATATTCCGTCCAGAGGTTCCGGCCTCCATCCGCGGTCGCCTGCTGTTCCGGCGTCATGTTGAGCAGCGTCACGCGGTCACCAGCGGCAGCAAAAAGCTGGCTCAAAGCTCCAACCGGAACACCAGCTGGGGTTGAGATACCCACGGTTTGACCGTTCTGGAGCGATTCAGCGGAGGGGCCATAGCCGCCTTCAACGAGCGTGAAGTCGGCATAGATGTCCATGTCGAAGCCACCCAAGATGGCCGCGTTCGAGCCGATGGTGCCTGAGTTCTTCCGGCCCAGAGCCACGCTTTCCCCCTTAAGCGCAAGGAAGTCGGACATATCGCCCGAGTTCACCTTGTCGTTGGCGACAACGAAATGCTCGACATTCTGCCACAGCATCGAGACCGAGCGCAGGTCTTCTTGCACGCCGTCGGCTTCCAACGGTCCGGTGCCCGTCGCGGCATAATAGCCAAAGAGACCCTGCATGATGCCGAACTGCGCTTCGCCTTCGCGGACCAAACGGACGTTTTCCCCCGAACCGGCGGAGGACACGGCTGACATGCCGATCTTCTGCTTGGGCTCAAGCTTGACCTTCACGAGCGTCGAAAGCGCCACGCCCACCGGGTAATACGTGCCGCCCGTGGACGCCGTGGCAAGAATGTAGTTCCCGCCGTCCTGCGCCTGTGCGCCGCCGGTGCCGAGCGCCACGACGGCGGCAGCCAAAGTAGCCTTGGTGAAATGTTTCATGATTACTCCTCCCTTATTTCCCAAAAACCTAGCGAAAAAGGGCGGAATATCAACATGTCTTGGAGAGGCATGGGGGGCGCTGCCCCCGCGCCCCTTATGGGGCGCTCCCCCGGGATATTTTTGGATCAATGGAAGTGCTGTCGCTGTACGGCTTCCATTGATCCTCAAATATCCTGGAGCGCGAGGCAAAGCCTCGCAAGAAAACCCTTACAGGACCTTCTCAAGCACGAATTTCGTGCGCAGGAATGTCTCCAGCCCCTCAGGTCCACCCTCGGAACCGTAGCCGGTTTCATCCACGCCGCCGAAGGGGGCTTCGGGCATGGAGACCACGCCTTGGTTGATGCCGACGAGGCCCGCGTTCAACTCATCCTGCAGGCGAAGCGCCTCGGCCTGAGACCGTGTGAAGCCGTAGCTTGCAAGGCCAACGGGCACGCGGTTGGCTTCGGCCAGCGCACTGTCGAGGTCGTCGACTGGCGTCATTAGCGCGAAGGGACCGAAGGGCTCTTCGTTCATAGCGCGCATCTCGATTGTGGCGTCCTTGATTACGGTGGGTTCAAAGAAGTTGCCGACATTTCCAATGCGATTGCCGCCGGTGGCGACGCTGGCGCCTTTATCGACCGCATCATTGATCAGCGTTTCCATCCAGTCGATGCGGCGTTCTGCGATGAGCGCGCCCATTTGCGTACCGTCCGCGAACGGATCACCGATCCGCGTTTTTGAGATCGCTTCCGAGAACCCGTCGACGAAATCGACGTATTTCTCCTTGGCAATCAGAAAGCGCGTGGGCGACGTGCAGACCTGACCGGCGTTGCGCGTTTTGACCGGCACGATGGCGGCGATGGCCGCGTCGATGTCAGCTTCTTTCGTGACGATCACCGGCGCGTGGCCGCCAAGCTCCATCGTGGTGCGTTTCAGCGTGTCAGCGGCGAGTTTCGTCAGATGCTTGCCCACAGCGGTCGAGCCTGTGACCGACAGCTTGCGTGGGATCGGCGAGGCAAGGAGGTGGCGTGAGATCGTGTCGGGCACGCCAAAGACGATTTGCAGCACTCCCCCCGGCAGACCCGCATCCTGCATGGCGCGGGCGATTGCGATGGCGGTGCCCGGGGTTTCCTCGCTGGGTTTGATGATGAGCGAACAGCCTGCCGCCACCGCGCCTGCAACTTTGCGCATGACGTTGTTGGCCGGGAAGTTCCATGCAACGAACGCAACGGCCGGTCCGACAGGTTCCTTGCGGACCGAGGGGCGAAGATTGGGCGCGCGCGTCGGGATGATCCGGCCGTAGGCGCGGCGTGCTTCCTCGGCGTACCATTTCAGGGTCTGGAAGGCGAAATCCAACTCGATCCGCGCCTCGGGGAAGGGCTTGCCGTTTTCCAGTGACAGGGTCGCGGCGATCTCATCGATCCGCTCATAGAGCAGGGCGACGGAGGCATCGAGGATCTGCTGGCGTTCGAAGGCGGATACGCGGCTCCAGCTGTCAAAGGCGCGCTGGCTGACCTCAAGCGCGAGGTCGAGGTCAGCAGCAGAGGCGTGCGGAAGCTGGGCGAGAACCTCACCCGTCGCNGGGTTATAGACCGGTTCGGTCACGCCCTCGCTGCCGGCGCGAAATTCTCCATCGATCAAAAGCGCAAGCGGTTCGTATTGGGGCATGGCACCCTCCTTGGGTCGTCGTGTCTGTCATGGTGATGGCGCTAAGGCTTCTAGCGCCAGTTATCCGGGATCGTCGGCGTCGCGTCGATTAGGGATTTAGTATAGTCCGCTTTCGGCTGGGAAAAGACCTGTTCGGTCTCGCCGTCTTCGACGATTCTACCAGCGCGCATGACATAAACGCGGTCGGTGATGGCGCGGACGACGTGCAAGTCGTGGCTGACGAAGAGATAGCTGAGGCCAAAGCGCCCTTGGAGATCGGCCAGAAGATCGAGCACCTGCGCGCGGATTGACACATCGAGGGCCGAGACGGCTTCGTCCAGAATGATCAGCTTGGGGCGGATGATCAGGGCGCGGGCGATGGCGATGCGCTGACGCTGGCCACCTGAGAATTCGTGGATGTAGCGATCCATCGCCTCGGGGCCGAGGCCGACCGCCTCCAACGCTTCGGCAACGGCGGCACGGATATCGGCGGGCGGCTGATCGGCAAGGTGGAAGGGTTCGGCGACCAGACGTTCGACCCGGTGGCGTGGGTTAAATGAGCCGTAGGGGTCTTGGAACACGACCTGCATTTCGCGGCGGAGCGCGTTGGGGACACGGCCCGCTTGGATTGGGTGATCGGTGAGGGTAACCGTGCCTTCGGCAATCGGGTCGAGACCGAGGATCGTGCGGCTGAGCGTGGATTTTCCGCAGCCTGACTCGCCCACAAGCCCAACACTTTCGCCTTCGCCGATCGTGAGCGTCGCGCTGTCCACGGCGCGGGTCTTGGTCCGGGGGCCGAAAAGCGACAGACCGGCGCGCCCGTAGTCGCGGCTGACCTGAGCCACGTCCAAAACGGTTGCGCCGCTGCGCGGATGGGCGCGGGTAGGGCGGTGCGTTGAGGCGGAAAACAGCTTTTGCGTATAAGGATGGGCGCGGGTGCGAAAAAGCGCCTCCGTCGCGCCGTCTTCGACAATCTCACCGTCCTTCATCACCGCCACCCGGTCGGCCATGCGGCTGACGACGGCAAGGTCATGGGTGATCAGCATCAGCCCCATGCCTTCGTCGGCCACGAGTTCTTTGAGCAACGCGAGGATCTGCGCCTGGGTCGAGACGTCGAGCGCCGTGGTGGGTTCATCCGCGATCAGGAGTTTGGGCCGCAGTGCAATGGCCATCGCGATACAGACACGTTGCCGTTGGCCGCCGGAGAGTTCGTGCGGATAGCGGTCAAGCGGGAAGCGGTCGGCATCGAGACCGACGCGGTTCAGCCGTTCGCGGGCAATCTCCAGTGCCTCCGTCCGGTCGGTGACGCCGTGGACCCGCAGGGTTTCCGCGACCTGATCCCCGATGGTCTGCACCGGGTTGAGCGCGGTCATGGGTTCCTGAAAGATCATCCCGATCTCACGGCCCCGGAGCGCGCACATTTGGGGTTCTGGTGCATTGAGGAGTGGCGTTCCAGTTAGGGTGATCGCGCCGGTGGTTGTTGTTCCTTGCGGCAAGAGTTGCATCGCAGACAGCGCGGTCATCGATTTGCCCGAGCCGCTTTCACCGACAAGTGCAAAGATCTCGCCCGGTACGATTTCAAACGAAACGTCTTTGAGGATCGGCGCGCCGTGGATCGCGAGACTGAGATTTGAAACACGCAGAAGGCTCATCGCGCGCGCCTCACGCGGGGGTCGAGCACGTCGCGCAACCCGTCCCCCATCAGGTTAAGCCCAAGGACCGCAAACACAATGGCAAGGCCGGGAATGATGGCGGTGTGCGGGGCGAGCGAGATGAGTGTCTGGCTGTCGGCCAGCATCCGACCCCAGGACGGGGTTGGGGGCTGCGCACCGAGGCCGATGTAAGAGAGTGCCGCTTCGGCGAGTATCCCGAGCGAGAACTGTATCGTGCCCTGAACGATCAGCAGGTTGGCAATGTTGGGCAGGACGTGTTCTACCGCGATGCGGGCCGTGCCTTTGCCCGCGACGCGCGCGGCCATGATGTAATCCAGCGTTCCAATCGATAACGCCCCGCCGCGTGTGACCCGCGCAAAGACGGGGATGTTGAAGATGCCGATGGCGAGGATCGCGTTGACGGCGGATGGGCCGAAAATCGCGGTGATCAGGATCGCGATCACGAGGGACGGGAACGCAAAGACCAGATCGTTGGTGCGCATTATGACTTCATCGACCAAACCACCGCGATTGGCGGCTGCGATCAGTCCGAGCGGTACACCAACCACCATGCCGATGCCGACCGCGACGATGGCGACCGCGATTGAGGTGCGTGCGCCCACCATGATCATCGACAGGATGTCCCGCCCGAAGTGATCGGTGCCCAACAGATGCGCGCCACCGGGTGGTTGCATGCGGGCGGTGATGTTCAGCTCGTCCACCGAATAGGGCGTCCAGATGAACGAGATCAGCGCGGCGGCGGCGAAGGCGGCGAAAAGCGCGCCACCGATGAGGAGGGTTGCGGGAAGCCTCATGCCCGGCGCCTCAGCCTCGGATCGATCAGCGCGTAGGCGATGTCGACGAGGAATGTGACCAGCACGACGGCAAAGACCAGAAGCATTACGACGCTTTCCACGACGACCAAATCGCGCTGGGTGATGCCTTGGAAGATCAACCGCCCCAGACCGGGCAGGAAAAACACGTTTTCGATAATGATCGCGCCCGCGATGAGGAACGAGAACTGCAATCCGATGATAGTCATCACCGGGATCAGCGCGTTGCGAAAGGCGTGGCGCCAGACTGTTTGCCGCCCGGTTAACCCCTTGGCGCGGGCTGTGCGGATGTAATCCTGCCCGAGCGTCTCAAGCACGGCGGAGCGCATGACACGGGCGAGGATTGAGGCCTGAGGCAACGCCAGTGCGATGGCAGGCAGGGTCAGCGCCTTGAGGTTTGGCCAAAGCCCGTTCTCCCACCCGGGAAACCCGCCAGCCGAGAACCAGCGCAGGTTGATCGCGAAAATCAGCACGAGGATCATCGCGAACCAGAAGTTCGGAACGGCAATCCCAAGCTGTGTGACGCCCATGATCCCCGCATCCGTCGCCGTCCCGCGCCGCGCGGCGGCCCAAAGACCGAGCGGCAAGGCGATCACCACCGAAAGTGCGAGCGCATAGAGCGCGAGCGGCAGGGAAATCCAAAGCCGGGCCATGACAAGCTCGGTCACCGGGACGCGGTATGTATAAGATGTCCCAAGATCTCCGGTGATAAGCCCGGATACCCATGCGCCGTATCGGTTGATGACCGATCCTTCGAGGCCAAGCTCTGCGCGAAGCGCGGCGATCGCTTCGGGCTCCGCGTTGAGGCCCAGCATGAATGCTGCGGGATCGCCGGGAATGACTTCGATCGTGAAAAACACCACGAGGCTGGCCGCGATAAGCGTCAGCACCAAAGAGATCAGTCTGCCGAAGACGTAGCGCAGCATGCGCTGACCCTAGTCCGCGCGACGAAAAATCGGAAGTGCGCAGGAGGAGGGCAGAGAAATCCTTCAGTTTCGGACCGGATATTCACGGCGTCGCGAGGTCAAATCACAGAATTTTTGATATTTTTTTCAGGTCAGACGCGGGCAAATCTTTTTTCTCTGGTTTTTCTGTTTCACGTCCATGCCAGAGGCCGTGGCGCGACTGAAACAATCGCTTCGTTGAGGTCTCTGAAAAATCCAGTGATCCAAAATGCCACGCGTTACGTGTGCGCCACCCTGTCGGAGATTTCACATTTCAAGCCCTCTTCACGGAATTGCTTATTCCTGTGAAGCTATTGATACTATTGTGAAAAAGGCTGATATCCGCACATTTTGATGTGCGCAAATGCGCATGGAACCTTTTGCGAGGCTGCCCATTTGTTTTGGCACGGGCCGCAACCCTCCCTGGCCCACCCAAACGAAGCGACACCGCATTATAGGAGATATGAC
>JABSSC010000148.1 GCA_013214635.1 Paracoccaceae bacterium | reverse complement strand
GAAGCGGTGTGTAGATCAGTGACTTCCCTTCTCTGCGGCTTTCTGTGAAGCCTTTCTCCTCAAGAATTCTAAGGATCGTGGCACCCGACGTATAGGCGAGGTTTCTCTCTTCCGGCAGACTTGCCAAAACCTCTCGCACGGTCCCTTCTTCGAGCGCCCAGAGCTCGTTCATGAACTCTAGCTCAACCTCGGTGAGCAGATGGCGGCTCTTTTTCTTTCTCATCGAACCATCAGTTTCTTGAGTATCTTTCACTGAACGTCTCCCATGAAACCCGGAATGCCTGACCGGAGCAAGCTAAACCTTCCAAAAAACAAAAACGCCCCATCCGATCGCGATGAAGAGCGGTATCCAGATGGGTTGCCCGACGAGGCCGAGCCACGCCAGAAAGATGTACGCAGAGCCGAGGAGCGTGATGAACAGTCGATCCCCGAGCGTCGTCGTCAGGCCGAGGATGCCTTTGCGTTCTATCCCGTCCTTGTACTTGAAGCCCTCAAGCAGACCAATGATGGCAATGGCCGAGAAAATTCCGACAAAAACCGCTAATGTCGCCGGGGTCCATGCCATCCAGAAATCCGGCCACAAGGGGTCTGTCCAGGAGAACCCCTTTTCCTCTTGTTGCTGGCCGACGTTTCCCCAGCCTGCCGCCTGAGCAAACGCCTGACCGGGCAGAAGTGCGAGAAGTGCTATAAACCTGCGCATTGTTCAGACCCTCCCCATGGCAAAGCCGCGCGCGATGTAGTTCCGAACGAACCAGATTACGATGGCGCCCGGGATGATTGTCAGGGTTCCAGCTGCCGCCAGAAGGCCCAGTTCATAACCCGCCGACGACGCGGTGCGTGTCATCACAGCGGCGATGGGTTTGGCTTCCACGGCGGTCAGCGTCTTTGCCAGAAGCATTTCGACCCACGAGAACATGAAGCAGAAGAATGCGGCGACGCCGACACCCGCTTTTATGTTCGGCAGGAAGATCTTGATAAAAAATCGTGGGAATGAATAGCCGTCTACATAGGCTGTTTCGTCCAGTTCCTTGGGGATCGAACGCATGAAGCCTTCGAGGATCCAAACGGCTAGCGGGATGTTGAACAGGCAATGTGCCAGCGCGACCGCCAAATGCGTGTCAAAAATCCCGATCGACGAGTAGAGTTGGAAGAAGGGTAGGGCGAAAACAGCTGCCGGTGCCATGCGATTTGTCAGCAGCCAAAAGAACAACTGCTTGTCCCCAAGGAACCGATATCGGGAGAAAGCATATGCAGCTGGCAAGGCCACGGCCACTGACAGCAGTGTATTCAGCGAGACATAGATGATTGAGTTTATGTATCCCCAGTACCACGTCGGATCGGTAAAAATCGCGATGTAACTGTCGAGTGTGAACGTCTGCGGAAAGAGCGAGAAACCGGCAAGTATCTCGTTCGTTGTTTTGAAGCTCATCGAGACAAGCCAGTAGATGGGCGTCATCAGGAACAAGATGTAGACGATGGGGATGAGCGCGCGTTTTTTCATCACTGGTCGTCCATTGTCATGACCACATAGAATATCCAACTCACCGCCAGAGTAATCGCAAAGTAGATCAGGCTCATCGCGGCGGCCGGTCCCAGATCGAACTGCCCCAGAGCGATCTTTACCAGATCGATAGACAGAAGCGTCGTCGAGTTGCCCGGTCCACCCCCCGTCAAAACGAAGGGTTCAGTATAGATGTTGAAGCTGTCCATGAACCTGAGAAGAACGGCGATGGTCAAGACTGTCTTCATCTTGGGAAGTTGGATGTAGCGACCACGGCGTGGCGCCGTCAATTTTTGCCGCCTGATAATAGGCATCGGGGATCGAGACGAGCCCCGCGTAGCACAAAAGCACAACGAGCGATGTCCAGTGCCAGACATCCATGACGATGATCGTAATCCACGCCGCCAGCGGGTCCTGCGTCATGTCGTAATTGATGCCAAGCACGTCATTCATAAAGTAACCGAGCATTCCGATCTTGGGCAGTGCAAAGATGTTCCACATCGCACCGACGACGTTCCATGGGATCAGCATCGGCAACGCCATCAACACAAGACAAACCGGGACCCAAAAACCCTTTCGCGGCATCGAAAGTGCAATGATGATGCCGAGCGGCACTTCTATTGCCAGAATGATCGCCGTGAACAGGAATTGACGCCCAAGGGCGGCCTGAAAACGCTCTGACCGCAGGATTTGCTCAAACCAGTCGAGCCCCTGCCAGAAGAACTGATTGTTTCCGAAGGTCTCCTGCACCGAGTAGTTGACCACGGTCATCATCGGCAACAGCGCGTTGAAAGCGACAAGAAACAGCACGGGCAGGACAAAGAACCATGCTTTTTGGTTTTCGGTTCTCATTTCACTGCCTCCGTAGCGATCCAGCCGTCGCGATAGACGCGTGTTTGATCGGGCTGAAACGCAAGATGTACCGAACTCCCTGCATCCGGGGCGGTATGCTCGCTAACGGCCTTGAGCTTGGTGTTTCCGACCATGGCGTCGATGACGAAGTGACGGCCGACGTCAGCGACCTTGGTCACCGTCGCGGGAAGGCCAGAGCTTGCCAACGAGATGTATTCCGGACGAATGCCTATCTGAGGTGCGCCCTCTCGCGCCGTGAGCGGGCCTTCCAAGGCAATGTCGTGGCCCTCGAAAACGGCATGATCACCTTTAAGATCGCAGGGTAGGATGTTCATTCCAGGGGACCCGATGAAATGCCCGACGAAGGTGTGTTGCGGGCGTTCGAACAATTCGACCGGCGTGCCGGTCTGAACGACCACGCCGTCTTGCATCACCACCACCTCGTCAGCAAAGGTCAGAGCTTCGGTCTGGTCATGGGTCACGTAGATCATCGTGGCTTTGACGCGTTGATGAAGCTCCTTCAACTTCGAGCGTAGTTTCCACTTGAGATGCGGATCGATCACCGTCAGCGGTTCGTCAAACATCACAACGTTCACGTCGTCTCGAACCAGCCCGCGCCCCATCGAGATTTTCTGCTTGTTGTCCGGGCTCAGTCCCGCCGCGCGAGTGTCGAGCATCTCGGTCACTTCAAGCATCTCGGCGATGTCCGCAACACGCTTCGTAATCGTCGCCTCGTCGACGCCGCGGTTCTTGAGAGGAAAGGCAAGGTTCTGGCGGACAGTCATCGTGTCGTAAATCACAGGGAACTGGAATACCTGTGCGATGTTGCGCTCGTTCGGGGCAAGCGTGGTGACGTCCTGATCTCCAAAAATGACTTTGCCTTCCGACGGCGTCAATAGCCCGGAGATGATGTTCAGCAGGGTTGATTTCCCGCAGCCCGACGGACCAAGAAGCGCGTAGGCTCCGCCGTCCCGCCACGTGACGTCGATCTCTTTGAGCGCGTAATCATCCGGTCCCGATGGATTGGGCAGATAGCTGTGGCGGAGATGGGAAAGCTTGATTTCTGCCATTTATGCTACCCTCGTTCCGTCGGCGCCGAAGTATCGGCAATGCTTGGGGTCCATAAAGAACGCGTGGTCCTCACCAACTTCATAGGGATGGACGCCTGACGAGAGCGACACCCAGTCGACGTCGCCCAACCGGAAATGCGCACTCGAATCCGAACCGGATAGTTCCGTCACAAGCACTTGCCCGTGCAGTTCGACGTCCCGCTCGCTCATTCGTGTGGGCAGGACGCGGTGAGGGCGCAGGGCCACAGTGTAAGTCCCGTCCGGAAGAGACGCCGCTGCGCCGTCCAGTGTCCAGCGCACACCGGTTTGCAACGTTGCCTCTTCCCCAGCCTTCGTAACCTCGGCCGCATTGATTGGTGGGTCAGAGAAAACCCGTGCTGAGGTCAGGTTCGAAGGATGCCGATAGATCTCGGACGTTCTGCCAAATTGTGTGACCACGCCGTCGTCCATGAGACCGGTGTAGCCGCCCAGCATCAGGGCTTCTTCCGGCTCGGATGTCGCGTAAACCACGACGGCCCCTCGATCCGCAAAAAGTTCGGGGAGTTGCTCGCGCAGCTCTTCGCGAAGCTTGTAATCAAGATTGGCAAGCGGTTCGTCGAGGAAAACGGCACGGCTGTCCTTGGCAATGGCGCGCGCCAGCGCGGTCCGTTGCTGCTGACCGCCCGACAGTTCGTTTGGCTTTCGATTGAGCATCGGCCGCAATTGCAGGAGGTCCGCCGCCTCTTCGACGCGACCCTGAACTTCGCTTTCTGACAGGCCGGCCACGCGCAACGGAGAGGCGATATTTTCGAAAACGCTCATATGCGGGTAATTGACGAAGAACTGATGTACGAGACTGATCCTGCGCTTTTGCGTGTTCAACCTTGTAACATCCTCTCCATCCATCAGGATGCGGCCACTTGCCATCGGATCGAGGCCTGCCATCAGTTTGATCAGAGAAGTCTTGCCAGCTCCGGTCGCCCCAAGCAGCACATTAAAGTGTCCGGCTTCCAGTTTCAGACTGGTCGGCTTGATGTGAGTGACAGTGCCGACACGCTTAGTCACATCATGAAGTTCAATCATTTGGAGATGTCCCCAACCCACCGGGAAAACGGCCCGGAGCCGGTGTGCGTTTTAGGGGCGATCGCCGCAAATGCGGCAATCGCCTGTTTCATCTGCGCTTACTGGTTCCAGCGCGCTACGAGTTCATCGTAGTTGACGGTTTTACCCTGCGGTTTCTCGTTGTCGAGCTTTGCCTTGGGCGAACCGGGCTGGCTCAGCCAATACTCGGCATCGCGCTCCTCATTGAGGCGTGGGCCACAGCCGCCATAAACACCGGCACCTTCGTCTGCTGCCTGCATCCGGGCCATGGTGATGTCCATTTCTTCGGCAAGACGGTCCATGGCTTCCTGAGGTGTAAAGGCACCCGAGTTCACGTCACCGATCTGCTGCCACCAGATTTGAGCCAGTTTCGGATAGTCCGGCACGTTGATCCCGGTCGGCGACCATGCCACGCGATCAGGCGAACGGTAGAACTCTACGAGGCCTCCCAGCTTTGGCGCACGTTCGGTGAAGCTTTCGTGGTTTACCGAGCTATCACGGATGAACGTGAGACCCACGTGAGACTTTTTGACGTCAACCGTCTTGGATGTCACGAACTGGGCATAAAGCCATGCTGCTTGCGCACGATCAGACGGCGTGGACTTGAGGAATGTCCACGAGCCCACGTCCTGATAGCCAACCTTTTGACCTTCAGTCCAGTATGGACCATGCGGCGAAGGTGCCATGCGCCAGAGCGGCGTGCCCTCTTCATCGACTGTATTGTTGCCTTCGGATTTTGGCTTCACCATGTCGGCTGTAAAGGCGGTGTACCAGAAAATCTGCTGGGCCACATTGCCTTGGCTGAGCGCTGGCAAGGACTGATAGAAGTCATACGACGCGGCACCCGGAGGTGCATAGTTCCGCAGCCATTCGTCCCACTTGCGGATCGCATAGACAGCCGCCGGGCCGTTGGCCGCACCGCCACGGGACACGCTCGCGCCGACCGGATTACACGAACCGGCCTCCATACGAATGCCCCACTCATCGACCGGAACGCCATTTGGCTCACCGACATCGCCGGCACCAGCCATCGAAAGCCATGCGTCAGTCATCCGCCAGCCAAGGTCAGGCGCACGTTTACCATAGTCCATGTGGCCATAGATGCGGGTGCCGTCGATTTCCTGGACGTCGTTGGTGAAGAACTCGGCGATATCTTCGTAAGCAGACCAGTTGACCGGGACGCCGAGGTCGTAGCCGTATTTGGCCTTGAATGCGGCCTTGTTGTCCTCGTCGTCAAACCAGTCCTTACGGAACCAATAAAGGTTCGCGAACTGCTGGTCGGGAAGCTGATAGAGGTTCCCGTCCGGTCCGGTGGTGAACTGGATACCCATGAAGTCGTCGAGGTCCAGCGTTGGAGAGGTCGTTGCCCCCCAGTCGCCTGCCATCTGTTCAGTCAGGTTGTAGGCCAGTTGCAGACGCGAATGCGTCCCGATCAGATCGGAATCGTTTACATAACCGTCATAGAGATTCCGACCAGTCTGCATCTGGGTCTGAACCGCCTGAACCACTTCTCCTTCGCCGAGGATCTGGTGGTTGACCTTGATGCCGGTGATTTCCTCGAAAGCCTTGGTCAGAACTTCCGACTCGTAGCCGTGCGTCGGAATCCCTTCGGAAAGTACGTTGATCTCGAGGCCCGAAAACGGTGCAGAGGCTTCGATGAACCACTGCATTTCCGCCATCTGTTCGTCTTTAGTCAGCGTCGACGGCTGAAATTCTTCGTCAATCCAGCGCTGTGCTGCTGCCTCGTCCGCCCATGCCGAACTGGAGCCCGCAACAACTGCACTGACCGCCACAGCGGAAAGCAAGTATCTTCTCATTTTTTCCTCCCTGAATGCACCCGGGAATCCTCCCCCCAGGTCACCACAATTCAAGCCAGAACATACAGCGACTTGTCAAACTAAATCTTTAGTAAGTTTCAACATGTTGATAATTATGTATTTTATCTACGAACTTCACCTTGTTGCCAAAATGGGCAGATGTTGGATCGTGAACGTCGGGATAAGTTCTGATCCGGATTTAGCGGGCAAGGAGTATAACAATGACACGTTAATCCTCGCGTCACCGATGACGTAGCATGTGATGTAACAAATAGCGCCGGGCAAAGGAGAAGTGGTGCGTGTATGTAACTGGGCGTTTGCATCAGCACGCGAACACGCGATTCATTCAATTGTTGTGTGCCGCAACGAAGTTACTAGCTTGTTTTGCCGGCTTGGGTTCCGAATTTGTCCAATAATCCAAAGTCAGCTTTGAAAGGCTGCGGCGCAGCATCTACATGTCGGACCATGGGCAGGTGTTAGCTATTCACTGCGGTTTAACTCTTTCCGTTCATCGACGGCTTCGTCCGCTCAGCGGACCTTGACCGAAGCTACGACAAGGTCTGCTTTGATTAGTTGAACATGCTCCCGAATATTTCTTCGAGAGCATGTAGGGGCAAAGGCATTCCAAACTGAGGGCGAACCTGTATTGGTTCAACATTTACCGCATGGGCTGGCTCTAAAGGCCCCTTCTTCTCTTTTCAAATACCTCGGGGGTTCGAGGGGGCAGCGCCCCCCCAAGCCGCTCTCTTTAAGCGGCTTTCTCCGCTTCTGACTCGAAGCGTCCATAGAAGGTCTCGCCCTTCTCCGCCATCTCACGCAACAGCGGTGGACAGGTAAAGCGCTTGCCGAACGTTTCAGTCATCTCGTCACAGCGCTGCACCGCATAGGCCGCACCGATGATGTCGAGCCAGCTGAAGGGTCCGCCCGACGAGGGTGCAAAGCCCCAGCCCAGAATCGCGCCAACGTCACCCTCACGGATGTCCATCAACACACCTTCCTCCAGCGCCCGCACGGCCTCCAGGGCTTGGGCAAACATCAGGCGTTCCTGGACCTCAACCAGCTCAGGTTGTTCTTCGGCCAACGGGTATTTGTCATGGATACCCTTCCAATAGCCCTGCCGTTTGCCCTTTTCGTCATAGTCGAAATACCCGGCCTTGGACTTCTTGCCCAAGCGACCCTGTTCTTCCATCCAGACAATCAGGTTATCAGCTTCTGAGGCATCGTATGCGTTGCCCATCGCTGCCCGTGTTGCCTTCATGATGCGCACAGCCAAATCGATTGAGGTTTCATCGCCCAACTGGATCGGTCCCACGGGAAAGCCCAATTGGCGCGCCGCATTGTCGATCAGGGCAGGGGCCACACCTTCGGTGATCATTCGCGTCGCCTCACCACCATACGGAATGATGCAGCGATTGGCGTAGAAGAAGCGCGCGTCGTTGACCACGATCGGTGTCTTCTTGATCTGCCGAACATAGTCCAGCGCCTTGGCCACAGCCCGGTCACCTGTTTCATTGCCCTTGATGATTTCCACCAGCAACATCCGCTCCACGAGGGAGAAGAAGTGGATGCCGATGAATTGATCTGGCCGTTTTGAGGCGGTGGCAAGCGATGTGATCGGCAGGGTGGAGGGAGTAGAGGCAAAGATGCCG
>JABSSC010000147.1 GCA_013214635.1 Paracoccaceae bacterium | reverse complement strand
AGAAGAGGTAGGCCTTGGAGCGGATCGACTTGAAAAGACGCGCGGGTTTGAAGCGGTGATGGCCGAAGATTTCTTCGTCCGCGTGGAAGGTGACGGTCGTACCACGGCGGTTGGAGGCGGCCCCAACGGGTGTGACCGGGCCAAGCGGCAGACCGCGCGAGAAGCGTTGTTCAAAGACCTGCCGGTCGCGGGCAACCTGGACGACCATGGAATCCGAGAGTGCGTTTACGACGGACGCCCCCACACCGTGCAAACCGCCTGACGTCTCATAGGCCTTGCCCGAGAATTTGCCGCCCGCGTGCAGCGTGCACAGGATAACCTCAAGCGCGGATTTGTCCGGAAACTTGGGGTGCGGGTCGATGGGGATACCGCGGCCGTTGTCGCGAACGGTGAGGGAATAGTCCTCGTGCAGTTCAACTTCGATGCGGTTGGCATGGCCTGCAACGGCCTCGTCCATCGAGTTGTCCAGCACTTCGGCCACAAGGTGATGGAGCGCGCGTTCGTCCGTCCCACCGATATACATGCCCGGCCGTTTGCGGACCGGTTCCAGCCCTTCGAGCACTTCGATGGATGTGGCGTCATAGACCTCGGGCGAGGGACCCGACAAAAGATCGTCCGGCATAGGTGTCTGCTCTGTTCATTGTTTGTCCCTATTAGAGCAGGGCGGACGCCGTCGGGCAATGGGAAAGGGCCAATGCAAACGGCCCGAAGCGGGTGCTCCGGGCCGTTTTGATGCTTAGGTGTCGCGTGTGACGCGTCAGGCCGCCTTTTTGCGACGGCTGGCCACGCCCAATGCGCCGACGCCAGCGATCAGGAACCATGCCGCTGCGGGCAGTGGAACCAGAGCTGCTTCGACGTTCAGGTCACCATTTGTCGACCGCAATGTGTAGTCGCCAAATTCCGTCTCACCGGTCAGGGTCATCATGAACCAAGTCGACGCGCCAAAGTCATCGTCATAGCCGATGCCTTCGTGGCCGAACTGAAAGTCCTTGTCCTTTTCAGTGAGCGTTGCCGAGAACCCTGCGATCGCACCTCCACCGGTCAGCGTGGCGCTGACATAGTCGAAGTAATGCATGTTGGCGGCAGCAAGTGCCGAGATCGGACAGTTGTTCTGACAGTACGGTGTCTGACCGCCAGTTTGCTTGTAGGACATCTCAAATGCGAAATCCATCAGCAGGTCTTCGTCGCCGTTGTTCTTGGTCGACCCTGACACTGTCAGCGTCGCTCCGTCGAAGCTCAGGCTGCCGGAGCCGTCAATGAGGCCCCATTGTTTGGTCGGGTTTTCGCGCGCAGGCTTGGATGCAAAGAGATTGCTGAACCAAAGCCCGTGGGTGTTCCCCCACCCGTTCTCAATGTTGTAATCGCCGACAAGGCTATCGCCGAGTGCCGGAACACCCGCCGCTTCCGCGTCGGAAATAGAAAAAAGCCGCGGCGGCAGAAACAGCCACGGCGGCGCACATGTGTTTGACAGTTGTAATAATCACTTACCCCTCGTTAACGCGCGTGGAATGTCACATTCCGGTCTTATTTCGCATTGGTTTTTTTCGGCTTGGGCTATCGATCTTTGCGCCGTTTTCGTCTAGGTGTCTGAAAAATAATAGTTTCTGGCGCTTTCCTTGCAATTGCCCCCAGCTCAGGCTGCGATTGGTTTTCAGCTTGGGGTTGTTCTGCTAGATCAAAGAGGGTGCTTTTGGTTGATTGAAGGGCGCTCGTTCGGGCGAATCGTTCCATTTGACAAGACGGCGGAGCAGCGGACCGGGTGTCTGAAATCGTACCGGTTCGGCTGTCAGTGATCCAAACCGATGAGCGCAAGAAATCGGTCTTTCTCGATGCATTGCCGTTGGCGGCTCAGCGACTGTTTGTCCGCAAACTTGCCACAATTCGTCGGGGTTTTCCGTGCCTTGACTGGTTTTCCAGCGGCCGGATTCGGGCACAATCCTTAGTGTACGTAACGTCACGTGGCCCGAGGTATGGTTAATTGTTGCCGCCCCGTGCAAAATTACAACATGTAACAAGAATTGAATGCGACAGAAGTATGACATGCGGGGCTGGGGGTGACTCTCCTCGAACGGCAGTGTAAGACAGTAGCGTGTAAATAGTAGCTGTGTGTTGTTCACGGGGGCTTTATGAAATCGTTAGCAATGGCTGGCCTGCTTGGTTTGGGGCTGGCAACGAGTGTTCAGGCGGCGACAGTAACCGTCGACATAACAGAGCAAACCAATCTCAGTTCCGCTCAGACTGCGCTTTCCAATGCAATTGGGTCGAATAAGAGAATTCGGCTTGAAGACTTTGATGCGCCGGGCGAGTTTACATCGTTCGACACTTGGTGTGCGGGCGATCTGGGGTGTGATCCAACAACGAAATACACTGGTCCAGTTGGGGCCTACGATTACGCAACCGCTGGCGGCGGCCTCGACACAGCTGTTGGAACTTTTTACGCCGTGGAGCCCCTTACAGGTTCTGGCGGTGCTAACCGCCCGCCTTCGACCGCGGCAATCATTCGCTCCAACGGTGATGAGAACAACGACAAGCAGCCAAACTTTGGCCGCTATGATGCCGACCTGGATGAGGGCGGCACGGACGATGCCAACAATTTCCTCGACAGCAACGATAACGGTGGCGTTCGTCTGTGGACGGGATCCGCAAATCTGGCGCTCTTCGATAAGATGGCGTTTCTCATCACAGACTTTGACGATGTGGGTGCGCCGGAGTTCCGGATTGAAGTCAGCGGAAACGATCTGACTGGCGCCACCGTCGAAATGAATGGTGACTTGCAGTCCAACGCCGACATTTTTCTGGTCGAGATCGATTTTGGAAAGTTGGTCAAGGACATTGAGATCAGCCTGTTGATTGACCCCAATGACGGTGTCGGCATGGACGGTTTCTATGTTCTTAACTCTGCCTTCAGAACGAATGATCCCCCACCAATCCCACTGCCCGCTGCGGCGTGGTTCCTGATTGCCGGTGTGGGGGCGCTTGGCTACGCTGCGCGGCGTAAGAAAGCCTAGGAAGAATACACTCGCTACATAAGGCGGTTCGGAGTTTCCGGGCCGCCTTTATTTTGTGCACTTGCGGGAATCGCCGCGCTGGCCTAAGGCCGACGCATGGCAACATTGACTGACGATAAGGTTCGCCCGCAGGTGCGGGGGCAGATGCGTGCGCTGTTCACGTTGGGCGTGCCGCTGATTGGCAGTCAGGTGGCGCAGTATGCCGTGCAGCTGACCGATACTGTCATGATGGGCTGGTATGGTGTTACCGAATTGGCTGCGCTCACGGTGGCAGGACCGATATTTTTTCTTCTGTTCATTCTGGGGTCGGGGTTTGCCTGGGCCGTGATGCCGATGGTGGCAAGCGCCGCGGCTCAGGGTGATGAGCGGCAGGTTCGCCGCGTGACCCGGATGGGTCTTTGGCTGTCGCTGGCGTTTGGCCTGTTGGCCACGCCCATCATGATCTATTCGGAGCAAGTGCTGCTGTTTCTGGGGCAGGACGCCGAAGTGGCGGCGCTGGCCGCAGATTACTTGCGCATTGCAGGGCTCGGGTTGATCCCAGCGCTGCTGACCATGGCGTTGCGCAGTTACCTTGCGGCGCTGGAGCATACGGCCATCGTGTTCTGGGTGACCGTGGCCGCGGCGATTGCCAACGGGTTTGTGAATTACGCCCTAATCTTCGGAAATTGGGGCGCGCCCGAATTGGGGGTTCAGGGCGCGGCTATTGCGTCGCTCGTTGTGCATGTGCTGACGACGGTTTTGCTGGCCCTTTATGCCATCGTCAAAACCCCGCAGTACGAGCTTTTTGTCCGCTTCTGGCGCCCGGATTGGGAGGCCATTCGGCAGGTGTTTGTGCTGGGCGTTCCAATCGGTTTGACGAGCCTTGCTGAGGTTAGCCTGTTTGGTGCCTCGTCGATCATGATGGGGTGGATCGGTGTGATCGAACTCGCTGCGCATGGTATCGCGCTGAGCATCGCCTCGGCGACGTTCATGGTGCATATCGCCCTGTCTCAGGCCGCGACGGTGCGCACTGGTCAGGCCTTTGGACGGCGTGACGCGGTGCAGGTCGAGGCCTGTGCCATTGCCGCCCTTGTCTGGTCGAGCTTGATGGTGGCCATCACGATCGCGGCGTTTTTGGGCATGCCGGAGTTTCTGGCCGGGCTTTTCACCGATCCGACCGATCCTGAACGCCCCGACATTATCGCGATGGCCGTGATCTTGCTGGCCATGGCGGCCTTGTTTCAGGTCGCGGATGCGGCGCAGGTGATTTTGCTGGGCGTTTTGCGCGGCATGCAGGATACCGGGTGGCCCATGGCGTTTGCGATCCTCAGCTATTGGATGGTGGGCGCACCGGTAGCCTATCTGTTCGGAATTCCGCTGGGTCTGGGGCCAGTGGGCATCTGGCTGGGCCTTGTGGTCGGACTGGCGCTTACGGCGGTTTTGCTCGGCTGGCGGCTGTGGCGGCACGCGTTGCCAGCGGTTAGCGCGGCAGGCTCCGAAGCCACTCCATAACCGCGGGGCGCACCGACTGGTCACCAGATCCGCGCGCTTTGTCGATAACCTCGCGCGCTTCATCCAGATCGACCCGGCGCAACAGGCTTTTGACCGGACCGATCGAGGCGGGACGCATCGAAAGGGTTCTGAGCCCCATGGCGGCAAAGCACACGGCCTCGACCGGGCGTCCTGCATCCTCGCCACAGAAGCTGAGGCGCGTTCCGGTATCGGCACAGCGGTTTACGATCTGCTCGATAAAGGTGAGGTAGCTGACGTTGAGCGTGTCATAGCGGCGGCGCACACGTTCGTTTTCCCGGTCCGCCGCGAAGAAGAATTGCTTGAGGTCATTTCCACCGATTGAGATGAAATCTGCCATCTCATAGAACTGGCGCGGCGCAAAGCCCAGAGACGGGGTTTCCAGCATCGCCCCGATTTCAAGGTCCGAGGGCAGGGCGTGCCCAAGTTTGCCTTCGCGCTCAACCTCGTCCAGCAGATGCTGGCGTGCTTGTTTGAATTCCTCAAACTGGGCGATGAAGGGAAACATGATGCTGAGCGGGCGGCCGTCGGCGGCGCGCAAAAGCGCCTGCAACTGCATCCGCATGACCCCGACCTTGTCGAGGCCCACGCGGATCGCGCGCCACCCCAGTGCCGGGTTTGGTTCATCCTGCGGCTTCATGTAAGGCAGGACCTTGTCTGAGCCGATATCGAGCGTTCGGAAGACGACCTTCTTGCCGTTTGCCGCATCCAGAACGCGCCCGTAAAGGTTGGCCAATTCACCGCGACGTGGAACCTGATTGCGGATCAGAAACTGAAGCTCGGTCCGAAAGAGACCCACGCCCTCGGCCCCTGAACTGTCAAGCGACGGAAGATCTGCCATGAGCCCGGCATTCATATGCAGATGCAGGGTTTTGCCGGATTTGTCCTGTGCGGGAAGGTCGCGCAGCCCGGCATAGCGTTCCTGCGCCTCTGCCTGCATCGCCAGCTTGTCGCGGAAGGCGCTGGCCACGGTATCATCAGGTCTCAGGTGCACGATGCCCTGCTCGCCATCGACCATGATCTGATCGCCGTTCAGGGCCTCGGCAATGATCCCTTCAGATTGTAGAACCAAAGGAATGGCCCAGGCGCGCGCCACAATCGCCGCGTGACTGCCGACCGACCCCTGTTCCAGCACGATACCCTTAAGCGTCCGCCCGTATTCAAGAAGCTCGCCCGGACCAATGTTGCGCGCAATCAGGATCGGGTTCTCGGGCATCTCGGCGCCCGTGTCGCGACCCTGACCAGTCAGGATGCGCAGCAGGCGGTTTGAGAGATCATCAAGATCGTGAAGCCGTTCGCGCAAATACGCATCCGAAGACTGGGACAGGCGGGCCCGAGCAGCGGATTGTTCCTTTTCCACGGCGGCTTCGGCAGACAGGCCGCGTGCGATGTCTTCTTCCATCCTGCGAACCCAACTGCGTGAGTTCGCAAACATCCGATACGCTTCGAAGACATCGCGTTGATCGCCATCTTCGGACGCCCCTTTGAGCAGATCGTCGACCGAGACGCGTAGTCGTTCAAGTGCGCGCGCAAGACGGTCCGCTTCGACCGCCGGGTCGTCAGCGACGGGGTTCGTGACCACAACGCGGGGCTCGTGCAACCAGACCTGACCAACGGCGGCGCCTTCTTGTCCGACGACACCGCGGAACATTTCGGGTTGCGTGTGAAGCGCGGCAAGCGCGTCGCCTTCACCGACGAAGGCGCCGAGTTCGGTCATTTCGGCCAGCACCATGGCCACAACGTCGAGGCCATAGACCTCGTCTTCGGTGAACTCGCGCGCTTCCTTTGACTGGACAACAAGCACACCGAGCACGTCACCAAGCCGCTGCACGGGGACACCGAGGAAGGAAGAGTAAATCTCTTCCCCGGTTTCCGGCATGAAGCGGAAGCCGCGCGTTTGTGGGGCATTGGCAGTATTGATGGCGCGGGCCAATTTGGCCACGCGGCCCACAAGCCCTTCGCCGATCCGCATACGTGTCTGGTGAACCGCCTCAGGGTTCAGACCCTCGGTCGCGCAAAGCTCAAGCGTTTCATCATCGCGAAAGAGATAGATTGAACACACTTCGGTCTGCATGGACGAGGCGATAAGTTGCACGATGCGGTCGAGGCGCATTTGACCTTCGGCCGAGGCATCCGCCATCGTTTCCCGCAAGCGTCCAAGCAGCTTGCGGCTTTCACTTTCTGTGTTCTGTAAAGCCAAGTTCTGTCTGCGTCCCTTTGCCCGCGCGGTGTGTTACGAGCGCGACCACTAGATCACATTCCGTCGCGCAGTGAAACTGGGAGTTGTATAAGACGCTGAAAGGGTGTTCAGGCTAATCTCTCATGCTGCTAGATTAAGCAGGTGTAAGACAGGTCATTTTTATGTTGAGATCATTGTTTGTTTTGGCGTTCGCCGCCGCTGTCGTTGCCGGTTGCGAAGGGCAACCGGTTGAGCCTTTGGGATCGGGTATTGTCCCGGATGAGGCGTTTCACGCGGCTGCGCGCGCGGCTTACGCGGATTATCAGGCCGTCAGCTTTGCTGAAGATATCGAGGTCTGTGGCTATTTCGGTTACGACGCCGACGGTGCGTTTCTGGCATCCGACCCGGTGGAGGGTACCTTTGATTCCTGCACGGTCGAAGAAATTCCCGGTGATCTGGTTGAGATCGTCGCGTCCTATCACACGCATTCGAGCTTTGACACGGACTACAACAGCGAGGTGCCCAGCACCGATGATCTGATCGCGGATATCGAAGAGCAGGTCTTTGGTTATATCGGCACGCCGGGGGGGCGGTTTTGGTTGGTGGATTGGCGCATGGCGACGGCAACGCAGCTTTGCGGGCTGTACTGCCTGAACTCTGATGGCGACTTCATTGAAGGTGATGCAGGACCCATCGCCGACAGCTATACGCTTGATGAATTGCGCGAGCTTGAGGGCGGCTAAACGATCACTCAAACGTCAGTCGCCAGTGGTCTGACGGGCGCTATCTCGCCCTGCACATAGCAGGAGTGAATGATGAAAAGCTGGGTAGCGATCGTGGCAGTGATCTGGGCCGCGCCAGTGTTTGCGCAAAATGCCCAAGGCAGCGGGGATATTGGGCGATGGACCTCGCTCCACTATGAGGCGTTCGGGCTTTGGGAAGCCGCCTGCGACCAAAGGACGACATCGGAACGGCTAGAGACGCGGTGTTATGTGCGTGTGATTGACCCCGTGGCTTACCGTCCAAACTATAATGCACTTACCTTATTTGTCGTTGAGGGGGACAACGGCCCCTTTGTTGAATTGGGTCTGCCAGAACGGACGTCATTCGGACCCGACGGGATCGTAGTCACAAAGGACGGTGCGTTGATCTGGTCAATGGACGGCGCGCGCTGCGAAACGGTGGATCTGTGCCTCCTGGAGCCGTCAGAACGTGAGGGGCTCTTAGCCGCAGTGGCGGAGGGTGAGACGTTGAGTTTTGCGTTCACGGATGGAACGGGCGAGGCGCTGATGCGCAGTTGGCCCCTTGAAGACGCGCGCGCGGCGCTTGC
>JABSSC010000146.1 GCA_013214635.1 Paracoccaceae bacterium | reverse complement strand
CCTCGCCGCCCGCCTCCTTATAGGCCGCATCGGTAAAGCCCGCAGCCGCCCCGGCCCCGGACTCAATCACGCAGTCATATCCTAGTTTCTGAAGCTGCAACGCGCTCTCCGGCGTCATCGCAACCCGGGCTTCTCCTTCGAAAAGCTCCTTGGGCGTCCCGATTTTCACTGTGGCAGTCCCTTGTCCTTACTTTGCAGCACAGATGTAGCTGCAACAGGAAAAGTCTAATAGTCTGACGCTACGCAATTGCCAACCTACCCGTCGCGTCTTCCGATCCAGCGCGGAACGCTCCGGGCATAGGCATTGAACTCCTCCCGAAACCGCGCCGACAGCTTGCCCTCCTCGGGCTCAATAAAGCGCCGCGTGATCACGCGGACAAAGAGCGGGACCAGAACGATCACACTCCACGCCCCTGTGATCAGGCAAAATCCGGTGATCACCAGCGCATCGGCCAGATAGATCGGGTTGCGCGTATAGGCGTAGACGCCGGTCGTGATGATTGCGACCGGCTGCCCATGGGGCAGGATCGTGGTCTTTTCCCGCTGAAACTCCCGCGCCGCCGCAACGGTGAGTGCGATGCCTGCGGCGACAAACACCCATCCAATCAGGCTCACCCCCGTCCCACGCAACACCGGACCTGTCACCGCAACCTGCACCCAGGCCACGGCCATCATCAAAATCGTCCATACGGGCGGAGAATCGAGCAGCTTTCCCATCCCTCAACTCTCCCCGGCTCGCCGCGCAAAGCAAGCCCCGCAACCTTCATTGGTCCCCAAATACTCACGTCCCACCGCTTGCCTCTGCGCGCAGCGCCGCATAACCACAGCCCATGCCAAAGACCGACTTCACCTGGACCCGCGAACAGTTTCACTTGCCCGATGGCGTGATCTACCTCGACGGCAACTCGCTCGGCCCCCTGCCCCAAGCCGCCGCTGCGCGCGTTGCGCAAACCGTCACGGACGAATGGGGTGAGATGCTTATCACCGGCTGGAACAAGGCCGGTTGGATGGCCGCACCCAAGTCCCTCGGTGACCGGATCGGACGGCTGATCGGGGCGGCACCGGGCACCACCGTCATCGGTGACACCTTGTCGATCAAAGTCTATCAGGCCCTCGCAGCAGCACTTCGCCTCGCCGAACCCGGGCGACGGATAATTCTCAGCGATTCCGGGAACTTTCCGAGCGATCTTTACATGGCATCCGGCCTGATCGACACGATTGGCGGCGATTACGAACTCCGCACCGTCGCGCCGGAAGACGTCTCCGAAGCACTAACGGATGAGGTTGCGGTGCTGATGCTGACCCAAGTCGACTACCGCACGGGCCGCCGTCACGATATGGCTGAGCTGACCGCAAAAGCCCACGCCGTCGGTGCGCTCACCGTCTGGGACCTGGCCCATTCCGCAGGCGCCATCGAAGTTGATCTGACCGGCGCGGATGCCGACTTCGCTGTGGGCTGCACGTACAAGTACCTCAATGCGGGCCCCGGCGCGCCCGCCTTCATCACGGTCGCCCCCCGTTATGCCGACATCGCCCAGCCCGCGCTCGCAGGCTGGCTCGGTCATGACGCGCCGTTCGCCTTTGAACACGCCTACCGCCCCGGCGCCGGGATCGACCGCATGCGCGTGGGCACCCCGCCTATCCTGCAATGCGCCGCGCTCGACGCCGCGCTCGACATCTGGGACCGGGTGGATATGGCCGAAGTTCGCGCCCGCTCCGTTGCCCTCTCTGAACGCTTCATTGCAGGGGTCGAGGCGCGCTGCTCCGACGTTACGCTCAACTCCCCGCGCGATCCTGCGATGCGTGGCAGCCAGGTCGCCTTCCGCCACCCAGAAGCCTACGCCGTCATGCAGGCCCTGATCGATCGGGGTGTCATCGGTGACTTCCGCGCGCCCGACAACCTGCGCTTCGGCATCACGCCGCTCTACCTGTCCGAGGACGACATCGACCGAGCGGTCACGATCCTTGCGGACATCCTCGACAACCGCCTCTGGGACCGCGACGCCTATAAACAGCGCGCCGCGGTCACATGACCGAGACGATCCGCCCTTTCACACCCGCCGATGCCGAACCGCTTTACAGGCTGTTCCGTAACGCCGTCCAAAACGCCGCGCCGCATTATACCCAAGCTCAGCGCGACGCGTGGGCGCCGCACGCGATCATGCCCACAGGTTGGCCCAAGCGTATCGCTGATATGACCACATGGGTCGCGGAGGATAATAAAGGCCACGCCGGGTTTTTATCACTGCAGTCAGACGGTTATCTCGATTTCCTCTACGTTCGACCGGACCTCAAAGGTCAAGGTACGGCAGGCCGGCTTTACACCCACGCCGCCGATCACGCCCGTCAAAACGCCCTGAGCATGACCACCCACGCCAGCCTCTTTGCCCGCCCGTTCTTTGAGCGTCAGGGCTGGCGTGTCATCCACCGCGAAGAGGTTCCGCGCGGCGATCAATACCTGACGCGATTTTTTATGGCCGCCCCCGCGACGGAATAGTCGCGCCCGCGCGTATTACCCTGCAAGACATACAGGGAGCGCCACAAAATGATCCGCATCATCGCCACCACTCTGGCCATCCTCGCCGGGCTCGCGTTGAACGCCGAACCCGCCGAACAGGTTGCCCTCTCCGAGACAACGCACACCTGCATCACTGCCAAATCCTGATCGGCCCTTGGGGGACCGTCCCGTCCCCTCGCATGTTCCCAATGGCCGACTGACTGGCGGGCGCGCCCATATCCCCGGGCCGCCCGCCATTTTTCACCATCCCTTGCGGGGCCCGCCCAATCCGGCGCAGGCTGAACGCCATGATCCGCCCCGCCCTCATGTCCGACCTGCCTGCGATCCAATCCTGCGCCGAGGCCGCCTTCGCCCCGTATGTCGCACGCATGGGCAAACGCCCCGCCCCGATGGACGCCGACTACGCCGCCGCGATCGACGCTGGCAGGGCTCATGTGCTTGAGGTTGAGGGGGAATTTGCTGGCTTTCTCGTGGCCTACGCCACCGGGACCGCACTACAGCTTGAGACCATCGCCCTCATGCCCGAGGTCCAAGGCAAAGGGCTGGCGAGAGATCTGATGACCTTCGTTGACGCCATGGCCCGGCAAAACGGATGCACCCGCATCACGCTCTACACCAACGCGGCCATGACCGAAAATTTCGGCTTCTACGCGGCGTTGGGATACGACGAGACCCATCGCACCCGGCAAGACGGATTTGACCGTGTCTTCTTTAAAAAAACCTGATCGCGCCGAACTAGGCTGAGCGCAACTGCTGCGGCCGTTTGCCCCCGGCCCAATCGCGCGCCGCCGCGCCAAAGGCGGAGAAGAGCTTGTTGGACACCGGATCGGCCACGGCATTGTACTCCGGGTGCCACTGTACGCCCATGGCAAAGCCTGGCGCGCCGTCGATATAGATCGCCTCGGGCGTGCCATCCGGCGCGTGCCCATCGATCACAACGCGCGATCCCGCCACCTTGATCCCCTGCCCGTGCAGCGTGTTGGTGCGGATCACGGTCGATCCCATGAGGCCGTGAAACGGGCCACCTTCGGTCAGCGTCACGTCATGGCGCAGCGCGAATTTCTCTTCGATCGTCCCGTCAGGCGGCATGCGGTGATTGTCGCGCCCCGGCAAATCGCGGATCTCGGGGTAAAGCGACCCGCCCATGGCGACATTCATCTCCTGAAACCCCAGACAAATCGCCAGAACCGGCTGCCCGCGCTCAACACAGGCCCGCACCAGCGGCAGGCTCAACCCATCACGCGCCCGGTTGAACGTACCATGCGCCTCGGTTTCCTCTTCGCCGTACTCTTCGGGATGCACATTGGGCCGCCCACCGGGGAGGAGGAACCCGTCAAACCGGTCCAAAACAGCCTCAAGCGGCGCCATGTCAGCATCCCCCGGCACGACGACCGGGATCGCGCCCGATACATCCCGCACCGCCTCTAAGACCATACGGCCCGCCCCATCCCAGCGATATTCATCATTCAACAGCGTCTGGTTGCCAATAATGCCAATAAAGGGGCGGCTCATGATGTCTCCGTTAGGTCAGGTCAGGGTGTTTGACCTTATAGTAATCGCAGACTGCGCACAGGACATCATAGATTTTCGCACACTCAAGTCTCTGCAATCAAACCAATCGCTTCAATGGCCCCTTTGCCCGCAATGGCGTCGTTGTCCGAGGTGTCGCCCGTCACACCGACTGCGCCCAAAACGGCACCCTTTTTGTCCCTGACCAGAATACCGCCCGGCACCGGCACGACCTGCCCACCATAAACGCCGTTCACAGCAGCCATGAAATAGGCCTGCGCCTCAGCCCGCGCCATCTGCGCAGACCCCGGCATCCCCAGCATCACCGCGCCATAGGCCTTGCCTTGGGCAATCGCAAACCGTCCGGGGCTCGCCCCGTCCTCGCGCTCAAAGGCAATCACATGCCCGCCAGCGTCCAGAACGACAACCGACAGGGGCTTAAGCTCCATCTCACGCCCGGCCTCAAGTGTTTTGCGAATGATCGTGCGCGCGCGGCGCAAAGACAGTGCCATTGGGATCACCTCTTCTTCATTGGTCCAAAAATACCTCGGGGGAGGTCGCGCAAGCGACCGGGGGCAGCGCCCCCTTATCCCGCCGCCTTCAACTCAAGCCGCCGACGATGCAGCACCGGCTCGGTATACCCCGAAGGCTGCACGCGCCCGTCGAACACCAGATCGCAGGCCGCCTTGAACGCGATCCCGTCAAAACCCGGTGCCATCGCATGATAGAGCGGATCGCCCGCATTCTGCTCATCGACCACAGCGGCCATCTTCTGCATCGCAGCCATCACGCGGTCTTTACTGACCACCCCGTGGTGCAGCCAGTTGGCCAGCGCCTGCGAACTGATCCGGCAGGTCGCGCGATCCTCCATCAGCGCCACATCGTGAATGTCGGGCACTTTGGAACAGCCAACCCCCTGATCGATCCAGCGCACGACATAACCCAATATGCCTTGAGCGTTGTTCTCGATCTCGGAGGCAATTTCGTCATCCGACCAGTTCACGCCCCGCGCCACCGGCACGGTCAACAGATCGCCAAGCGTCCCGCGCGGGCCACCAGCGGCGAACTCATCCTGCCGCGCCAGCACGTCCACCTCGTGGTAATGCGTCGCGTGCAGGGTTGCCGCTGTTGGCGACGGCACCCAGGCGCAGGTCGCGCCCGCCTTGGGGTGGCCGATCTTTTGCTCCAGCATATCAGCCATCGCATCGGGCATCGCCCACATGCCCTTGCCGATCTGCGCACGACCTTTCAGCCCACAGGCCAGCCCGATATCAACATTGCGATCTTCATAGCTCGCGATCCACGGCGTGCCCTTCATCTCACCCTTGCGGATCATCGGCCCCGCTTCGATCGAAGTGTGAATTTCGTCGCCCGTCCGGTCGAGGAAGCCCGTATTGATGAACGCTACCCGCGCTTTCGCCGCGCGGATACATTCCTTCAGGTTCGCGCTCGTCCGGCGCTCCTCATCCATGATGCCCAGCTTGACGGTGTTCTGCGGCAGGCCCAGCGCGGATTCGACGGATGTGAAAATCTCATCGGCAAACGCGACTTCCTCGGGCCCATGCATTTTCGGCTTCACGACGTAAACAGACCCGGTGACCGAGTTGCCGCCCTCACGGCCCAGATCATGCATCGCGATCAGCGTGGTCACCATCGCATCCATCAACCCTTCGCCGATCTCGCGACCCTCGGCGTCCAGAATGGCAGGGTTCGTCATCAGGTGGCCGACATTGCGCACCAGCATCAGCGACCGCCCCTTCTGGGTAAAGGTACTGCCGTCAGGCGCGGTATAGGTCGCATCACCGGCCAGTTTGCGGGTGAACGTCTTGCCGCCCTTGGTGACCTCTTCCGTCAGATCGCCTTTCATCAAACCCAGCCAGTTGGAATAGGCCAGAACCTTATCCTCGGCATCCACACAGGCGACCGAGTCCTCGCAATCCATGATGGTCGAGACGGCGGATTCCAGACGGACGTCCGAGATACCTGCCGGGTCGTCCTTGCCAATCACGCTGGCCGGGTCGACGACAACTTCAATCCCCAACCCATTCTTATTGAACAGGAATTTGGATACAACGCCGTCCTCGGCAAAGCCTGCAAACTGCGCCGGATCAGCCAGCGCAGGCGCAAACGTGCCCCCGGCCACGGACAGAGCCGTTACATCCGCCCACGACCCCGTCGCCAAGGGAACCGCCTTGTCCAAATGCGCCTTGGCCCAGCCGATCACGCGCGCGCCCCGGCTTGCGTCATAGCCACCGCCACTTGGCAGGTCGCCCAGCGCATCCGTGCCGTAAAGCGCATCGTAGAGCGATCCCCACCGCGCGTTTGCCGCGTTCAGCGCGAACCGCGCATTGGTGATCGGCACCACCAGCTGCGGGCCCGGTGTAGAGGCGATCTCAGGGTCCACATTCTCGGTCTCGACGGAGAAATCAGGACCTTCCTCTACCAGATAGCCAATTTCGCGCAGGAACGCTGTATAGTCGGCCGCGTCAATCTCCTGCCCTTTGCGGGCCACGTGCCACGCGTCGATTTTGGCCTGAATCTCTTCCCGCTTTTCCAAAAGCGCACGGTTCTTGTCCCCATGGGCGGCCACAAGGCCCGCGAGCCCAGACCAGAAATTCTCAACCGAAACACCGGTACCCGGCAACGCCTGCGTCTCAATGAACGCCACCAATTCCGGCGCAACGCTCAGCGTTTCTTTCTGGATATAGGCCATGGCACAAACCTCCTGATGCGGTCCCACAACACGGGGACCCCTGCGACATTCTGTGCCAAATAGCTGTCTTGTTTCTTATAGGCAACAAGATTGGTAATATTTTCTTGCCAATTTTTCTGAACCGTCAGTTCAGCTTTGCTTAGGCCGCGCGCGCCGACACCGATCCGAGCAATAGCGCACCTCGTCCCAGACCTTGGCCCACTTCTTGCGCCACGTGAACGGGCGCCCGCAGGTCGCACAGGTCTTTGTGGGCAGATTTGGCTTCTTATGCGCCATCAGAGGTCCAACTCGATCTGGCGCGTGTCGCGCTTTTTCGCCTGCCGCACGCGGTCATTGACGAACCGCCCCGCGCGATCCTTGCGGCTGGCATGTTTCTTGATGACACGCGCCGCCTCTTCCCGGAACGCCGGTCCTCGCCGCACCGCCCAGACCCGCTCTCGCGCCACCCGCGCGGCCTCTGCCACATCGACGATCGGTTCAGGGTAGGCACGTCCCAGCACGCCCCCCGCGCCCTCCCAGGTCCAGGGCGTCTGCAAATGGGCATCCGGCACACCCGCCAGCTCCGGCACCCAACGGCGCGTGAAGACTCCATCCGGATCCTGATCATGGCCCTGTTTGATCGGGTTATAGATACGCACGGTGTTCATACCCGTCACACCCGCCTGCATTTGCATCTGGCTCCAGTGTATCCCCGGTTCGTAATCGGTGAACATCCGCGCCAGATGTTTGCCCGTCACCCGCCAGTCGAGCCACAGGTGATACGACGCCACCGCCACCAACATCGACCGCATCCGAAAGTTCAACCACCCCGTGGCGTTCAGATACCGCATGCAGGCATCCACAAAAGGCAGGCCCGTTTCGCCCGCTTCCCACGCTGCCAACCGCGCGGCATCAGGCACACGCGGGCGCAGCGTCTCATAGGCCGAATGCAGACACCGCTGATCCAAGGCCGGTTCATCTTCGAGCTTCTGCATAAAGTGATCCCGCCAGGCGAGGCGCGATTGAAAACTCTTCAGGCTCCCGCCCCACCCTTCGCGCGTGCCCCGCACCTCGCGCTGCCGCGCGGCTGCCGCTTGTGCCACCTCACGGATCGACACAGCCCCCAGCGCCAGATGCGGCGACATACGCGAACAGGCCGTCTCTCCCGCAACCGGCGTCGACATGTCGGCACGATAGGTCCGCCCGCGCTCGGTCAGAAACCCACCCAGCAGGCTCAGCGCCATAGGCCGCCCACCAACCTGCCGTGAACGCCCCCCATCGACCTGCAATCCCAAACGCGCGGCGGTTGGCATGTCATCCGAGGCCGGCAAACGGAACGGCGAAAACCCCGGCGCCTCAACCTGTTCCCCAAAAACAAACGCATCCCGCGCCTTGGCC
>JABSSC010000145.1 GCA_013214635.1 Paracoccaceae bacterium | reverse complement strand
TACGGACCAACATCCTCACGGACCCGTTCGGGCAAACGCTCGCGCTCCATGATCTCGATATTCTTCAACGCCGCCGCACACGCGACCGGATGGCCCGAATAGGTAAAGCCATTCGTAAACAGGCGTTCAGGATGCCCCGCTTCTGCCACCACATCATAAATCGCGTCAGAAACGATGGTTGCGCCCAGTGGCTGATACCCCGAGGTCAGGCCTTTGGCGCAGACAATGATATCCGGCTGAATACCCATGACATCTTTGGACGCGAACCAAGCGCCCAAGCGCCCAAAACCAGTCACGACTTCGTCTGCGACATAGATGATCCCGTGCTTGCGACACATCTCACGGGTTTCTCGGATATAGCGCATCGGCGGCACAACCACGCCCCCGGCCCCAAGGATCGGCTCAGCGAAATGCGCCATGATGTTTTCGGGACCGATCTCTTCGATCTTGGCCGCAAAATCATCGATCAGGAAATCGGTGAAATCCTCATCTGCGACACCTTCCGGAGGGCGGTAGGCGTTGGGCTCAGCCGTGTGGTGGATCTTCTCCGTCTCATAGGCGAACTCAGGCTGCCGGTCCGCAGGCTTCCCCGTCAACGACTGCGCAATATAGGTCGACCCGTGATAGCTTCCGCGCCGCGTCAGCACGTGCCGGCGCTGCTTTTCGCCCTTGCAGCCAAAGTAATACTGGATCAGCCGATAAGCACTGTCATTGGCCGTTGAGCCCCCGCAGGAAAACATCACCCGGTTGAGATCGCCCGGCGCAAGTTCAGCCAACTTGGCGGCGAGTTCCGCTGCAGGTTCGTTTGTGATGTCGACGAAGGGGTTCGCATAGGCCAGCTTGCGCGCTTGATCCGCGATCGCATCGACAATCTCGTCCCGGCCATAGCCTACATTCATGCACCAAAGCCCGCCGACCCCGTCAAGATAGCGGTTGCCATGCGCGTCCGAGATATAAAGTCCGTCTGCCTTTTCCATCACCAGCGACCCATCCGTGCGGAAGCTGTCAAAATGGGTCCAAGGGTGAAAGAAATGGCGGTGGTCCTGCGCCCACGCTTCGTGCGCGGGATCGTTCGTCAACGCGGCGTCCATGGCCGTCTGCTCCTGATCGTTACTGGATTTGCGCCATTTTCGCGCCCGTCGGAGAGCGGCGGAATATACGTTCCGCTATAGGCGTCAGTTGCCCGAAATCTCGGCCACAAACGCCGCGAATAGGTCGCCCTGCCCTGCATAGCCCATCTTGCGATAAATGTTCGAGCGGTGGATGCCCACCGTGCCCGGCGAGATACCAAGGATGCGCGCCGCAGATTTGGCCGAGTGCCCTTTGAGCAGGAGGGGCACAATCTCTAACTCGCGCTCCGTCAAAACACCCCGACCAAAGTCATTGAGCGCGGCGCTCACGGCCTCATGAACCCTGCGCCGGGTCGTCTCATCGTGGATCGGCGCGTCGCCCGGTTCGGCATACTGGCGCGCGTAAAAACCCGCGATCGTCGTTTCCATCGCGCGAAACATGGCAACGGCACCTTCGGACGTAATCGCGTCCGAAGATTTAAGAAAGGCCGAGATATGGGCCACGCGGCCCGGCGCGAATTCGGTCAACAGACCAACCTCTTCCTGCCCGCCGACTTGGCTCCAATATCGCTTGAACGAGCCTTCCACGACCAAGTCGCGATTGTCTTGCTGGCTTAGCCGAAAGACACCCATGGGCTTGCCACTGGCCACGATGTCATAGAACGGGTCGAGCAAATAGACCCCGCCCAGATACTCCACCATACGCAGATCATGACCCACCCCGTCCGAGAACAAGCAGCGGGGCTGAAGCCCCAACCGAAATTCAAAAAGCGAAATCTGACTGGCGTTCAACCAACGGTGCAGTTTTTCAACCAGCGTCGCTTCGAAAGCCGCGGTGCCCAGCGCGGCCTCGACCGCGGCCATATCCCGCGCCAACGCACGCACAGCACCTCGGTCATCCTGAGCAAGGACGGCGTAAAGATCAGAACGGGTTGGCGGTGTTGCACTCATTTGCCCGACTAAACATCAGTCAGGCCGACAAGTGCAAGCCGCCTTACACGCCCAAATGTGCCGCCGCAGCCTCAACACTGTCGGTCAGCTTGTTGAAAAGCTCGTGAATTTCGGCCTCTGAAATGATGAGCGGTGGGCAAAGCGTAATCGCGTCCCCCTTAGCACGCAGGATGATCCCGCGTTCCAAACCCATCTTTACTGTCGTCGGACCAAGTCCGAGAGCTGGATCGAAGCCCGCCTTGGCTTCTTTGTCAGCGACCATCTCGATCGCACCCAAAAGACCCACGCCACGCGCCTCGCCGACCAGCCGGTGATCTGCCAAGGCCGCGCGACGTTCCTGAAAGACCGGCGCGATCTTTTGCACATGTGCGCCGATTTCGCGTTCTTCATAGATTTTCAGCGTCTCCAACGCGACAGCGGCGGGCATTGGGTGACCGGAATAGGTGTAACCATGCCCCAACATGCCAATCTCATCTGACTGGCTGTGAATCGCATCGTAAATCTCATCCGTCATCATCAGGGCTGAGATTGGGGCCGACGAGGCCGACAACGCCTTGGCCAGCGTCATAAAGTCTGGCTTCAGGTCATAGGTGTCTGAGCCGAACTGGTTGCCGGTGCGCCAAAACCCGCACACGACCTCATCCGCCACCAAAAGCACATCATGTTTACGCAGGACTTTTTGGATCTTCTCGAAATAGGTCTTGGGCGGCGGCACAACACCGCCCGCAGCCATAACTGGTTCAGCAAAGAATGCCGCAACGGTCTCGGGCCCCTCAGCGACAATCCTTGCCTCCAACTCGTCCGCCAGACGCGTTGCGAAGTCTTCCTCGCTTTCCCCTGGCAACCCGTGTCGCCAATGGTGAGGGCAAGACACGTGACCAATGCGGTCGATGGGCAAATCAAACGCCATTTGGTTGATCGGAATGGCGGTCAGGCTGGCGGCCGCCACGGTGACGCCGTGATACCCCATCTCCCGCGACAGGATTTTCTTTTTCTCCGGCCGACCGCGCGCGTTGTTATAGTACCAAATCAGCTTGATCGCGGTGTCGTTGGCCTCTGATCCTGACCCCGCGAAATAGACGCGGTTCAGATGATCCGGCGTGATCGAAACAAGCTTGTCCGCCAGTTCCGCGGTCACATCCGGACCCCTGCCGAAAAAGTTGTGATAGAACGTCACTTCGCTCATCTGACGGTGCGCCGCAGCCGCCAGTCGCGGCTCGGAGAATCCTAGTGAGGCCGACCAGAGCCCAGCCATGGCTTCCAGGTACCGCTTACCGTGGATGTCCTCAACATAGACCCCATCACCCTTCGAAATCAGGAGCGTTCCATCCCGATGCAGCGCGGAGACATTCGAATAGGAATGAAGCTGCTGGCGCGCATCACGGGCTTCGACAGAGTTGGGGTGCATGGCTCTCTCCTTGTCTTGGGGTGCTCAATCGCTGCCACGGCGATCCGGCCCCCGCCATATCGAAACGGCTATAGCTGACCAGCAAGATCCTGCAACGCCGGGTCTGCAGGCAGAACTCTCAATGCCTCAAACAGAACTTTTCGCGCAGCGTCCCGCCCTTCGGTAGCGGCAGAAATCCGCACAAGCATCACCCACGCGTCGGACCGCTGTGGATCAAGCTCCACGACCTCACGGAAGGCGGTCATTGCTGCTGGCGCGTTACGCAGCGCAAGCGCCATACCGCCCAGCACCAGATGCGTCTCGGGGAAATCCAGACGGGCCGCGAGCGATAACTGCCACTCGCCCATCGCGGGTCTGAGATCTTGTGCGACACGAGGTGGTAAGCTTTGCGGCGGTATGTCCAAAAGCTCACGCGCAGCGGCCATACGGACGGATCGCCTATTATCGCTCAATAGATCAAACAAACGGACGACACGGTCCTGCGGGTCTGCGCCGCGCTGCAGACGCACAGCCTCCGCGCGGACCATTGCCGCATCGTCACCCAAAAGCGCCTCGGTGCGCGCAGCGAGTTCCGGGTCGGTGACAGCCTGAAGCAGGAACAGCGCCGTCGCTCGTACGATATCGGCGCTGTCTTCATCGGCCGCCAAAGACATCAGATCGCCTCGCGCCAGATCGGGGCGCGTGCGTCCACGTGCCAGAACTTGCCCGTAATGCGGACCGCGATGCAGGCTGTCTGGATACCACGCCGCAACGGCGTCCGCTGCCCAACGCGCTGTCTGATCCGCATGGCAATCGGTGCACGCATTGGGCGATCCGGTTTCATCGGACAAATCCGGGCGCGGCACACGGAAGGAATGATCGCGCCGCCCGTCAATGCCCATGTAGACACGCTCAATCATATGACAGCTCGCGCACTGAGCCCCTTCTGTCCCAAGCTCATGGAAATGATGTTCTGGGCTGTCATAGTCCGCAAGCCGCAGTGACGGGAACTCAGGATTGCCTGCCGGTGAATGACACTGCGCGCAAACGGTGTTCCCATCGGCGACCCGCTGCGCGGTATGCGGGTCATGACAATCTCCGCAGGACACCCCTTTTGAATACATTTTGGACTGCAGGAACGATCCCCAGACATAGACCTCGTCCGAAATCTGCCCGTCTGCATGGTAAAGACCGGGACGTAAAACGGCGAGGCTATAGCTGTCATCATACGGCGTCCCCGGCACCGGATTGCCTTGCGTGAACGGCTCACGGCGGGAATGACAACTGGCGCACAGCTCCATATCGGCCTGAGGGTCCTGCCCAAAAGTCATCGTGAAACCGTAAGCATCTAGTCCCGCGGGAGCGCGTGCGATTTCCAGACCTTCGGCCCATTGCAAATGCGCCTCACCGGGTCCGTGGCAGGCCTCGCACCCCACGCCGATCTCGGCCTGAGTCGAAGCGTAGCTGCGGGTCGCGCTGGAATAGTTCTTTTCAAACCCCGTCGCGTGACACTCTGCGCAGCGCGCGTTCCAGTTCTTGTAAGGTCCCGTCCAGTGCAACCCGTCATCAGGCGGCAAATCCTGATCTGGATACAAATGATACCAACGCGCCTCATCAACGTCCCAAACCACGTCAAAGCTTTGAAGCGTCCCCTCTTGCGTCTCCAGCAAGTATTGCTGAAGCGGTTCCACGCCCACGACCGAATGCACGGGGTAATCCGTTGTGACACCGTCTTTCTCGGTTACTTCAACAAAAGGTTTACCATCCTCTAGTCGGAACCGGCTCAGTGTCCCGTCATGCGCAAAGGATGTTCCATCAAAGTCGGCGAGGATGTTGTCCGGTGACGCTTCGGTCCACGCCAATCCGTGGTGCGAGGTGGCCCATGAGTCATACGCGTCGGCGTGGCAGTCCCTGCACGTGGAGGAGCCGACATAGGCTGGGGTCTGCGCCAAACCAACAATGGGCAAGCACAAGAAAAATAATGCGGTTAGGACACGAACCACGCGGGCACCCCTTTGTCGATGGTGCCACTGTGTCGGCATCACCAACGTATGTCACCTAAACATTTGCCTTCACGACAAAATGTCCCTCGCTAGCGGAGCCAATCAGGGGCAAACGCAATTTCAGACGTGCCGGCAAGGCGCGCCAGACGCTCAAGTTCAGCCTCCAACGCCTTGCAGCGGGCCTTACCCATTCGGACGCCCACCTCGGGCCAGAACGCCCGGGCGTTAAGCACATCGCCGATGCGCTTTGCATCTATCCGCCCAATCATGCGCGCGCCCTGCATCACTGGGAACACGTAGTAGCCATAGGTCCGTTTCGCCTCTGGCACAAAAATCTCGATCCGGTAGTCGAAATCAAATAGCCGTTCCGCGCGCGCCCGATCGCGCAAGGCCGGATCGAACGGCGACAGAATCCGCACGCGGTTTGACGGATCGGCCGAAGATTGCACGTGATCCATCACATCAGGTGCCGCGAATGACCGCCGATGCTTGCCGTCCCAAGTCTCGACCTCGACTTCGATGACCTCGCCCAATCGAAGCGCTTCGGCGCACCAAGCCTTGGCCTCAGCCGGCGTCACGATGTCAAAAAATGCCGCCAACTCGCCGCTTGTCGCAAAGCCCAACCGCGCAAGCGCGGCACGCATGGCCCAGTCGACGATTTCGTCATCAGGTAGCCAGCTATTGAGGTACTCTGGCGGAATGACGCGCTCGGTCAGATCATAATACTTGCGAAACCCACGCCTGTGACAGACCGACAACCTGCCTGACCGCCACAAAAACTCGAGCGCCGTTTTCGACGGGTGCCAGTCCCACCATCCCGACGAGCCGCCCCTGTCCCCCTCGCCCACATCGCGCGAGCAGGCGCTGCCGTGATCGCTGATATGGCGCAACACGTTGTCCAGCTCTTCTTGCCAGCCGTCGCGCCGCCACTCTGACCAGCGCGCGCGCATCCGCGCCTCTTCGCGCTCGAATTTAAGCCGCCACATCGGATGAAACGCCATCGGAATGACGGATGCATCATGCGTCCAGTGCTCAAAAGCTGAACGACGGGTTGCAACGAGGTTTTCAAGGGCACGCGGACGATACTGGCCACGCCGTGTCCACAAAATGAGATCATGTGCACGCGCTAACGTGTTCACGCTGTCGACCTGCACAAACCCCAACCGACCCAGAACGTCCTCGAGATCCTCACCACGCCCGCTCCCCGCTTCGGGGCGCAGCAACAGATGGCGGTCCAGAAACAGCGCACGCGCGGATGAGTTGCCGAGAACAGGTCGCGTCATCGCGCAACCATAGGCATTCAATGCCTAGAAGAAAGCCCCCAAAACTGCTTTGCGAGCGTATTGCACTGTTTGGGGTTTTGACCCGAAAGCCGGTCAGTAAATTCGCGGAACGTCGAATACCGGATTGGAGGGGCCGATATCCCGACCCACACATTCTGCGGCTTGTTTAATGGAGTCCTTGCAAGTGTCGTCGGAGACGCGTTTGTTGTGATCAAACCTACTGGATGAAAGCAGCGGCACCACTGTTAACATCCTCATTCGCACCACGCAGAACGTCAGAGATCGCCGAGTTGGACCACAAGCAGAACACCGCATTGAGACCCGCAATCGATTTCAGGAGATTGTGGGCATTAAGCGCGATTGGCGCACTTTTGGGATGCGCGGGTATCCCGCCGGTGAATACTGATACGATCAGCCAAAACCCTGCGACCCCACAGCGCTACGCGGCCGCTCTGCAGGCTGTTAACATTTGTTCAAAACTCCCAGACACGGAAGCCGTCATGAGTGGCTTTGAAGCCTTGGGGTATAAGCGCACGCGGTTAGTACTCACCACCTATGATGGAACCGTTACCAGCTCGGATAGCATCAATTCAAAGAGCACTGATCTAAAGATTATCGCGTCGTCTGAAGGTTGCACGATTGGACTGGAGGGAATGACACCTGATCAATCGTTTCAACTCGCCCAGCCTTGGGTAAAGCGGTTTGGGCTCGTGACCAACGAGTCGTTGGGACAAGGACTGTCGCCTCATGCTGTTCAAGCATGGCAATTTCCAACTTATCCTCACACCCAAATTCTCGCGTCGGCTGGCAAAACTTGGTACGTAGGGTCTGGGGTTACTTCAGACGTTCCAGGCGCGTCGGTCCGACTATTCTATGAGCGGTGATGTCAAAAAATCGATCAAACCTTTGGCGCGCACACGCGACATGCTTGCGCCAACCAGCGTATTTGTCGGTCTTTTCATGTGTTCTTTGCTTGTTTTGACGGCTTGTAGCCCATCACCACAGCCGCGCACACTTCCCTTAGATCAACGTTTCAGCTTCTCAAACGATCCAAGCGAGATGAGGCGGCAACTTGCGGGGCGCACCGCCAAGTTTGATGGCCCAGCTCATGGTACCCAAATCGAGTTCTTTCATCCGAACGGCAAAGCCTACCTTTGGTATCCAGGCAACACATCCGCGGTCCCGAGTGAGTGGAGGATCGAAGCCGGGATAGCAGCTAAGTCTGACGCAAGAATTTGCTTTCGATATCCGAACCAGTCCTACAATCCAGTCACACGACAATTTGGAGGCAAGTGGGAGTGCAGCGTGAGCGCGGTATTTCGCCAAGACATGACCGCCCTAATCGAAGGTGATGAATTTGACCTAGGCACCGGACGCATTCCAAATGTGATGCCTTCGGGTGCCATACTCAGCACCTCGGAAATTGAAAACCTAATTGGGCGCTCGATTGAAGGTGAGTTTCTCTTTGGCGA
>JABSSC010000144.1 GCA_013214635.1 Paracoccaceae bacterium | reverse complement strand
GGGCCGTCAGCAGCGTTCACAACCAGGATCGCGCCGTCCATCTGCGCCGCACCCGTGATCATGTTCTTCACGTAGTCAGCGTGACCCGGGCAGTCCACGTGCGCGTAGTGACGGTTGTCCGTCTCATACTCAACGTGCGCCGTCGAAATCGTGATCCCGCGCGCCTTCTCTTCAGGTGCACCGTCAATCTCGTCATACGCCTTGAAGTCGCCAAACTGCTTTGTGATCGCAGCCGTCAACGTCGTCTTACCATGGTCAACGTGACCAATCGTGCCGATGTTCACATGCGGCTTCGTACGCTCAAACTTTTCCTTCGCCATAGTGGCCTCCTGTTATCTCTGGGAGGAGAAGAACGCTTACGCGTACTTCGCCTGAATTTCTTCGCTGATGTTCTGCGGTACCGGCTCGTAATGGTCGAACTGCATCGTAAACTGCGCGCGGCCCGAGGACATGGAGCGCAGGTTGTTGATGTAGCCGAACATGTTGGCCAGCGGCACAAAGGCGTTGATCGCGATGGCGTTGCCGCGCGTTTCCTGACCCTGCACCTGACCCCGACGCGATGTCAGGTCGCCGATGATGTTACCGGTGTATTCATCCGGCGTGATCACTTCGACCTTCATGATCGGTTCCAGAAGCTTGGCGCCAGCCTTCTTCATGCCTTCGCGCATGCCCATACGAGCTGCGATTTCAAAGGCCAGAACGCTGGAGTCCACATCGTGGAACTTACCGTCGATCAGAGCGACCTTGAAGTCGATGACCGGGAAGCCTGCGAGCGGACCGCTGTCCATAACGGACTGGATGCCTTTTTCGACACCGGGGATGTATTCGCGCGGAACAGCACCACCAACGATGCGGCTTTCGAACGAGTAGCCTTCGCCCGGCTCTGTCGGCGTGATGATCATCTTCACTTCAGCGAACTGACCAGACCCACCCGACTGCTTCTTGTGGGTGTAGGTGTGTTCCACTTCGTGACCGATGGTCTCACGATAGGCCACCTGAGGCGCACCGATGTTCGCTTCGACCTTGAACTCACGCTTAAGACGATCAACGAGGATGTCGAGGTGAAGTTCGCCCATACCCTTCATGATGGTCTGGCCGCTTTCGAGGTCAGTTTCCACGCGGAAGGACGGGTCTTCGGCGGCAAGCCGCTGGAGGCCCTGGCTCATCTTCTCCTGGTCGTTCTTCGTCTTTGGCTCGACCGCGATCTCGATCACCGGATCGGGGAAGGTCATCGTTTCCAGAACAACCTGCTTCTGGGCATCCGACAACGTATCACCGGTCGTGGTGTCTTTGAGACCTGCAAGCGCGATGATGTCGCCTGCAAACGCCTCTTCGATCTCTTCACGGTTGTTGGAGTGCATCATCATCATCCGGCCAATGCGCTCGCGCTTGCCTTTTGTGGTGTTGAGGATGCCGTCGCCCTTCTTAAGGGTACCGGAGTAGATACGCGTGAAGGTGAGCGAGCCAACAAACGGGTCGTTCATGATCTTGAACGCAAGCGCGGCGAACGGCTGTTCGTCGTCTGCCGAACGTGCGATGTTACGCTCTTCCGACTCGTCGTCTGGCGAGAAGCCCATGTAGGCAGGCACGTCCAGAGGACCGGGAAGGAAGTCGATCACAGCGTTGAGCAGAGGCTGAACGCCTTTGTTTTTGAACGCCGAACCACACAGAACCGGAACGAAGGCCATCGAAAGCGTTGCCTTACGGATCAGCTTGCGCAGCGTGTCGACGTCAGGCTCGTTGCCTTCAAGATACGCTTCCATGGCGTCGTCGTCTTGCTCAACGGCAAGTTCAACAAGCTCAGCGCGCAGTTCTTCAGCTTTGTCCTTGAGCTCAGCACGAACTTCCTGACGGGTCCATGTCGCACCAAGGTCTTCGCCTTTCCACGTCCACTCTTCCATCGTGATCAGGTCAACGATGCCTTCGAGTTGATCTTCGGCACCGATCGGGATCTGGATCGGTGCAGGAATTGCGCCTGTCCGGTCCTTGATCATCTCAACACAGTTGAAGAAGTCAGCGCCAATCTTGTCCATCTTGTTGACGAACACGATGCGCGGAACGCTGTAACGGTCGGCCTGACGCCAAACCGTTTCGGTCTGTGGCTCAACACCGGCGTTGGCGTCGAGAACAGCAACCGCACCGTCGAGAACGGCGAGCGAACGCTCAACTTCAATGGTGAAGTCAACGTGGCCCGGTGTGTCGATGATGTTGAAGCGGTGCTTGTCGGTCTGGGCTTCCTGACCGTCTTCGGTGCGTTCCCAGAATGTGGTCGTCGCAGCCGAGGTGATCGTGATGCCGCGTTCCTGCTCCTGCTCCATCCAATCCATCGTTGCAGCGCCGTCATGGACTTCGCCGATTTTGTGGGACTTTCCGGTGTAGTACAGGATGCGTTCGGTGCAGGTGGTTTTACCTGCATCGATATGCGCCATGATTCCGAAGTTGCGGTATCGCTCGAGGGGATATTCGCGTGACATTATGTGTGCCTCAGAAAAAAGGGGTTACCAGCGATAATGGCTGAACGCTTTGTTGGCGTCGGCCATCTTGTGGGTGTCTTCGCGCTTCTTGACGGCGGTGCCGCGGCCGTTGACGGCATCAAGCAATTCACCGGCGAGGCGTTCTTCCATCGTGTTTTCGTTGCGACCGCGCGAGGCAGTGATCAACCAGCGGATCGCAAGCGCTTCGCGGCGTTCCGGGCGCACCTCGACGGGGACCTGATAGGTCGCACCACCAACCCGGCGGGAGCGAACCTCAACCGACGGTTTGATATTGTCGAGCGCCTCGTGGAACACTTCCACAGGAGCACGTTTGATTTTGCCTTCAACCCGATCCAGCGCGTTGTAGACGATGCGCTCGGCGACCGACTTCTTACCGTCGATCATCAGGTTGTTCATGAACTTAGTCAGCACGATATCGCCAAACTTGGCGTCGGGCAGAACTTCGCGTTTTTCAGCAGCGTGACGGCGGGACATTTCGAATTCCTCTTACTTCGGACGCTTGGCGCCGTATTTCGAGCGGCGCTGCTTACGGTCTTTGACGCCCTGTGTATCGAGCACACCGCGCAGGATGTGGTAACGAACACCGGGAAGGTCTTTCACACGGCCGCCACGGATCAGGACAACCGAGTGTTCCTGAAGGTTGTGGCTTTCACCGGGGATGTAGCTGATGACCTCATAGCCGTTGGTCAGGCGCACCTTGGCAACCTTCCGCATGGCCGAGTTCGGCTTCTTTGGCGTGGTGGTGTACACACGCGTGCAAACGCCGCGCTTCTGCGGGCTGCCCTCGAGGTGCATCGACTTCGAGCGTTTTACTTTTGGCTGCCGCGGCTTGCGGATCAGCTGTTGGATCGTCGGCATAGGGCTTCTTTTCCCTTCGTTACCAGTTCATCTCTGGGGCGCGCGCACCCCGGTTCGTTCTCTGTTTCCGTTTTGCGCGTCCGCAAAACGCAAAAACCGCGGGCGATCCCTTGTCGCGGGATCGACGCGGTGGGTTTCCAGAGGATCGGGTCAGCATTAGACCGGATCGTGACCACTTAAGTTCGTGACAAGCGGCGAGGCGGGTAGCCCCGGTGCCTGAGTGGCGGCGTCTTAGAGGGAGTCGTGTGGGCTGTCAACAGCAGCGGACGCATAGCGGCGTCACGCAAGTGCGGGATTATTGCCGCTTTGCCACTTGCTGGCGCCACAGAGTGAAAACACCCGTTCCGACAACGATTACCGCGCCGATTAGCGTTAAAAAATCCGGCCATTCATCGAAGAACAAAAGACCAATGAACAAGGCCACGACAAGCCCTGTGTATCTGAATGGCGCGACGAACCCCACTTCGCCTACGCGCATCACGGCGACACTCAGCAAATAGGCGACAATGATTCCTGCAATTGATCCACCAAGCAGCAAAGTTGAGCGCACCGTCATCGGCGCCCACTCTACCGAGACCGACCACCCGAAACCGAACAGACACACCGCGAAAGCCGCCACGAGTGCGATCGTCATCGACGGAACCGATGGCGACATTGAGCGCACGGCCATGTCCCGGATTGTCACCGCCACAACTGCAGCCAGCGCGTAGAGTGAAAAGACATTGAAACCATCGACGCCCGGACGAACGATCAGAAGGACGCCCGCAAGACCCACGGAGATCGCCGTCAAACGCCTCCATCCGAGTTTCTCACGAAAAAAGAGCGCTGCGGATAACGTGACGGTAAGCGGCAGCGCCTGCAAAATTGCCGTGGCATTGGCGATGGGCATGTTGAAGAGCGCGTTGAGAAAAAAGAAGGCGGCAGCGACTTCGGCCAGGGATCTGATCCCGATGAGCCAGCAGTCGCGCGATGAAAACCGAAATGAAAGCGCCCCCAGCTGACGCGCCAAGAGGAAAAGAAACAGCGTTGTTGCCAAACCACGAAGCGCAAGAAGCTGCGCAAGCGGCATATCTCCACCCAACGCTTTGACGCAGGCATCGTTTAACGTGAATGCCGTCATCGACCCCATCATCAGGATCGCGCCACGCGTATTGTCGGAGAGCATCGCCAAGGGTCGGCCTATCGATGAAAACTGGCCTTGGCAGGGGCGGAGGGTCTCGAACCCCCGACCTACGGTTTTGGAGACCGTCGCTCTACCAACTGAGCTACACCCCTAAGGCCGGTGGTTGGAGTATGCCGGTCACGGGGGGAAATCAAGGCGCTTTTCGGGGTGGCGCGCCATCGGGGAACTCTGCTAGCGAAAAAGCCATGTCAAGCGCCGACAAAAAACCCATGCGCAAGCGGATCGCGGATAGCGAATGGCTCAACAATGCCGTAGCAGGACTGCTGGCACGATATGTTGCTTTCTGCCATTGGACGACTCGCTGGGACCGGGACGGCTTTGACGAACTGCGCTCGCACCTGCAATCCGGTGAACCGGCTGTCATGTGCCTGTGGCACCAGCGTTTGCTGATGGCCCCCTATTTGTTCGATCTTGAGACAGCGCCAATTTGCACCCTGAACTCGACCGCACGCGCCGGGCGCATGGGTGGTCGGATCGTCGAGAAGCTCGGATTTGAAGTTGAGGCGATGGATCCCGGTGCGACCAGCGTGGCCGTTACCCGTAGCGTTCTTAAACGCATCGCGAACGGGTACTCTGTGGGCATGACAACCGATGGGTCTCACGGTCCGCCTCGCATCTCGAAAACGCATCCGATCCTGTGGGCGCGCGCATCAGGCAAGCCGATCTTTACGGTTGCCTATGCCTCGCGCCGGGTCCTGAAACTGCCGACATGGGACAAAATGCATTTGCCCCTACCCTTTACGCGCGGGGCACTTCTTGTCCGTCGGTTCGACCATGACATTCCCCGCAAGATGTCAGGGGACGCACTGGAAGCACTACGCAATGAGCTTGATATCGCGCTCGATGCCGTCACAGACGCAGCGGACAGACGTGCGGGGCGCAAGTCTGAACGCCCCTAGAGCCTAAAGCCCGTTCAGAAAATCCTGCACGATCTTAACTGCCTGATCCGTTGCTTCCTGACTGAACTCTAGAGGGCTTACAAACCCCCGCTCGGTTTGGTCGAAGGCGTGAGTGGCATTCTTGATTATCACAGCCTCAATCGGGCGGCCGGCAATTCGCATCCTTGCAATCACGGCAAGGCAGTCATCCTCGTCCGTGATCAAATCGTCATCCACCAAAATGAACTGCATGGGCACGTCCGCAGTCCAGCCGACCTCGGACGCGCGGCTAAGGAACCCGCAATACGGATAGAGCGGGATAGCCCCGACAAGGTCCTTGGGCTGCGGACCATTCGGCCAGCGTGTCAGGCCGTAGGGTCGGCGATCTTCGCCGGCAAGCGCAAAGAGATCGAGAATTGACCATCCACCATGTGATGCTCCCAAGAGCGCCATTCGGTCGGCATCCACAAAGGGCATCTTGGCCACGTCCGCCATCGCAACAGCCAGGTCCCCTGCCCTTTGCGCACCCGGCAATACCTGTCCAATGCAGATCAGGCGCCAAAGCTGAAACTCATTATAGCCGCGCGGCGTATGGCTATCGACCTGAACCGACGCCCAGCCGATATCTTTGAGGACGTCTGCCCACATACGCATGTTGTCCTTTGGACCGTCGCAACCCGAGGCCAGCAGAACCGTCGGAAACGGTCCCTCCCCATCCGGTTTCGTCACAATATAGAAAGGTGACAGAAGGTCGCTGATCTCGTCGGGGTCTTCGCGTTCGATCACGCGCTCAAGCACCTGTGCCTGCCCCGGAGAAGCGATTGTGATCGCTACTGCAACAGCGAGCACCCAGGACATAACGCGTTTCACCATGGCGCAGGCCTTTCATCGAAGATAGCGGTCAGTTCATCGGCTCGCTCAGGAGACCAGCCCGGAGGATCGAGGACTGCCGCCCAGCCGTGGATATAGTCCTGATAGACATAGAAATGACCAAAGCGCGGGATTTGCAGCGAAATCGCCATATCCAGCGCATTTTGGAACATTGTCACCACTGGATACCACCTGAGTTGTGGTGAGACATCAAAGGGTCTCTCACCTTTCATCCAATCTGGTCTGCGAAAGCCGGAGGAGAAGGTAAAGGCGACGATCGGATCGCTTGCATAGTGGAGGAAGACAAAACGCATCGGCCCCCATGGTTCATAGCTGACGTCAGCAAACCCTTCCTGATTTAGCACGCGGACAAGAGAGCCGTTTCCAAATTGAGGGCGCCACGCCGGGCTTCCGTCATTGCGCCCGTCGCGCACGCCTTGCCAAAGCGTACTCAGAAACGGTGATCCCGCCCACAGCGCCCCGTCAATCGGATCGCCCAGAACGTCGAGGATCCGAAACGTGCTTTGGGAATTAAACGACCCCTGACTGAGCCCGTGAAGATAGAACTTGGGCCGTGTCTCTTCAGGAAGCGTTTTCCAATAGTCATAGACCGTGTCGAAAAGAACCCGCGCCTGTTCGACGCCATACTCAGGATGCGTCATCAACGACAATGCACTGGTCAGATAGGAATACTGCACGGCCACCGTCGCCACGTCGCCGCCAAGGATGAACTCCAACGTGTCATGGCCGCCCGGATCCATCCAACCTGTTCCAACGGGAACAACGACCACAAGGTTTGACCGTTCGAACCCTCCGACCCGAATAAGCTCCGCCAAGGCAAGGTCCGCGCGGGTCTGTTCGTCCTCTGCGGTGATCCGGCCAACGTAAACGCGTAGCGGTTCCATCGCGTCTTCACCATGAAACTCGGCAATCTCTTCTTGAGTTGCACCAATGGAGACGAATTCACGACCCCGCCGCCCCATCGTTTCCCAAGTAATCAGGGACTCTGCGCTGCCTGCTTTCGTCGGGTCAGTCGGCTGCGGGTATTGGGGCTCGATCGTGAGATCAGCAATTTCAAAAGATTCGTCCGCTGCTGTAAGCACAGATTGAATGAGCGTACCGTTGACCAGTGTCCAAAACACGTAGCCCACCACGAGGATACCAACAGCAAATCCGACGCGCGGTGGAAGAATTCGGTCAAGCCAGCGTTCCAACCGACGCAAGGAAAAGCCAAGCGCCCGACCGACCAGCATGAGCACCAGAAAAATCGCCCCGCCCACCCCGGCGATGGTCAACGGAAAGGAAGACTCCACCGGTTCAAGCCCCATGACGTCGCGCGTGATGTTCTGCCATCCGGCCGCCTGCCACAGGCAAAGCGTGATCGTGATGATCGACGCCGCAAACACCACCCAACGAAGCAGGGCTTGGCGGTCTTGTGGGGGACGCGGCAGACCGAGGAATTTCCAGAAAAACAGGCCAAGACTGCCCAGCCAATAGCCGATAATGGCGACGATGCCGCACAAGACGCCCTGCATCATCGGATCGCGCGGAATAAGGGAAGGGGTGAGTGCGGCACAGAAAAACGCGGCTCCGACGATCATGCCGATCGAGTTGAGGCCGATCCCGGTCCCTTTCAAATCA
>JABSSC010000143.1 GCA_013214635.1 Paracoccaceae bacterium | reverse complement strand
CCAGATTGCGGTGGGTCAGCATCACACCTTTGGGGACGCCCGTTGTGCCCGACGAATAGGGGAGGACGACGACATCTTCTTCGACGTTGACGGGAACTTGGGCTTCTAGCGGTGTTCCCATGAGCGACGACAGCGGTGCAACGCCGTCAGCCTCTCCAATAACAACAATTTCGGTCACACCGGTGCCTTCGGCCCCCGCGCGTGCAGTTTCAAGAAACTGCGGGATCGTGACGAGGAGGGTCGCGCCGCTGTCTTTGAGCTGATGGGTCAGTTCGTCCGGCGTATAGGTGGGATTGACGGTCGTCACTGTGCCGCCTGCATAAGCCACGCCATGAAAAACGGTTGCATATTCGGGCAGGTTCGGCGCCATCAGCGCGGTAACGGAACCCTCGCCAAGACCCCGTTCGACCAGTCCACCAGCCAGCGCCTGAATTGAAGATTTGAGTTTTCCGGCCGTGACCGTTCGCCCCGTGGGCCCGTCGGTCAGCACGACGCGGTCCGGGTCGCCCTCAAGCCCCTCGAACAGACGCTCAGTGATAGATTGCCCGGTCAGCGAAACCGGGGGCAGGTTGCTGGTGAAAATGGTCAAGACTGTCCTCCCTTGCCTGCGGTTGTCTCCGCAGGGTCTGTTTGCATGATAACAGATAGAACGCAGGTTTGGAGGGACGAGTTTTGCGTCAGCCGCGTTTCATGATGATGCAGGTCGTGGATCCGGTCGCGTAGAGGCGCGCATCTTCGAGCCCGCGCATCTCGGCCGTGGCAATGCCTGTGGAGCGTCCGGCATGCTGCAAAATGCCGATACCTTCAACTTCGACATCCGCCGGCACAGGGCGGAGGATGTTCACCTTGTATTCAAGCGTCGTATATACTGATCCCTTTGGCACACCCGTCATGACCGCGCATCCCAAGCAGGTATCCAGGAACGCGCCATACCATCCACCATGAGGGACACCGAAGGGGTTGAAGCCCGCAAATGGCGGGGTGCCGCGCACCGATACGCGGCCATCTTCGACGCTGTGGAGACGGTAATTCAATGTGTTGGCGATTGGCGGTCCAGAGACCTTGCCCGCCAGCATCATTTGCATGAATTCAAGACCAGAGACCGAGATAACGTCCTCTTTGGTTGCGAGGTCGTCAGGTGATTGGGCAAAGAACATGGGGCGTGCGCGATTTTTGTTTTGGTGCGCCCCTTTTTTGTCGCGCGCGGCCGTCGCGCGCAACCATTTGGATCAGGCCACGTTTTCCAACGCAACATCGGGCGTGATCCCGAGCGCGTGACAGACCTCTCTCGTGAGGCCAGGTTTATTGAGCGTGTAGAAGTGCAGATCTTCTACGCCGCCATCAATCAGGTCTGAGCACAGCTCGGTGCACAGCGCGGTCGCCAGAAGCTCGGCCCGGTTGTCGCGCATTGCCTTTTCGAAGGCGTCCGTCAGCCATTGCGGAACGGCCGTCCCGCAGCGCTGGGCAAAGCGCATGACGCCAGACCAGTTTTCGATGGGCAGAATGCCGGGAATGATTGGTGCGGTGATGCCCGCTGCGGCGCAGGCATCGCGGAACCGGAAGAACGTGTCGGCCTCAAAAAAGAACTGCGTGATGGCAGATCCTGCGCCGGCGTCGATTTTGCGTTTGAGCCAATCGACATCTGACCCGATGGATGTGGCTTCTGGATGTGGGTCGGGATAGGCGCCAACGCGAATGTGGAATTTGCCGGTGTCGGCAAGTGCCGAGATCAGTTCACAGCTATCTGCAAAGCCGTCGGGATGGGGCGTGAATCCGGTTGACCCCTTGGGTGGGTCTCCACGAAGCGCCACGATTTCTGAGACGCCCGCAGCCGCGTAGCGTTCCGCGATCTCCAAAGTCTCAGCGCGCGTTGCGTCCACACAGGTCAGGTGTGCGGCCACGTTCAGGCCAAAGTGGTCTTCGATCGAGGTTACGGCGTCATGGGTCAGGTCGCGCGTGGTCCCACCTGCGCCATAAGTCACTGATACGAATTCAGGGTTGAGCGGTGCGAGCGTGCTGACCGTGTCCCAAAGGCGAAAACCGCCTTCGATGTCTTTGGGCGGGAAGAATTCGAACGAAATGCGCGGTGCGGGCATGAGACAACCTTTCAGGATTGCGCCCTTGTCTCACTGCGCGCTTCGTGAAACAAATTCATAATCTTCAATACCATTATGAATCGAGTGAAGGTTGCACATCGAATTCCGCCATCTCAGGACCATCAAGGCCATCCATGACACGGGCGGATTGGCCCGTGCGGCAGATGTTTTGCACATCACGCAATCCGCGTTGTCGCATCAGATCAAAGGGTTGGAAGAGCAAACGGGTGTCGAACTGTTCGTCCGCCGATCAAAGCCTTTGAAGCTGTCGGCGGCTGGGAAGAAGCTTTTGCGCGCCGCGGAGAGGATTTTGCCGGAGGTGGCCGCGCTCGAAGAAGAGTTCAGCGGCTTGCGGTCGGGCAAATCGGGACGGATGCATATCGCCATCGAATGCCACGCCTGTTTCGAATGGTTGTTTCCGGTGCTTGAGCAATTCCGGAAGGCTTGGCCGGATGTCGATGTGGACATTCGTCCAGGTCTCGCGTTTGGCGCGTTGCCAGCGTTGCAGAAGGAAGAGGTAGATCTGGTGGTGTCGTCCGATCCTGAAGATCTTGACGGCGTCACGTTCAGCCCGCTTTTTGATTACGAACCTGTCTTTGTCGCGTCGTCTCAGCACCCGTTGGCGCAGAAGGAATTCGTGGTCGCGGAAGATTTTCGGGATGAGACGCTGATTACCTATCCGGTGGAACGGTCACGGCTTGATGTGTTTTCGCAGTTGTTGATGCCTGCCAAGGTGGAACCGGCCGCGATACGGCAAGCGGAATTGACGGCGGTGATCCTGCTTCTGGTCGCGTCGAACCGAGGTGTTGCCGTGTTACCGGATTGGGTTGTGCGCGAGGTCAGCTACAACTCAGACTACGTGACGCGTCCTTTGACTGAAACGGGCATAACGCGCAGGCTGTATGCGGCCATCCGAGAGGATGAAGCGGCCAAACCTTACATGTCGCATCTTTTGAAATTGGCGCGTACCGAACCCGTCAAGCTTCAGCGTGCCCACGAAGACGGGTAACTGGGGTGCGGGTCCCCACCCAATACAGCGACACTCGCTAAAGTCGCCCGCACCCGATACCTCGGCGCCGCCTCACACACGCGCGGCTCCCGAATTCAGCGGCGCGGAGATTTCCGTTCGCCTCTGAACATGACGCTATATTGGCGATTCCTGCTGGCGCCGCTTTGGATTTCGGGCCAATCTGTTTGGACTTGGGGCCAGGGGAGGTGCCAGAGCGTGTCAGCGCCGGTGATGCACAGTGGGATTTGGGCGAAACGTCTTTTGCTTGAGCTTGAAGAGCAAGGTCAAGAGACGGGCAAAATTCTTCGCAAAGCGGGCGTGCGCAGGCGCGCCTTGGAGGGTGAAACGCCAACGCTGCCACTCGATCAGGTCATCGCAGTGTTTCAGGCGGCCGCACTAGTGACAGGCGATCCAAGCTTGGCGCTCCATCTCGTGCAGCGGCAGAATGTGCGAGACGCCGGGTTGATCGCCTATGTCGCGATGTCGCAACCGACGCTTTTTGACGGGCTGTCGGCGATGGCTCGCTACTATGGCGTCTTTACGCAAGGGATGGCCTTTGATCTGGACCGTCTTGAGACCGAGGGCCGGTTCTCATGGCGGTATTTGGCCCCTGTCAGCGTCAAACGGCGGCAGTTGGTAGAGTGGTCGGCGGCAATCTTTACGTTGTCGGCCCGCGAGGCGACGGGCATGCCGCTCGCTATTCACCGGGTTCGCCTGTCTCACCCACGACGGCGCGACCTTAGCGAGTTCGGGCAGTTCTTTGGTGGGGAGGTCGAGTTCGACACGGAGGAAAACGCGCTCTACTTCACGGATGCGCAACTGAGCCTCCCGATTCACAGCGCGGATGAGCGGCTGGCAGCGGTCCTGCGGCGCTGCTGCGAAGATGCATTGGCCGATATCGGTCAGCAGGCCAGCCCGCTTTTGGTCGAATTAGAGCGTGCCATGGCGGAACGCCTCTCTGCGGGGCGCACCGGGATTGAGGAGGTTGCCGCCGCCATGGGCATGAGCCGCCGCACGTTGGCGCGTCGGTTGCGCGAGGTGAACACAACTTATACCGAAACGCTGGAAGGGCTGCGGCAAGCATTGGCAGATCGGTATCTGACCGATAGCGACCTGTCCGTTTCTGAGATTGGATATCTATTGGGCTATGCGGACACGTCCACGTTTTCGACGGCCTTTCGGCGGTGGACGGGACGCAGTCCGGGACAAGTGAGGGCAGGGGCGTGACAGGTATGGGGGCTGCGTGGCGGGCGCTGGCAATTTTGACGCTGGCACGCGCAACAATGGGCATTCAGTTCCAGTCGGTCCCAGCCTTGGCAGACCCTTTGGCTGCCGCCACGGGGCTTGGTCCGGTGGCGATGGGGTGGTTGATCGGCCTCTACCTGTTGCCGGGCATCGTGATTTCGTTTGCCGGTGGCTGGCTTGGTGCGCGACACGGTGATTTGCGCATCGTGCGCGCAGGCTTGGCGATGATGGTTGCGTGCGGTGTGATCATGCTGGTCTTCGCCCCGGTCCCGGAGTTCGTGGGGCGAATTCTGGCAGGGTCCGGTGCGATCTTGCTGAACGTGCTTGTGACCAAGATCGTAGCCGACCTGTTCCCGCCAGAGCGCTTGCCAACGGCGATGGGTATTCTGATCTCCAGCTGGCCAATTGGGCTGGCGCTCGCGCTCGCTGTTTTGCCGATGCTGGAAGGCGCGGCGGGATTGCGCATAGCGATGGCGTTGCCGGTTCTTTTGTCCGCGACTTGCTTGGCGATGATCCGACCCGGAGCGACGCCTGAGCCTGCGGCCGCACGCCCCGCAACGCCATGGCCAGATGCGCGCGGTTTGGTTCTTGTGACTTTGGCAGGGTGTGTTTGGGCGTTCTACAATGTCGCGCTGATTGTGTTGTTGGCCTTTGGACCGAGTGTCGTTGCCGGGCAGGGGATGGGGCCGGTCGAAGCCTCGGCTTTGGTTAGCGTTTAGGGGTGGGCGCTGGTGCCCGGTCTTATCGGCGGCGGCTGGGTCGCGGCGCGTGTGGGGTCCCACGATACGACAATGCTGGTAAGTTTCGCGGCCATCGCTGCTGCGATCACGTTGATCGGAGTTTCGGGGACCGAGCTTTGGGTCTGGTTGGTGGTCGGGCTTTTGTTCGGTGTGCCGGGCGGGTTGATCATGGCGTTGCCCGCGCGTGCTGTAGAGGGGCCAGCCCGCTCAATCGGGTTCGCAATTTACTTTACGATCTACTACATCGTCATGCCTTTGGGTCCGCCCGTGGCGGCGGCCACAATCGCGGCGACCGGTCAGGACACAAGCGTTTTGATGCTTGCCATTGCGGCATTGGGGCTGACGGCACTCTGCCTCGTCGCGTTCCGAGTGGTGTTGCCAGCAAAGCCACAAACCGCATGAGCCTTTTGCATGGTTGGCAAGCCCAGCAGAAGCGCCTATAGGCACCGCTTGCAGTTTTCGGAGTTCGGCCATGCAGCAGGGCAGCGCAAATCTCAATATCATGATCAAGGCCGCGCGATTGGCGGGGCGGAGCCTTGTGAAAGACTTCCGTGAGGTTGAGAATCTTCAGGTCTCGTCCAAGGGGGCGGGCGATTTTGTGAGCCGCGCCGACATTGCGGCCGAGCAGATCATCCGAGAGGAGTTGATGGAGGCCCGCCCAAATTACGGTTGGGTTGGTGAGGAAAGCGACGCCGAGATCGGCAAAGATCCCACCCGCCGTTGGATTGTAGATCCCTTGGATGGGACGACGAATTTCCTGCACGGTTTGCCGCATTGGGCCGTGTCGATCGCTCTGGAGCACAAGGGCGAGATCGTCGCGGCTGTCGTGTTCGACCCCGCCAAGGACGAGATGTTTTTTGCCGAAAAAGGCATGGGCGCGTTTATGAACGAAACGCGGCTTCGGGTATCGGGCCGGTCGGTCATGATCGAGTCGATCTTTGCGACGGGGCTACCGTTTGGTGGACGTTCAGATTTGCCAGAAACGCTTCAGGATCTTGCTCGTCTTCTGCCCACAACGGCTGGTGTGCGGCGTTGGGGCGCTGCGGCGCTTGACCTCACTTATGTTGCAGCAGGCCGGTATGATGGTTTTTGGGAGCGTGAGCTTCACGCCTGGGATATTGCCGCGGGTCTTTTGATCGTGCGCGAGGCAGGCGGCTTTACCCAAGCCATTGATCCGGAAGCTGATCCGCTGACCTCGGGGACAGTGATTGCGGCCAACACCGAGATTTTTGAGAAATTCGCAAAAATCATTCGAAATCAGTAACCTTGTCGCTCAATCGCCGCAGGCGTGCCCCGTTTCGACCATAATTGGGGCGCTTGATGGCGGAGATGAGACAGTTTCGCCATATCCGTCGCGCATTTCTGCGGTTTCGCATCCGGGAAAGCGGCGCGGCGCTGGCGGTGCCTACGGCAGCCTTTACGGTTTCTTTGGCAACTTCACTGTCTGTGCTCGGCGACAGCAAACCGGCCACTCTGAGCTATGCCGACACATTTGGACCGCCTATCGTGATGGCGGTGCTTCCCGCGGTTGCGCCTTCGGGCGTTGGTGCATCGGTCCGCTAGCGGCGCGGCACGCGCGGTATTGAGCTTTGACCGAGGCGGTACGTCGCCTCGGGATGCGGTGGATGCCCAAGGTTCCTGCGCCAAAACCGTGTGCCGCCCAGCCGCATCCACGTGGGGACAATCATCGCCAACCCGGCGGCAAAACCGCCCGCATGCGCCCAATAGGCGATGCCGCCGCCATCCGCGGTCGTCGACGCACCGCCAATGATCTGCATGGCGAACCACGCCCCCAGCACGATCCACGCCGGAACCGGCAGAATGCGAATGATAAAGATCAGAAAGATCAGGATATCCACGCGCGCGCGGGGGTAGAGCAGGAAGTAGCCCCCGAGAACGGCGGCAATGGCCCCGGATGCCCCGATAACCGGCACGAACGAGCCGGGGCTTGAGATGACCTGCAAAAGCCCGGCCGCGATCCCGCCCATAAGATAAAACAACGTAAACCCGCCGTGGCCCAACTGGTCCTCAAGGTTGTCACCAAAGACCCACAGAAACAGCATGTTCCCCAAAAGATGCATTACCCCGCCATGGAGGAACATCGACGTCACGAGGGTGGTCGGCGCGTCCCAGATGTTCGCGGGGACGATCCCCCAGGTCCGAAAGAAAGCGTCGAGTGCCTGCGGGCTGCTGAAGAGTGACCAGTAGCTGAGAAAAATCAGGACGTTGGCAGCAATCAGCGCGTAAGTGACATAGGGTGTGCGGCCGGACGGATTATGATCACGAATGGGAAACATGGCCCATCAGTTGAGTATTGCGCTGGCGGCGTCAAGCGGCTGTGACTTGACGCGTCGTCGCGCGGCATCACTTTTGGGGTATGAAACTCTCTGCGATTGCCTTTGCGCTTCTCGCCGCGCCCGTCGCGGCAGCCTGTCCTCAACCCGCCGACATCAGCGGTCAGATGGACGTTCTGATCACCGCTGTGCAGGCGGCACCAAACGAAACCGCCGCACGTCCACATATGGACGCGATGTGGAAGCTTTGGGCCACAGCTCCGGATGCCAAGGCTCAGGAAATGCTCGACCGTGGCATGGCGCGGCGGGAAACCTATGACTACGCAGGTGCGTTAGAGGCGTTTAACGAATTGGTGGCCTACTGCCCCGACTATGCCGAGGGCTACAACCAACGTGCGTTCATCAATTTCCTGACAGGGGATTTTGGCACAGCTCTCGAGGATCTGGACCTCGCCATAGCGCGGTCGCCGCGCCATCTGGCTGCGCGCACAGGCAAAGCGCTGACGCTGATGGGGTTGGGGCGTAATGACGTGGCGCAAGCCATTTTGCGTGAAGCGCTGGAAGTGAACCCTTGGTTGCCCGAGCGCGCCTATCTGATCGAACCACCCGGTCAGGACCTATAGCCGGTCACTCAGGGGTTAGTCTGTCGACCAGAAGTCCAACCAAGCCCCTTGGTGCGTTGGCCCTGCCGACCGCAAACATTCGCCATCCCTTGTCGACACATCGTCTATTGGATGCGCGTGTCACTGTAAGACGTAAACACTTGGTCTCTTCGGATGAATGAACGAAAAACTTCCTGAACGCTTGCCCCCAGAGCGTACGCATCTTATCGAGTTCTGGTCGCTAGCGACCCGGTGCGGGCGTGATGGAATGGTAGACATACCGGACTTAAAATCCGGAGGGCCTGGCCCGTGTGGGTTCGAGTCCCACCGCCCGCACCAAAAAACTCATATTGGATCGGCACCCGAAGGCGTTGATTTATTTCCTTAGTTGTCGGTCACTGTTTCAATTTGCTTACAACCCTTTGAC
>JABSSC010000142.1 GCA_013214635.1 Paracoccaceae bacterium | reverse complement strand
TACCAAGTGCTGAATGGCAAGCTGCACATCTTCGACCCAATAGAAGAAAAGTACACAGCAGCAGGGGCGGAGGCGACTGTTGTCGTAAACGCGATTGGATTTAACCAGGAAGACAATCTGATCTACGGAATTGCCGTAAAAAATGGCACGGATTCCCTTGGGACCCAAGTCGCGCTTGGCGATCTCGTTATGTACGATGCAAGTGGTGCGTCATATCGCATTGGCGAAACGCCATACCGCAGCTGGACCGCGGATATTGATGGCAATGGGGATCTCTGGGCTTTCCATTCCAGCATGGATCGAGTGACGCGCATCGATCTGGATCAAACAGACCCAAACGGCAACCCGGTCACCGAAACATTCAAGTTCCCCAAGGATATGGTCACGGATCAGGTTTGGGATGTCGGATATGACGCGGCGACGCAGACGTTCTACGGGATCGTAAGGCCGAACGCGGCCGGAGAGAACGCCAAGCTTTTTCAGATTGACGTCTCCGGCGTAGCTAGCGGTGGAGTCCCAGAGTTTTCGACGTCTCCGATTACAGGCACCTTGATCGATGGAACTGTAGTAGACGGCGTTCCCGCGATTACTTTCGGGGCATTTGTCGTCGATGGTGATGGCAACCTCTATGCTGGCGGCAATGGCGGCGACCATGACATGGATAGCTCCACTCAGACTTCTGGTGGAATCTACAAAGTTGTCGGCGATGCCGGCCTCGATAGCTTCACCTTGGAACTCGTAGCGGATGCACCAAAGGCGTATTCAAATGACGGTGCAGTTGATCCAAGAACAATGGACCCCTTCACCGAAAAGGATACCTACGCAAATGTCCTCATTCGTTCACCCAGCGTGGTCGAAACTCCGGATGATGCGACCACGTACGACGACCAAATTCAATCAGGTGCTGATGCAGATACTGTCGATGGCGGCTACGGTGAGGACTTAATTGTCGGTGCTGGCCGCGGCGACAGCCTTGAAGGCGGTATGAATGACGATGCGATCTACGGGGGGGCTGGTCCAGAAAGCACAGCAAGCTTTGTCTCCATCTACGACGAAGATGGGACTCGCTACGACCCATTTGGCAACGTCCTCCCAGAAGATGACGACCGGATCTTCGGACAAGATGGCGACGACTATTTAAGCGGCTCGGCCGGTCACGATGAAATTCATGGTGGCGTAGGCACCGATACTCTGGACGGAGGGACCGGCTTTGACAGTCTCCACGGCGGCGACGGTGACGACGAGCTAAATGGAGGCTCTGACCAAGACGTCCTGCATGGTGGGGCGGGAGCAGACACTATGGAGGGTGGTTCCGGAAACGACTCATTGTTTGGAAACGAGGGCCGCGACGACATGGTCGGTGGTAGCGGGCAAGATATGCTCAACGGCGGTCAGGGCTCGGATAGTATCCGAGCTGGGTCTGGCGATGACACGTTATACGGCTCGGACGGCGACGATTATCTCGACGGAGGAACCGATCAAGATCAGATCTTTGGTGGCGAGGGCCGCGACTATATTAAGGGCGGTTCTGGCGGGGACCTTCTTTCGGGAGGTGAGGATCATGACCGGCTGGTTGGTCATACCGGTGACGACACGATCTACGGTGGCGAAGGCAAGGACACCATCTACCTTGGCGCAGGCTTTGACATTGCCACGGGTGGTTCTGGCAGTGATCGATTTGTCTTCCGGTCAGATGATTTGGATGGCTCGACAGATCGCATCACGGATTTTCGCCGGTCCGGTGGAGAAAACGACAGGTTGGATCTTCGTAGCCTAAACATTCTGGGAAATGACATGACGGCCGATGAATGGATCGCAACCTTTGTTGTGAAAGAGGATACAGGCGGCGTCGCCGTCGACTTGGGAGATTGCACCGTCACGTTCGATGCAAGGGGTTACGACCCCGAGAGCCTCCTCTACCAGGAAATCTGCGACGGGTTTTTGTTCTGAGTATCTTGTTTTGAGTTCAAGCGGGCCTCAGAAGAGGCCCGCTTCCTTTGCAATCATCGCTGCACGAGTTCTATTTTTGGCACCGATCTTGCGACAAAGCGTCTTCACATGAAGTTTGATCGTTACCTCCTGAAGGTCGAGATCACGGGCGATTTCCTTGTTGGAAAGCCCTTGGCAAAGCCCGCCCAGTACCTGCAATTCACGTTCGGTCAACTGCTTGGCCAAAGGAATATCGGCTTCCTCTTCAACCGCATTCAAGAAGTCGAGCGGCACATAGGTTTCGCCCATCGACATGAACTTCACTGCGTTAACCATGGATTTGGCGGCCATGGTTTTGGGTAGGAACCCAATCGCACCGGCATCAATAGCCTCTTGGGCGATGGTTTTTGAAGCTGTGCCCGACATCAGGGCAACAGGCCGCCCAAAGGATGCGTCAATGGCCTTCTTCATGCCTTCCAGCCCGTTCATGCCGGGCATCGTGTAGTCGAGAAGGACCAAATCGTACGCTATGTCATTGCCAATCTTTTCTACGGCGGCGTCAAGCGACCCACAGGTTTCAACCTCAAAATCACCTTCAGTTCTCAGAAAAGATGCGAGCGTCTCAAGGACGAGGTCGTGGTCATCGGCAAGCAGTACGCGCATTGGTCACCCCTTGGTTCGCTCGCGATGATAGTCGGAAAGAAGCGATGATAAATGGTTAAGATTTGTGGGCTTTGGCAAAACCGCGTCGATTGTTCCGTCATTTATCCGTGGGTCGGATAGTCGTCGCGCTAGAGCTGTTACCAAAATGACCGGTATATCTGGTCGGGTTTTCTTTGCCTGCTCTGCCAGGTCGCCGCCGGTCATTCTAAGCATATCGTAGTCCGTAACGATTGCAGACCATGCTTCTGGATCCTCAGCCAGGGCGTCCAGTGCGTCCCGTGGATCAATCGATATTGCGACCTCCGCACCTTGAGCCTCAAGATACTTGGCAGCAACGGTGGCCACTTCGGCATCGTCGTCGACGACGATAATCGTCTGACCTGAAAGGTCATTCGCTGCGGATTGTGAGCCTAAGTCCTCTCCCAGTTCCAGCTCTGCGATTGGCCAATACACTGAAACGGTTGTGCCTTTTCCAACCGCCGACGCAATTCCGACGGCGCCACCCACACCTTGCACTTGAAGCGAAACCATGGCCAAGCCGAGCCCAGTTCCCATGTGCCCCTTTGTCGAAAAGAAAGGTTCGAAAACCGTATCCAGCTCATCGTCTGAGATGCCAGCGCCATTGTCGGTTACATCGATGCGGACATATGCTTGTGAAGAACGAAGTTCGCCGACTGAAACACGCAGCCTTGCTCGTTTAGGCGCGGGCAGGGTCGAGACTTTAATTTGACCTGCTTTGCCTCCAATTGCATCTCGAGCGTTCAGTACCAGATTAACAATGACCTGCCCCAGTTCACCCGGGTTCCCTTTTAGTGCGACCGCTTCGCTTTCACGCGCCAGTTCGAAGATAATGTTGTCCGGGAGGCTAGGTCCGACCAAAGCCGGGATATCGGAGAGCGTGGACCCAAGGTCAAAGACACCCTGTTCATCGTTGCGCGCACCGATGTCGAGTAGCCGATTGACCAATCGAGCTGCCTGATTTCCCGCCGTTGCAATCCGATCAACGTGCGCCTTAAGCCCGTCAGTCAGCTCTTCTTCAAGTCCGATAAGCGTAGCTGAACCGTTGATCGCTGAAAGGAGGTTGTTGAAGTCATGGGCAATACCGGCTGTCAATTGAGCCGTTGCCTCCTGACGCTGGAGTTGTTGTAGCCCGGCCTTTAGTTCCGCCTCACGTGCCTCATACTCAAGACGATCAGTAATGTCTCGGAATTGAAGAACAAATCCCCCGGTTTCAAGCTCGGTACCAGTCACATCGTGAGTTTTTGTTCGGCCTTTCTCAACACGCTCCAAGGTTTGTGTGAAAGCCCTTTGCTGGGAATTTTGCTCCAGCTCAGAGTATTGTGAATACCATGTCTTGCCGAGCCCTGACGTCGCTGATGAGAAGCCGAGCATCAGCGAAGCAGCGCCATTTAGGTATGTAAGTCTTCCAGCCCCATCTGTGATTGCGATGCCGTCTTCCGCAGCCTCGATTGCCGCAAGCCGCTGAGCCAAAAGCCGTTGCGCCGCCTTCATTGGCGTCACATCCGTCGCTGATATAACTATTCCGCCATCCAACATGGTCGAAGCGCGGACAAGGACAGTTCGCCCATCCGGCAGATCAATTTCTCGGCCACTTGGCATCTGCGAAAGACCCAAGAGATCCGGCTTGGCAAGCAGCGATGTAACGCGTCCGGGAAGATCTTCAGAGCCAGCGATGTAGGCGCTCCAGTTGGCTGAAAAAGTGGAGCCAAGCGCCCAATTGGTTCCCGAAGCCGGGAAAATTTCCCGGGTTGCATCATTTGCAAAAGTAACGATCTGCCCGTCTTCCAGCACGAGGTAGGCGTCTTCCGTGGCGGTTAAGGCGCGCGCCATTTGCGCGCGGGTCCGGTCTCGCTCGGCGGCCGCTTCCACTCTTGGTGTCACGTCATTTTGTGTTGCGACCAAACTGACGATTTCGCCTGTGTCGTCTTCCACAGGAAAGAGTGTCAGCTCATTCCAGAATAGCGTTCCGTCCTTTTTTTGATTGCGCAGGAGGAATTGGCCCGGGGCGTTCTGAGCAACGGCCCGCCTGAGGCGAACACGTTCTATGGAATCCTCAGGTTCTGCAGAAAGAAAACGGCAATTTTGGCCAAGGACCTCCGCCGCTTTGTAGCCAGAGATCTGTTCGAAGGCTTCATTCACGTAAATCAGTGGCCGTTCATCGACTGTCGCATCCGCGATGGCAAACCCTGAAGACGACCCATGGATTGCCGCAGCCAGAAGTTTGTTTTCACCAGCAATCTTGCTGCCCTGCCAAGCGCGCAAAGCCAGACCTGCGAGCCTTTCTACGAGTCGGAGACCATTTTTCTCAAAGGCTGGAGCATCGACCTTCAAGGCTATCAGAGCATACGCTCCTCCGTTTGAGAGAACCGGCACGGCTTGTAAGCATGTGTATTGGTTTATGTCCATATCGCCGCCCCAAGGCCCCAACACGCTCAGATCAACCAAGCTGCGGGGGCGCTCGGCCAAGTCAAAGGGAGGAGACAAGCGATTTGCGGTAAGCGAGGGTTGATCGCTCGCGAGTACTACCAGCGCACCGTCCGCTTCAACTTCGCAAAGGAGAGATACATCCGAACCAATAGTATTTCTGAGGGAAACGAAGATGCTACTCAACGCCTCGCTCGGCGTGGATGCGCTTGAATAAGCCTCAAGGCACTCGAGGAGTTTACGTGTCTCCTCGAGAGACTGTGCTTCTCTTTTGCGCAAGAGCTGCAATTCGAGCAGCGCCTCGCGCAGCCGCTCATCTTCGCCCATGCGCGCACTGCCTAAGGTTGGGTCAGCCGAACACTATGCAGGAAATCATCAAATTTCCATGGCGGTTTCCAGCACCAAGGATCTGACCTTGTTCGCCAAATGTGAAGGTACCGAGAAAGGGTGCGCCATCCAAACTCTCAGAAACTCCACCGACCACCTGGCCCAAACGATCCCGCACAGACAACATGCACCCCCCACAATAGACCATGAGCGCACCGGCTATGGGTTGAGTCTCCATCCGGCCAGCCGCCCGAGCAAGCGTTGCTACCCGACCGGCGCGTTCAATCAGGCTGGCCTTGGTTCCGGACATTTGCGTCAGGAACTCGCCCTCTTCAACCGACGCGAAGAGATCAATCGAACCGTCCCCATGAGCTGTGGCCGGGTGCGCCAACAAAAAGGAAGAGACCCCATCCATGTCCGCGACTTTGCGTCCGAGAGGCCAAAGTGTGCTTTGTGATAGGATGGATTCACTGCCGGTTGGAGCCGCCGTCACGCCCAGCGCATTGTCGGTCCACGACGTGTAAACCTCAAATGCAGGGCGATTATCGATCTCAAAGATCCGTCGACCCTCGACGCAGGTAACCATTCCCCCTTGCTCAGTTGGCGCATAGCCGTTGTGATATGCAAAGGAAATAGAGCGCGACGGGAACATCACGGATACGACGACACCGGCAGCAAACCTCTGCGACTTGTCGAAAACATACCAATCGCCGCTTATAGTGTTGTCCGCCGCGCTTCCACCAATGATTGGAACGTCCCGCCCGACGGCGGATTCAATCCCACGGATGACATCTTCTTCAAAGCCTGGTGTGCTTGAAACCCAAATGAGGTCGGGCGTCTCTCCTATTCGGTCGGCACGTCTCAGTGCCGACAATGTGGCTGAACGAGCCGATCCGACGGGGTCGGTATCGAACGCCTCAGCGGCTGTGCCGTAGGCACCAAGCTCATCCTCGATAGCGAAAAATGCCGCACCTTCCGTCACCCCGGCTTGCGTCATAGCGCCGAGGCAGGACGTTGCCCCATGGACCTGCGCGCTCAACCGATCAAGGCTCAGAGGAGACAAATCATAAAGCATGTTGCAATGGACGGCCACGAAATGCGCTCGATTGAGCGCCTCGGGGTTGAATTGTTCATCCGCCGTAGAAAAGGATCTGATCTGCATAAGTTGGTCCAACCTGCTGTTGCAGGCGTGGTAATTTAAACCGTGCAAGTTTGGGCGCCAAAATCAGTATAGGGCACTATCCGAAAGGGTAGTTCACTCAGGGTATGCTGCCTTGATCATCGCGTCAGAGAGGCCACCATACACCACCGCCCACGCCTCTTCGTCTTCTTTTGAGAAACGGTCCCCAAGCAATTGCGAGAGCGTTTTTATCAGCGCAGCACCCACCGACGCGTATTGATTTGCTTCAACGCCATAGTCGACGTGTCGAATGGCCAATGCACTTGCCGCGGGCAAAAGCTTGTTCGGTTCTTCGAGGTTATCGACAATGAAACCGAGGGTCTGGACGAGTTTACGTCCCTGAAGACGAAGATCGCCTACGAAAAGTGGCTTGGTCGTTGGATCCAACCGGAAAAGATTGCCATAAAACACTCTCGACATTTCTTCAGAAATCGAAGCCGCTTGAGCCCAGGTTCGGCGAATTCGGTCGTGATCCGTTTCGAGCATTGCACACCCTTTCAAAATACGCTGGCCATCGAAAGGCTAGGATTGCGAAGCGTAAGGGCTTTTCCGGCCCGATATTGATCGTCTGAACCAAAGCAGCGCGATCAGTCAACACACTAGACGACTCTAATTGCCGATCTCCAGAAATGAAAAAAGCTGCGACATCCGCAAATGAAGCACGTACACGCCCCTAACTGACTTCTGTGATGTTTTGTGCCATTCCTTCTACGTGGGCTCGGTCTTCTTTGGGCTCAAAGCAGTCCTTCCCTGGCTATCGCATGAATGGCCGCTCATCTCCGGCTTTGCAGACTTTTCTGCCGTCAGAACTCTGTCACTTTCTACTTCGGCTCCGGTCTCCGGGCTCCGGACTTTAGGATCTGTGTGTCGGCGCGGTGCCGTTGCTTGGTGTCGGAGGGAAGGATGGAGACTTTGCTATGTCCAGTATCCAGCCTCCGACAATTAGACCGTCTCGGGCGCCGCGGAATAGGAACCGACTGATTGGCCAGAAACGCCCATTACTGCCGCGTCATGTCTGGGCCATTCGCGCGCGGCTCGAACTTGCCAATAGGCCTCGCGACTTGGCGTTGTTTAATCTCGCGATCGACAGCAAGCTTCGTGGATGTGATTTAGTGCGCCTTAAGGTAGCCGATCTTGTCGTCGGTGGATTGGTCCGCGACCGCGTATCGGTGACACAGCGCAAAACAAGAAGACCGGTACAATTTGAGGTCGCAGAGAACTCGAGAACATCTGTTCTTGATTGGGTTACCACTCCCGCGATGCGCGGTCGTGCGTATTTGTTCCCAAGTAGGGTGCATAGCTCACCTCATCTCTCGACCCGGCAATACGCACGCCTTGTGCGCGATTGGGTTTCCACGATTGGACTCGAGCCAAGTGGGTACGGTACACACTCGCTGCGCCGAACCAAGGCAGCATTGATCTATCGAAAGACTGGAAATCTGCGTGCTGTTCAGCTCTTGCTCGGTCATTCCAAAGTCGACAGCACAGTCAGATATCTCGGTGTAGAATTGGACGACGCGCTGAGCATTGCGGAAAAAGTCGAGATCTAGAAGCGTGGTGGGCGGCGTCTGCCGTCCGCAGCCGCTCGCCTGACTTTGGGCTACTGTACTCTTTTCCACGCATTTGTGGTCATTGCAGTGCGCCTCACCATGCTTCGCGAGCCAATGTACGCAATGGGTTTCAGCCTTCGCGCAATTTGTCTCATGCTCCGCCGCACCATGTATGTTTCTACCGCGAAGGGGTGAAGAGCTATGCGAAGGGCCTAGAGATCCTCCAAGAATGCGTCGATCAACTCTTGAAAATCATCAATCGTCACACGACCGATAGCGCCATCGTCCAGCATCAAGAATCTTTCCCTTGCCTCAGAACATGAGGTCCTCTCCGGGCATCTCATAGGCAACCCTCGTTCCGGGACCAATCGCCCTCTTAATCTCACGGCATAGTCGGA
>JABSSC010000141.1 GCA_013214635.1 Paracoccaceae bacterium | reverse complement strand
CAGTAAAACCGCCGACAAATAGGCCCCATCAAGAGCAAGGGCGATTGCACCACCACACAGAACAAGCGGCGGACCAACGCCCGGAATGACCGAGATGACCGCCATGACCACGCCCCAGAATGCCGGGCTTCCCAACCCTGTCACCCAAAACCCAAACGCACCCAAAGCGCCCTGGATTATCCCGATTGCAATCGTGCCCTTGAGCGTCGCACGGCTAATGGAAACCACGCGCTCCCAAAGCTTGTGTTGAAGGTCAGGGTGCAGTCCGGAATAGCTGAGCATCACTTTCGCCACGGGCTGCCTCATCTGCATGAAGGCGAAAAGCGCATAGAGGTACACAAAGAAATCAAGGAAGAAACGCACCGTTCCGCCCGCAATATGAGATAGCGACCCCAGCATGAAACTCGCAACACTGGTTGCAAATTCGCCCGCCTTGGCCACAGCATCCGGCCCCAATGAATACAGACGATAGTCAACCGGCCACCAGTTTGGATAGGTGAAGGTTGGCGCTGCTGTCGCGAACTCGTCAATTGCGAGCGAGAGTGAATCGGCCATAAGCGTGGCCTGTCCTGCCGCAATCAAAAGCACCAAAAACAACGGCACCATGATGACCGCCATCCCAAACACCAAAGTCAGTGCGCTGGTCAATGACCGCCGTCCACCTGTCCAACGCAAGATCCGGCGAAACACCGGATCCAGCAACGCCGCCGTAATCGCCGCTAAAATGAGCGCGATCAGAAAAGGCCGGATCACACCAATGAAGACGGCAGTCACCAGAACAGCAGCCGAGACATAGGCCAGCCACCGCAAAGCGGCTTGCTCAGGATGTTGGGCAGGTATGGTCGCCGGATCGGGCTCGGCCACGCGGAAGCTCCCAAAGGAAATTGCCCTCTCATCATACGACAGACACGTCGTTTGCATAGGGGCCATATGCGAAAAGCCCATGTTAATCAGAGCGTTCCCTCCACCCTTGCACAGCGCGCATAGCGGCAATTCGACCGTCAGGCGCAATAGTTGATGATTTTTTGAATGGGGTGCGATAGGGATAGTTTAACGCTGAACTATTATTTCACTCTGGAAGGAGCTGCACGGATGGCCGCGCGTAAGACCACCAAAAAGCCGAATATTTCCAAGGAAGAACTGCTCGAATACTACCGCGAGATGCTGCTCATCCGCCGGTTCGAAGAAAAGGCCGGACAGCTTTACGGCATGGGTCTGATCGGCGGGTTCTGCCACCTCTATATCGGGCAAGAGGCCGTTGTTGTCGGGTTGGAAGCCGCAACCGAAGAGGGCGACAAGCGCGTTACCTCCTATCGCGACCATGGCCACATGCTGGCCTGTGGCATGGACCCCAAGGGCGTCATGGCCGAACTGACCGGTCGCGAAGGCGGCTATTCCAAGGGCAAGGGCGGCTCGATGCACATGTTCAGCCGCGAAAAGCACTTCTATGGCGGCCACGGCATCGTTGCGGCACAGGTGCCAATCGGCGCAGGACTTGCCTTTGCTGACAAATACCTCGGAAATGACCGCGTCACCTTCACCTACTTCGGTGACGGCGCCGCCAACCAGGGTCAGGTGGCCGAGACATACAACATGGCGCAGCTTTGGGAGCTGCCCGTCGTCTTCGTCATAGAAAACAACCAATACGCCATGGGCACCTCGGTCCAGCGTGCCACCAAGAGCCCCGACTTCTGGGAACGCGGCGCTGCCTACGGCATTGCCGGTGAAGCAGTGGATGGAATGGACGTACTCGCCGTGAAAGCGGCCGGAGAGAAAGCCATCGCGCACTGCCGCGCCGGCAAAGGCCCCTACATCCTCGAAGTTGTCACGTATCGCTACCGCGGCCACTCTATGTCGGACCCGGCCAAATACCGGACCCGCGAAGAGGTCCAGAAGGTTCGAGAGGAACGCGACGCCATCGAACACGTGCGCGAGCTTCTTCTGACAGGCAAACATGCCTCGGAAGACGACCTCAAAGAGATCGACAAAGAGATCAAGGCCATCGTCAACGAAGCGGCCGAATTCTCAAAAGAAAGCCCCGAACCGGCGCTTTCCGAACTCTACACCGACATTTACGCAGACGCCTGAGGAGGAGAGACGACAATGGCAACGCAAATTCTCATGCCCGCCCTCTCCCCCACAATGGAAGAAGGCACACTGGCAAAATGGCTGGTGAAAGAGGGCGACACAGTCTCGTCCGGCGACATTCTTGCCGAGATTGAAACCGATAAAGCCACGATGGAATTCGAAGCCGTCGATGAAGGTATTGTCGGAAAGATCATCGTTGCGGAAGGCACCGAAGGCGTAAAGGTCAACGACCCAATCGCAGTTCTGGTCGAAGAGGGCGAAAGCGCCGATGACATCGCCGCCCCTGCCCCTGCCGCAGCACCCGCAGAGGCACCTGTCGCCGAAGCGCCCGCTGCTGCCCCCGCTGCCCCAGTTGAAACGGTCGACGCCGCCGCCCCGGATTACCCCGAAGGCACCGCGATGAAGACCCAAACGGTTCGCGAAGCTCTTCGCGACGGCATGGCCGAGGAAATGCGCCGGGACGATACGGTGTTTCTCATGGGGGAAGAAGTCGCAGAATACCAAGGCGCCTATAAGGTCAGCCAAGGTCTTCTCGATGAATTCGGCGCCAAGCGGGTCATCGACACACCCATCACCGAGCATGGGTTTGCGGGTGTCGGCGTCGGCGCGGCCTTTGGTGGCCTGCGACCCATCGTCGAATTCATGACCTTCAACTTCGCCATGCAGGCGATGGACCATATCATCAACTCTGCCGCTAAGACGCTCTACATGTCCGGCGGTCAGATGGGGTGCCCCATCGTGTTCCGTGGCCCCAACGGTGCCGCCGCCCGCGTGGGTGCCCAGCATAGCCAGGACTTTGCCGCCTGGTACATGCAGGTCCCCGGCCTCAAGGTCGTGATGCCCTATTCAGCAGCCGACGCGAAGGGCCTGATGAAGACAGCCATCCGCGACAACAACCCGGTGATCTTCCTTGAGAACGAAATTCTCTATGGCGGCTCGAACGATGTGCCGGACCTTGAGGATTTCACGATCCCATTCGGCAAAGCGCGCATCTGGCGCGAAGGCTCGGATGTGACCATTGTCAGCTTCGGCATCGGCATGAAATACGCCCTCGAAGCCGCTGATAAACTGGCAGAAGACGGGATCAGCGCCGAGGTCATTGACCTGCGCACACTGCGCCCGATGGACACCGCTTCGATCATCAAGTCGGTTCAGAAGACGAACCGCTTGGTCACAGTCGAAGAAGGCTGGCCACAAGGGTCGGTCGGCAGCTATATCTCGTCGGTCGTCATGCAAGAGGCGTTCGATTACCTCGACGCCCCTGTCATGACGCTCACGGGCAAGGACGTGCCGATGCCTTACGCAGCGAACCTCGAAAAACTCGCGTTGATCACAACCGAGGAAGTTGTCGAGGCCGCCAAACAAGTGACCTACCGCTGATCTGATGGAGGTCCTTGGCCACGATACCACGCTTGAGGCCTACCGGGTCGCCGCCGAATTGGGTGGCACCCGGATCACGGCTCTCATTCCCGACGCGACAATCGCAAATGGGATCGCCCTGACCGGCGGGCGTGGCCATCAAACGGCCTATGACTGGATCGCCCGCAACCAACGTAAGATTGAAAAGACATTGATGCGCCTCGCAGACGGCTCGGACACAGGTCCGATCCCGGCGATGGTTCTCGTGGAGGAATAACCGATGCCCACAGAAATCCTCATGCCCGCCCTCTCTCCCACAATGGAAGAAGGCACGCTGGCCAAATGGCTGGTCAAAGAAGGCGACACAGTCTCATCCGGCGATCTGCTGGCCGAGATCGAAACCGACAAAGCCACGATGGAATTCGAAGCCGTCGACGAAGGCGTCGTGGGCAAGATCCTCGTGGCCGAAGGCACCGAAGGCGTAAAGGTCAACGTGCCCATCGCCGTCCTGCTCGAAGACGGCGAAAGCGCGGATGACATTTCGGCAAGCCCGGCCCCCGCTGCATCTGCTCCGGCACCCACTGCGGAAGAGGCCCCGACCGCCGCCGCTGCACCAGCAGCAGCACCCGCTCCTGCCGCTCCCGCAGCCGCTGATGGCGCGCGCATCTTCGCCTCACCGCTCGCCCGCCGGATTGCCGCCGACAAAGGTCTCGATCTGGCTCAGATCAAAGGTTCCGGACCACACGGTCGTATTGTTAAGGCCGACGTCGAATCCGCCGAAGCCGCACCCGCTGTCGCCGCCGCTCCCGCAGCAGCCACCGCATCGGCCCCGGCTGCCACAGCCGCCGCAATGCCAACTGGTCCTGCAACGGAAACCGTGCTCAAAATGTATGCCGATCGCGATTACGAAGAGGTCGCACTCGATGGCATGCGCAAGACCGTCGCGTCCCGCCTCACCGAGGCCAAGCAGACGATCCCACATTTCTACCTGCGCCGCGACATCAAGCTCGACGCGCTTCTCAAATTCCGCAGCCAACTCAACAAACAGCTCGAAGCACGCGGCGTGAAACTCTCGGTCAACGACTTCATCATCAAGGCCTGCGCCAACGCGCTCCAGCAAGTTCCCGCCGCGAACGCCGTCTGGGCGGGCGACCGGATGCTGAAACTCACACCGTCGGACGTCGCGGTTGCCGTCGCCGTTGAAGGCGGTCTGTTTACCCCGGTCCTGAAAGACGCCGACACCAAATCGCTCTCGGCCCTCTCGACCGAGATGAAGGACCTCGCCACCCGCGCCCGCGACAAGAAGCTCGCGCCGCATGAATATGTCGGCGGAACCTTCGCGATCTCAAACCTCGGCATGTTCGGCATCGACAACTTCGACGCTGTCATCAACCCGCCCCACGGCGCGATCCTCGCCGTCGGCGCGGGCGCCAAGAAACCTGTGGTTGGGGATGATGGCGAACTGACCGTCGCGACGGTAATGTCGGTCACGCTCTCTGTCGATCACCGGGTCATCGACGGCGCACTAGGGGCAGAACTGCTCCAGGCCATCGTCGACAATCTCGAAAATCCGATGGTGATGCTGGCGTAAAGACTATGGGGATCTTCATTGGTCCCCAAATACCTTCGCCGAAGGCATCGCGGCCCCACAGGGGCCGCAACTCATTCCGGTTTGGCCGCCACGCCCAGCGCCTGATCCATGTTGAGCGCGGGCTGATCGCAGCCCGCCTCACCCACGATCTTGGCCGGAACACCCGCCACAGTCTTGCAGGGCGGCACTTCGCTCAAAACCACGGAACCAGCGGCAATACGGCTGCAGTGGCCAACGCGGATATTGCCCAAAACCTTGGCACCCGCCCCGATCAATACTCCGTCTTCGATCTTGGGGTGGCGATCTTCTTCCTGCTTGCCCGTCCCACCAAGCGTTACCGAATGCAACATCGATACGTTGTCCCCGACAACAGCCGTCTCGCCAATCACGATCGAGTGCGCATGGTCGATCATCAGACCGCGCCCGATCCGGGCTGCCGGGTGAATGTCGATGCCAAACACTTCCGATGTCCGCGCCTGAATGAAATAGGCAAGGTCAAAGCGTTTGCGCGCCCAAAGCCAATGCGCCACGCGATACGCCTGCACTGCTTGATACCCTTTGAAATATAAGATGGGCTGCAGCATCCGATGGCACGCGGGGTCACGCTCGACGATCGCCGTCAGATCAGCGCGCGCTGCATCCGCAAGGCTTGGATCATCATCATAGGCCTCATCGGCGATCTCGCGCAAAATCTGCTCTGACATCTCACCAGAAGTCAGCTTGAGCGAAATACGATAACTCAACGCGCGCTCAATCGATGGGTGATGGAGCACGCTCGAATGGATCAAGCCGCCCAAGATCGGCTCATCACGAATGGCGGCTTCCGCCTCTTCCTTGATCCGGGTCCATACCGGATCAACGGCAACGAGTTTTTGGGTCTTTTGCTCGGCCATGGCCTTGTGTCCTTGCTTGCTTGCGCGTGCTCTAGCACAATCTAGGCACTTCGGACCAGCCTCCAAGCGATCACAAGTTAAGGCGCGCAGTGTTATGACATCGAAGCAAATCAAAGACCGGTTGCTCGCCCTTCAGGCCGCGCTCGATGCAGAAGACGATTTGGGCAGCGCAGATCAAGGTACAGTTCAGCTTGACCAGACTTCGATCGGTCGCCTCAGCCGCATGGACGCTCTGCAACGACAGGCAATGGCACAAGCCACGCAACGCAGGAGAGAGGCGCAACGCCTTCGCTTGGCCGCGGCGCTCCAACGCCTCGAAGACGAGGAATACGGGTACTGCATGGAGTGCGGGGAAGAAATTGCACCAGCCCGCCTCGCTCATGATCCCACCGCGCCCACCTGCATCAGTTGCGCGCGCGGTTAAGGCGCGCCATCACGGGAAACCCCGCGATAACCGCCGCCAAAAGAACGGCATAGTCCGGTGAAGACAGGGGCGGCTCGGCGACACGTGGCCGACGCAGTGCGGCTGCCATAACGCTGCCATTCCCCCATTTTGGATGCACCCGCCCTGTCGTCTTCAGGTGCTTATTTGCACGCGTTGCCTCGCAACATATCCGCAAAAATACCCAGCCACGCCGCTGCGGTCGGACCCGCACCAATGCACAGGCCGCATGCACGGCGTCTCCATGCAAAACCGGTCTCATCCGGGATCAGTCGCCGCGCGGCAAGGCAAACCTGGCCCCATGAACCACGAGGCGAACAACGCCGCCCGTAAAATTCCCACCACTGGCCGTCAGGGTCAGCGCGGTGTCCGAGTAATAGGTCACCGGTTGCCCGGTGACCCCACGCAGCCAGGAACCTTGCGCCACGCCCAGCCCGGAACCATAGCGATCCAGCGCCGATGGCGCGACGCCAAGGGAAAACGTACCTGCTCCGCCAATTGACGCCAGAACCCGGCCCGTGACAGCAAAAACAACTGTGTTTGCAGGGATAAACGCGATGGTTTCAGAACTGCCTCCGGCCGAAACAGAATGGTCGATCTCAAATAGCTCAAATGCCGTCGCTGCACCGGACGGTGACACAGCCATCGCATTGGCGATCCAGTCAACCCCATCAAACACCATGCGCTGACCGCTCTCCGCCTCCCAGGCCGTCCAACCCGTGCGGGGCGTGATAAACTCCCATCCACCGTTCAGGAACACCGCCAAGAGCCCGTCAGCGCCGGTCCAGAGCCCCGTAGCACTAGGACCAACAGCATAAACCTCGCCTTCGCTCGGAGCCACAGGCGGGGTCTGCACAGACGTTGCTTCAATGCGCAGCTGCGACACGGCCTCCAACCGTTGAACAGCCTCATTCACGGTGACATGCTTTTGCGCTTGGCTCGCCTGAACCAGCGGCAGTTCGAATTTCGTGGTGCTAGTCATCAATCTCTATCCTCGCAAATGCGCCCGGACCAAACCGGTCTGAAACCTGTGCAACCTCAATGCGCAATGGACCAACCACGGCATCGGCGGCCTGTGCTGCGGCGGCATACGTGAACTCCGGCGCTGCCGTCTCAACCTCCCGCACAACGACCTCACCATCGAGAACTCGAACGCGATAGCGCTCGGCGGCTTCCCCAAGAGGAACATCACCGTCAGCCCAGATATCGCCATCGATGCGGGTGCGTCTGATCCAGCTCAGCCTGATGTCTCCACCAGATTTGCGTGCCTTCAAATGTGCAGGCGCGTACGGTCGCAGCCCCAAGCCCTCGACCGTCAAACTCCGTTCAACAAAGCTCGGATCATCAACAGGGCGGATCGCAGGCCCCGCGCGCACGATCAAATCGCTGCCTCGCGCGCTGCTGGCGACGTCAAGCTGCGTTAGTGACCGATCAAGGACCACGACCAGACTACCCGCTGGCCAAACATCTGGCATGTCGGCCTCGGTCCCTAATTGACCGCGCAAACGCCGCGACAACGCCCACTGTGACGGGGCGACCTCCTCGGCGCTGGCAAACTGGAACACCTCCCACCGTCCGCCGGGTGTCCCAATGGCAGCCGTGTTGCCACCGGCCAGTACCTCCGCGTCTTCAAGGCTCAACAGGTCTCCGGACCCGAATTGAACCTCCAACGCTGGCCCGCGGTCCCAGCGCGCAGGATCAGCACGCCGAAGTTCCGTAAGGGTTCGACCGATCAAAGACGGTGTCTGCACAATCGAATTCGGCGCAAAGCTTGCGCCCGTCCGCGACGTCAACACCGCGATCTCACCCGGCCAGGGTTCTGCGGCCACCGCGATATGCGGGGCATGCGGGCTTTCGTCCCCCGTCAAAAGCGGCAGATCGAGTACGACTGGAAAGACCGGCGTTGCGGCAACGGGTGTTGAAACAACGACCGGTGACGTTTCAACAACCGGCGCCGCGAAGTCCGGGCGTTCGACCCGCACGGCATCCAAACTCTGAAACTCGCCCAACTCCTGACCATCAACCCTGTAAATGTCGCCATCTACCTCGACCCGGTCCCCTGCCCCGATCGAGCTTTTCGACGGAGGCAGCGCAAAGCGCAGCCGGTCGCGCCCATCGACGTTGACGGTGCATGGCCATGCCAGGGCGGCTGTGGATGGCGAGAGAGTCTTTACGTGCTACTC
>JABSSC010000140.1 GCA_013214635.1 Paracoccaceae bacterium | reverse complement strand
GACAGATCTTCCGCTTCCATGATTTCGAGCCGTTGTGAGAAAATGACCTTTCGCTGGTCGTTCATCACATCGTCAAACTTAAGAAGCTGTTTGCGGATATCGAAATTCCGCCCCTCGACTTTGGCCTGAGCGCGCTCAAGCGATTTGTTCACCCACGGGTGCACGATCGCTTCGCCCTCTTTCATACCGAGAGATGAGAGCACCTTGTCGAGACGCTCCGAGCCAAAGATCCGCATCAAATCGTCTTCGAGCGACAGATAGAACGAGGATCGACCCGGGTCACCTTGTCGGCCTGACCGGCCGCGAAGCTGGTTGTCGATGCGGCGGCTTTCGTGCCGTTCTGTTGCCAAAACAAAAAGCCCACCTGCATCCAGAACCTTCTGCTTCTCTTCGGCGTGCTCCGCCTCAATCGCGGCGCGCACCTCATCGGGGTTTGCCTCCGGTTTCTCGGTGATCGCTTCAAGGACCCGCATCTCGACGTTGCCGCCCAACTGGATGTCTGTTCCCCGACCGGCCATGTTTGTCGCGATTGTAACGGCACCCAACTTTCCAGCTTCGGCGACAATCTGCGCCTCTTGCTCATGCTGGCGCGCGTTCAGGACATTGTGCGGGATTCCGCGCTTTGTCAGAAGCTCGGACAAGAATTCAGATTTCTCGATAGACGTGGTCCCGACAAGCGATGGCTGGCCCTTTTCGTGAGCTTCCTGAATCTGGTCGACGATGGCGTCGTATTTTTCTTGTGCGGTGCGGAAAACCTGATCGTGTTCGTCTTCCCGCGCGACGGGGCGGTTCGTGGGAACCTCCACCACACCAAGCTTGTAGATTTCCGCGAATTCTTCGGCCTCGGTCGTGGCGGTACCGGTCATCCCGGCAAGTTTCTCGTACAGGCGGAAGTAGTTTTGGAACGTTACCGAGGCGAGCGTCACATTCTCAGGTTGGATCGCGACGCCTTCTTTGGCTTCGATGGCCTGATGCAGCCCGTCCGACAGACGCCGGCCCGCCATCATCCGCCCTGTGAATTCATCAATCAGAACCACTTCGTTGTTGCGAACGATGTATTCTTTGTCTTTCTCGAAAAGTTTATGTGCGCGCAGACCTTGATTGACGTGGTGAACGACCGTTGTCGATTCAGGGTCATAGAGCGTTTGGTCCTGGGGCAGGATGCCTTCTTCATGAAGCCGTTGCTCAAGAAACTCGTTGCCTTCGTCGGTGAAGGTCGCATTCCGGGACTTTTCGTCCAGCGTATAGTGGTCGTCCTGAATTTCCGGGATCAGCTTGTCGATCGTCCGATACAGTTCAGAACGATCCTGCGCAGGTCCTGAAATGATCAGAGGGGTCCGCGCTTCGTCAATCAGGATCGAATCGACCTCGTCCACGATTGCAAAGTAATGCCCGCGCTGGCTCATTTGGCTCAGTTCGGACTTCATGTTGTCGCGCAAGTAGTCAAAGCCAAGTTCGTTGTTCGTGGCGTACGTGATGTTGGCGCGATAGGCTTCGATCTTTTCCGCTTCGGGCTGCTGCGGGTAGACGACGCCGGTTGTCATACCGAGTGCCGCGTAAACCTTGCCCATCCATTCGGCGTCACGGCGCGCGAGATAGTCGTTGACCGTAACAATATGAACGCCACGTTCTGTCAGCGCATTGAGATAGGCAGGGAATGTCGCGACAAGGGTTTTCCCCTCGCCGGTCTTCATTTCCGAAATGTTGCCTTGGTGAAGGAACATGCCCCCCATCAACTGCACATCAAACGCGCGCAGGCCAAGCGCACGCTTGGCGCCTTCGCGACAATTGGCAAAGGCTTCGGGCAACAAGTCATCCAGACTTTCGCCATTTGCAAAGCGCTCTTTCAGTTCCGCGGTCTTTTCAATCAGACCTTCGTCCGAAAGCGCTTCGAACTCTGGTTCCATCGCATTGATCTTTTCGATCACGGGGCGCGTTGCCTTGACGGTACGATCATTGGTCGTCCCAAAGACCTTGCGTGCGATTGAACCTAAACCAAGCATTTTTTCTGCCTTTTCCCGTGTCCTAACACGAACTTGTAGGGGATACGCTTGCCCGTTCCTCTGGCCCGCCATAGAAGGGCAGGCGGTACGTCCCGCGCTGCATACGGCGATGTAAGGGGCCGCACTGTTAGTGTCAACGCCACCAGCCTGTGTGGCCCATGGAGAGACGACTCATGACCACACTCAGCCTGCGTGCTGCGCTTCTTTCTGCCGCCCTTGTAATGCCATTCTCTGCGGCTGCGCAGGACGCCCCGACTGCCGATACTGTTCTTGCGACGGTCAACGGGGAAGAGATCACACTTGGGCAAGTGATCGTCGCCAAAAGCCGCCTTCCGCAACAGTTCCAGAATCTGGAAAACGACGTGCTTTTCCCAGGTCTGATTGACCAGCTTGTGCAGCAAAGCTTGCTTGCGCAGTCCGTTGAGGGTCTGACGGTCGCCAATCAGATCCTGCTGCAAACCGAGGAACGTTCGCTTCTGTCGGCGCAGGCGGTCGAAGCGCTTTTGGCCAGTGGGATGACCGAAGAAGTCGTCCAAGAGGCATACGATGAAGCCTTCGCTGAGGCAGGTGGCGGTCAAGAATACAACGCCTCTCACATTCTCGTGGAAACCGAAGAAGAGGCACTTGCCCTGATTGAGCAGCTTGATGGCGGCGCTGACTTTGCCGAGCTTGCGCGCGACAATTCGACCGGGCCCTCGGCACCAAACGGCGGCAACCTTGGTTGGTTCGGGGCCGGACGCATGGTTCCCGCCTTTGAAGCCGCGGTCTTGGCGCTTGAGGTTGGCGGGGTGTCCCCTCCGGTGCAGACACAATTCGGCTGGCATGTGGTAACGCTGAACGAAACCCGCGTTGCCGCCGCTCCGCCACTTGAACAAGTGCGTGATCAAATCGAACAGGGCGTTCAGCAGAGACTGGTTGATGACTTCATCACTGGTCTGCGGGACGTCGCAACCATCGATCGCGCTGATGTGTCCGGCATCGATCCCGCGATCATCAACGACCTCTCGATGATCGGCGAGTAAAGGGTTGGGACGGCTGGTCGGTATGCGAATTCGTGGCCAATTTGCGGGAGTGGATGGCCGATGAGTTCAAGCAACGTTTCTCCGCTGGCTCCAAAAGGCGGTTTCCCTGATTTGCCAGTTGTTGGCGGAGTTACTTTTGCGTCTGCGGCCGCCGGGGTTCGGTACAAGGGCCGCGATGATGTTATGCTGGCCCGGTTGCAGGCGGGCACGGTCGTCGCGGGCGTCTTTACCACGTCCGCTACGCGCGCGGCCCCGGTACTTGATTGTGAGGCCAAGTTGGGCGGCGCCTCTGACGGGCCAGCGGCAATATTGGTCAACGCCGGAAACGCCAATGCCTTTACGGGCCATTATGGGCAAACTTCTGTAGAGGAGCTTTGCAAGGCTGTTGAGACGGTGGCAGGCGTTGCCACCGACCGGGTTTTTACATCGTCTACTGGCGTCATCGGGGAACCACTGCCCCACGACCGTATCATTGCATCACTGGAGGCGCTGACGAACAGCCAATCGCCCGATGGGATCAAGGACGCGGCACGCGCCATCATGACGACAGACACCTTCGCTAAGGGCGCATCGACAGTGATAAATGTTGATGGGCAGCCGGTTACGATCGCCGGGATCGCAAAGGGCTCAGGTATGATCGCGCCGGATATGGCGACGATGCTCGTCTATATCTTCACGGATGCCGCTATTTCGTTTGAGCCGCTGCAGGCGATGGTGCGGGGCATCAACGCGACCTCTTTCAACGCGATCACGGTCGACAGCGATACTTCTACGTCTGATACGTTGCTCGTGGCTGCGACTGGTGCGTCGGGTGTGGAAGTTGCCGGCATACCGGCGTTTCGCGATGCATTGGGCGAAGTGATGCTATCACTCGCGCATCAGGTTGTGCGTGACGGTGAAGGCGCGACCAAGTTTGTCTCGATCTCGCTCTCTGGTGCGGCAAGCGACGACGACGCGCATCGCGCAGCGATGGCGATTGCCAACTCACCCTTGGTGAAGACAGCTATTGCGGGCGAGGACCCGAACTGGGGTCGGATCGTCATGGCCATTGGCAAATCGGGCGCCGTTGCAGATCGGGACAAGATCTCGATCCACTTCGGCGACATACTTGTGGCCGAAAAGGGCTGGGTCGCATCGTCGTATCGTGAAGAGGATGGCGCGTCGTACATGACCCGCGACGAAATTGAGATCGCAGTAGACTTGGGTGTCGGGTCGGCCCGGAAAACGGTGTGGACCTGTGATCTGACCAAGCGGTACATTGAAATCAACGCGGACTACCGATCATGAAGATGGTTCTCGTCTCGGCCGTTGCGCTGGTCGATGTGGATGGTCGGGTCCTGATGGCTCAGCGCCCCGAAGGCAAGTCCATGGCTGGGCTGTGGGAATTTCCGGGTGGCAAAGTTGAACCCGGTGAAACACCGGAAGCTGCTCTGATCCGCGAACTTGAGGAAGAACTTGGGATATCCACGTGGGAAAGCTGTTTGGCGCCGCTGACCTTTGCAAGTCACGCCTATGATGACTTTCACTTGCTGATGCCATTGTTTGTTTGCCGCAAATGGGAAGGCCAGCCTCAAGCGCAGGAAGGGCAAACACTGCGTTGGGTGCGCCCCGGCGACATGCGCGAACTGCCAATGCCGCCAGCAGATTTACCGCTCATCCCGATCCTGCGCGATTTGCTTTAGTCAAAGCGGTGAAAACGAAAAAGGGCGACCCGCAGGGCCGCCCCTAATTCTAATGCAGTATCAGCGCTTAGGTCAGTGTACGCTCGATCTCTTCGCGCTCGAAGATTTCGATCACATCGCCTGGGCGGATGTCGTCGTAGTTCTCGAAAGCCATACCGCATTCCTGACCAGACTGAACTTCCGGCACTTCGTCCTTGAAGCGCTTGAGCGTCTTAAGCGTACCTTCGTGAATAACCACGTTGTCGCGCAGCAAGCGGACGCCAGCCGAACGACGCGCGACGCCTTCGGTGACGAGACAACCCGCAACCTTGCCAACGCCGGTGACCTTGAAGACTTCTTTGATCTCGGCATAGCCGATGAAGTTTTCGCGCACTTCCGCCGACAACAGTCCCGAGGCTGCCGCCTTAACGTCGTCAACAAGGTCATAGATCACGCTGTAGTAGCGGATCTCGACGCCCTTCTGGTTTGCTGCGTTCCGTGCAGGTGTGTTCGCACGGACGTTGAAGCCGATGACGGGCGCACCTGAAGCCTCCGCGAGGCCAACATCGGTCTCGGTGATCGCACCAACACCGGAGTGCAGCACGCGCACGCGTACTTCGTCGTTGCCGATCTTCTCCATCGCTTGCGCGATCGCCTCGGCAGACCCTTGCACGTCGGCTTTGACGAGGATGGGCAGCTCGGCCACGTTTTCGTCTGCTTTCGCCTTGGCGAGCATCTGTTCAAGCGTCGTTGCAGCACCAGCTGCCGCGCGTTTGTCCTTGGCTTGCTGTTCGCGATAAGCGGCGATTTCACGTGCCTGCGCTTCGGTGTCGACCACGTTGAGAACGTCGCCAGCCTCCGGAGTGCCGTTCAGACCGAGAACCTCGACCGGAACCGACGGTCCGGCTTCCTTCACGCGATCCCCTTGGTCGTTAATCAGCGCACGGACCTTACCCCACTGCTCACCCACGACGAAGATATCGCCCTGCCGCAGCGTACCATTCTGAACCAGAACGGTTGCGACGGGACCGCGGCCCACATCAAGCTGGGCTTCGATCACGGCGCCTTGTGCGGCGCGTTTTGGGTTTGCCTTGAGTTCCAGGATCTCAGCCTGAAGCGCCACGGATTCAAGAAGCTCGTCCAGACCGGTGCCTTTAACCGCCGAGACTTCGACGTCTTGCACTTCACCCGACATCTTTTCGACGATCACTTCATGCTGAAGCAGATCGGTTCGGACTTTGTCTGGCTGTGCCGCTGGAACATCGATCTTGTTGATCGCGATGATCATCGGCACTTCCGCAGCTTTGGCGTGGTTAATCGCTTCGACGGTCTGCGGCATCACCGCGTCGTCTGCTGCGACCACAAGGATAACGATGTCGGTCACCTGTGCACCGCGTGCCCGCATCGAGGTAAACGCGGCGTGGCCCGGTGTGTCGAGGAATGTCAGCTTTCCATGATCGGGCACATTAACCTGATACGCGCCGATATGCTGCGTGATGCCGCCGGCTTCGCCCGCGACGACGCGCGCATTTCGAATCGCATCCAGAAGCGACGTCTTACCGTGGTCGACGTGTCCCATGACCGTGATGACCGGAGGACGAGGCTCAAGATCTTCATCTTTGTCCTCGACCGTGTCGATGACATCTTCCACGTCCGCATCCGAAACACGCACGACTTTGTGCCCGAACTCTTCGATGATGAGTTCGGCAGTGTCGGCGTCAATCGTCTGGGTCTGCGTGGCCATGATCCCGTTGGTCATGAGCGACTTTACGACGTCCGCGACCTTCTCAGACATCCGGTTGGCCAGTTCCGACACCATAATGGCCTCGGGAAGCTGTACTTCGCGCATAACCTTTTCGCGCTCGACCGACCCACCCATGGCCTTCTGCCGCGCACGTTCTTGCTTGCGCTTCATGGCAGCGAGCGAACGCTGCCGTCCACCTTCACCACCCGACAGGGCCTGATTCAGCGTCAGCTTGCCGGACCGGCGCCCGTCGTCACGGCCACGGTTCTGTTTGTTGTCGCGACGATCATCGCGCTCGCGCTCAGTTTTGCGGGGCGCAGGCCGATTGGCGGGCGCACTGCGTGCGTCATCTGCCGCCTGTGGCGCCGGCGGCGCTGCCTTTTCAGCTGCGGCACGCGCTTTGGCGGCTTCAGCTTCCTGGCGTTTGCGCTCTTCTTCTTCCGCTTTGGCGCGCGCCTTTTCTTCGCGCTCGCGCTCTTCACGTTCCTTGGCTTCCACCTCGGCCCGGCGACGCTCGCGTTCTTCGGCACGTGCTTTTTCTTCGGCTGCCCGCCGTTCGGCTTCTTCGCCTTCACGCGCCTTGGCCGCGGCCAAGGCCTTCATCCGGCGTTCCATTTCCGCGTCCGAGATACCAGCGGGACGCTTGGACGAACCTGAGGCCGCGCCGCCCCCGCCACCTGATCCAGCGTTTCCGCTCGCAGGTTTAGGGACCACAACGCGTTTGCGTTTGGTTTCGACCACGACGTTCTTGGTCCGTCCGTGGCTGAAGCTTTGCTTTACTTGCCCAGAACGCGGGCCGCCCCGCAGACCAAGTGTCTTTTTGCCGTCATTGTCGCTCATATGGCCTATTTCACCTTTCCAGCGGACTTTCCGCCGTCACTTTCGCGAACGCCTGCAAGCCGCACAGCATCCCGTCGAATTCCTTCGACAAGACCGCTTGCGGCAAGCGCCGCATGTATCACATTTTCCCGCCCGAAGGACAAACCCAATTCTGAGGCCGTCAAAACCTCAAAGAATCTACCATTTCCGCGCGGTGCGCGCAGTTTGGATTTGCCGCGTTCGGACCCGTCAGTGGCCTGGAAAAGAATCTCCACATCTTCCTTGGCCAGCCAATCTTTCACCTTCTCAAACCCTGCGACCGCCATTCCGGCCTTTCGCGCAACAGACAATCGCCCCGTTAGGCCTGTTAAAAGCTGCCGTTCGACATCCTCGACAAGCGTCGTTGGCACATCGACCTTTTGGCGGGCGGCGCGTGAGAACGCTTTTCCATCCAGGGACTGCTTCAGCGCGGACTTTTCCGAGCTCACCCAGAACCCGCGCCCAGGGAGTTTTTCCAGAACGTCGGGGACCACACTATCTTCTGGCCCGACAACAAACCGAACAAGGTCGCTGCGCGGGGCGGTTTGCCCCGTGACTACGCACCGCCGTTCAGGCGATGCCCTGTCTTTGTCCCGGCCGCCGCGCGCCATGACCCAAGACGAGGCCTGAGATCAGGCCTCGGCCTCCTCATCGGTGGCGCCGGCTTCTTCTTCTTCTTCTGTCACCAACTCATCGGGATCAACCCAACCAAGTTGGATGCGTGCGGTCATGACCATGTTCTGTGCCTCTTCCAGCGACACATCGAACTTTTCAAGAATGCCGTCGTCTTTGACGCGTTCGCCATCAACTGTTGTCCAGCCCCCGGCGAGTTCCCAGTCAGCGCAGGTCGCGAAGTCATCCAGCGATTTCACACCGTCTTCGCCCAGCGCTTCCAGCATTTGGGGTGTCAGGCCGTCAAATTCAATAAGGCTCTGTTCGACACCCAGTTCCTGGGCACGCTCCAGAGCTTTGCGGTTTTGCTCGTCGATGAAGTCGCGCGCCCGCGCCTGAAGCTCGGCCGCTGTGCCTTCGTCCACACCGTCGATCACCAGAAGTTCGTCAACTTCGACATAGGCGACTTCTTCCAAAGACGTGAAACCCTCGGACACCAGAAGCTGTGCAAAAAACTCGTCCAGATCGAGCGTTTCCACAAAGAGCTTCGTACGCTCTTCGAATTCGGCCTGCCGGCGCGCGCTTTCCTCTTCTTCCGTCATGATGTCGATGTCGAGGTTGGTCAGCTGGCTTGCCAGACGCACATTCTGACCACGCCGCCCGATGGCCAGCGAAAGCTGATCGTCAGGGACGACAACTTCTATCCGTTCAGCCTCTTCATCCAGAACGACTTTGGACACTTCCGCTGGCTGAAGCGCGTTCACGAGGAACGTCGGCGCGTCTTCATTCCATGGAATGATGTCGATCTTCTCGCCCTGAAGCTCATTGACGACGGCCTGAACACGGCTGCCGCGCATACCGACACACGCGCCAACCGGATCGATCGAACCGTCAT
>JABSSC010000139.1 GCA_013214635.1 Paracoccaceae bacterium | reverse complement strand
AGATCGTGAAAATGCCGTGTTCATGTTCGACTCGTCCGGTGATCCGACACTGATGCGCGAAGGCAATGATCAATCCGCCGTTTATGTCGTCATGCCGATGCGGGTGTGACGGCAAACTTGCCTGAACCCGTTTCCGGGACATGCGCGATAGAGGCTCTGTTTCTGTCGCATTTCCGATCTCACAAGGTTACGCGGATCGAACCAAAGGCGCGGCTGGTGGCGCTCTACGGCCCTAACGGCGCAGGCAAGACCAACATTCTCGAAGCAATCTCCTACCTGTCTCCCGGTCGCGGTTTGCGGCGTGCGGTGCCGGAAGACATTCGGCGGCGCGAAGATGCAGCGCCCGGATGGAAAGTCGCCGCGCGTCTGCGCGTTGGCGACACGCAGCACGAGCTTGAAACATGGGCGGAAGCCGGTTCTGGCCGACATGTCCACCTTGACGGCAAAGCGGTGCCTCAAAACCGGCTAGGCAACCTTCTTCGCATATTGTGGCTCGTGCCCGCGATGGATCGCCTGTGGACCGAGGCGGCAGAGGGACGGAGGCGTTTTCTTGATCGTATGACGCTCAGCTTTGATCCGGCACACGCAGATGATGCGTTGCGGTACGAAAAGGCGATGCGAGAGCGGAACAGGCTTTTGAAGGATCAGGTCACGGATGCGCATTGGTATCGCGCAGTCGAGGCGCAAATGGCGGCGACCGGGGCCGCGATCCTTCTTCGTCGAGAGGCGGCAATCGCAGCTGTTACCGCGGCGCAACGTGATGGCCTGGACATATTCCCCAAGGCGGCGCTTGCACTGATTGGTCCGGACGCTGATGAGGACTTTCCAAGAACCGAGGAAGCGCTTTTGGATGCGCTCAGTGAGGGGCGTAATCGCGACATGTCGGCGGGGCGGACACTTGTCGGCCCGCACAGATGCGACCTGAGCGCGATCTATGCGGCAAAGTCCATTCCTGCCCGAGAGACCTCAACAGGTGAGCAGAAGGCACTTCTGATCTCTCTGGTGCTCGCAAATGTCCGCGCATTGGCCATGGCCACCGGCGCGGCGCCGGTCGTCCTGCTTGATGAGGTTGCGGCGCACCTCGACCAGGAACGCCAGGCAGCGCTCTATGACGAGCTTGACGCGCTCGGGGCGCAGGCGTGGCTGACGGGCACCGGGAGAGAATTGTTCGATGCCTTGGGCGCGCGCGCGGACTATCTTCAAGTCACCGATGACGCCGGTCTTTCGATCGTGTCAGAAGCTGGATTGAACAACCAGCATTAGGCACCAAATATTGTGTCTTGGGCGTGACAAATCCCTCAAAAAACACTATAAATTCCTCAAAAGCACCAAGGAAAAACTGCATGGCAGACAATGCCACCCAGGCCGCTGAATACGGCGCCGATTCTATTAAAGTTCTCAAAGGCTTAGAGGCGGTAAGAAAGCGGCCCGGCATGTATATCGGGGATACCGATGACGGCTCGGGTCTTCACCACATGGTTTACGAGGTTGTCGACAACGGGATTGACGAGGCTTTGGCGGGTCATGCGGACGTTGTGACAGTCACATTGCATGCGGATAATTCGGTTTCGGTTTCCGACAACGGCCGCGGTATTCCAGTCGACATGCACCCTGAAGAAGGTGTGTCCGCGGCCGAAGTCATCATGACCCAGTTGCATGCGGGCGGGAAGTTTGACCAAAACTCTTACAAAGTGTCGGGCGGTCTGCACGGGGTTGGCGTTTCGGTTGTAAACGCGCTTTCGGATTGGCTTGAGTTGCGTATCTGGCGTGACGACAAAGAACATTATGCGCGCTTTGAGGGTGGCGAGACCGTCGAACACCTCAAGGTGGTTGGCCCGGCAGAGGGAAAACGCGGAACCGAAGTGCGGTTTCTCGCCTCGACCAACACGTTCTCGAACCTCGACTATTCGTACAAAACGCTTGAGGCGCGGCTGCGAGAGCTCGCATTCTTGAATTCGGGCGTCCGCATTGTTTTGCGTGACGAGCGGCCTGCCGAACCTATTGAGACCGAGCTTTACTACGAGGGCGGCGTCAGAGAGTTCGTCAAATACCTCGACCGCAACAAAACACCGTTGATTGACGAACCGGTTTTCATCTCGGGCGAACGCGATGGAATTACGGTCGAAGTCGCGATGTGGTGGAACGACAGCTACAACGAAATGGTGCTGCCATTTACCAACAATATTCCGCAGCGCGACGGGGGTACGCACCTTGCCGGATTTCGCGGGGCGCTGACGCGGACACTGAACCTTTATGCAGGGCAATCTGGTGTGGCGCGCAAAGAGAAGGTCAACTTTACCGGCGACGATGCGCGCGAGGGGCTGACCTGCGTCCTGTCGGTAAAGGTTCCCGACCCCAAATTCTCGTCCCAAACCAAAGACAAGCTTGTGTCATCCGAGGTGCGCCCGGCGGTCGAAGGACTAATGAACGAAAAACTGGGGGAGTGGTTTGAAGAGAACCCCGGCCCGGCCAAGATGATCGTGTCAAAAATCATTGAAGCGGCGTTAGCGCGTGAAGCGGCACGCAAAGCGCGCGAAATGACGCGAAAGAAATCGGCGTTGGATGTTGCATCGCTTCCGGGAAAGCTTGCTGATTGCCAGGAAAAAGATCCCGAGCGTCGCGAATTGTTCCTTGTTGAGGGCGACAGTGCGGGCGGATCGGCCAAACAGGGCCGTGCCAGAGCCAATCAGGCCGTTCTGCCTTTGCGCGGTAAGATTCTGAATGTCGAGCGGGCGCGCTTTGATCGGATGCTTTCAAGCCAGGAAATCGGCACGCTGATTACCGCGCTGGGCACCGGTATCGGCCGGGATGAGTTCGACATCACTAAGCTGCGCTATCACAAGATCATCATCATGACCGACGCGGACGTGGACGGCGCGCACATCCGCACGCTGCTGCTGACGTTCTTCTTCCGGCAAATGCCGGAACTGATCGAAAACGGCCACCTCTACATCGCGCAACCGCCTCTCTTCAAAGTGGCGCGTGGGCGGTCTGAGGTTTATCTCAAAGATCAGGCGGCGTTGGATGACTATCTGGTGGAACAAGGTGTCGAAGGTGCCGCACTGAACCTCGACAACGGCGAAGAGATTGTCGGTCAGGATCTTGCCCGCGTCGTGGACGAGGCACGGCAGGTTCGTCGTGTGGTACAGGCGTTTCCCACGCATTATCCACCCAGCATCCTTGAACAGGCCGCCATTGCCGGTGCTTTTGTGCCAGGTCAGGTTGATGCGGATCTTCAAGGTGTCGCCGACGCGGTTGCGACGCGGCTTGATAAGGTCGCGGTCGAATACGAACGTGGCTGGCAGGGCCGCCCGACGCAAGACAAAGGCATTCGTTTGACGCGCGCGGTGCGCGGCGTCGAAGAGGTTCGCACGATTGATGGCCCCGCACTTCGCTCCGGCGAGGCGCGCCGTCTTGGAAGCTTCACAGACGCCCTCCAAGAAATATACGCCGGTCGGGCGCAGCTTACCCGGCGGGATCGGACGACTGAGATTTTTGGACCGCTCGGTCTTTTGGACGCAATTCTTGAAGAAGGCGAGCGGGGACTAACGCTGCAGCGCTACAAAGGTCTGGGTGAAATGAACCCGGATCAGCTTTGGGAAACAACGCTCGACCCTGAGGCGCGCACGCTGTTGCAAGTGCGTATTGAGGATCTCGCCGAAGCGGACGACATCTTTACCAAGCTCATGGGCGATGTGGTCGAGCCAAGACGGGAATTTATCCAGACCAACGCTCTAAGCGTCGAGAACCTCGACTTCTGATTTCTGTCTCACGTCGCTTTGGCGGGGAAAGTCCAATGATCCACAATTCGCAAAATTGTTTGCGAAATTAGAGATTGTGCCCAACTGCTGCCATAATTTCAGGTTCAATTGTGACAGTACTGGGTGAAACTACCGTAATTTGTTCCGCAATTGGCCACAATATCGGCCATTCGACTGCCACGTCCCGGCGTCCGCCCGGCGTTTCGGGACCAAGAAGAAACAGGATCCGCGCAATGTCTGCCGTTGCTCTGAATATCATTTGCTGTGCCCAAATCGTGCATCACGTGAGCCGTTGGGTTCCCCTCACGCAGGAACTTCTCGAAGAACACCGTCAGAAAAGAATGGTCCAACATTTGGATTGGAACCGTCGCCAGCATCGGCCGAATATCCGCTAGGCGCCTTGCGCGATCTGTCTTTGGCGTTCGCGAAAGCGCGCTTTGTCTTCAGCAGTTGTCTCGTCGAAACACGCCGGGCAACTGACACCCGCTTCAAACCGATGATCTAGCTTGTCGGCCTGACTTATCGGGCGACGGCACCCATAGCACAGATCCAGATCCCCCTCGATCAGCCCGTGTCCAACCGACACACGCTTGTCAAAGACAAAGCACTGCCCGGACCACATGCTTTCGTCTTCCGGAACCTCTTCAAGGTATTTCAGTATCCCACCCTTAAGGTGGAACACGTCCTCAACCCCTTGCCCAAGCAGATAGTTGGTGGATTTTTCGCACCGTATCCCGCCGGTGCAAAACATCGCGATGCGCTTTCCCTCAAAGCGGTCCTTGTTGGCCTCCCACCACTCAGGAAACTCACCAAAGCTCTTTGTTTCGGGATCAACCGCACCGTCAAATGTGCCAATCGCCACTTCGTAATCGTTCCGCGTATCGATCACGGCCACATCCGGGGCCGAGATCAGCGCGTTCCAATCTTCCGGGTCGACATAAGCGCCGACGGCGGCGGTCGGGTCGACCTGTGGCTGCTTCATCGTCACGATTTCGCGCTTCAACCGCACTTTCAGCTTCTGAAAGGGCATGTCTTCGGCAGTGCTTTCTTTGCATTCGATATCGGCACAACCCGGAAGCGCCCGGATGTGGTCAAGCACGCGGTCGATGCCTTCGCGCGTGCCGGCAATGGTGCCGTTCAATCCTTCTGGTGCCAAAAGAAGCGTCCCCTTAACACCTGCGTTGCACCCAACAGCGGCCAGCGGACCTTTGAGATCCTCGGGCGCGTCAAACGGCGTGAACTTATAAAGGGCGGCGACAACGAACATGGCTGCGCATCTATCCTGTTCGCCCAAGCCTCTGCAAGTGGAGTTGACGTTCAACGCGACGCAACTTACGCCGTGTCACAAAGGAGTTTCTCATGCGACCGTCCAACGAAGCACTCGTCGTCATCGACCTTCAGAATGATTTTTGCCCCGGTGGTGCTTTGGCTGTACCCGGCGGGGATGAGATCGTAGCGCCAATCAATGCCCTTTTGGACGAATATCAGGTCCGTGTGTTTACGCAGGACTGGCACCCCAAGGGCCACTCGTCTTTTGCGTCATCGCATGCCGGTAAAGCACCGTACGATGTGATCGACATGCCATACGGACCTCAGGTTCTTTGGCCAGATCACTGTGTGATTGGAACAGATGGGGCTGAGTTTCATCCCCGCTTGAACGTTGATCGCGCTGATATGGTGATCAGAAAAGGGTTTCGGGCGTCAATCGACAGCTATTCTGGTTTCTTTGAGAACGATCATACAACGCCAACCGGGCTCGAAGGGTATCTGCGGACACGTGGTGTCGACACTCTCTTGCTGTGCGGTTTGGCCACCGATTTTTGTGTCAATTACTCTGCCGTGGATGCGGCGAAACTTGGCTTCAAAGTCACCGTGATCGAAAGCCTGTCCCGTGCAATCGACCTCCAAGGCTCTCTTGCAGCGGCCCGCAGCGGAATGACCGAGGCCGGCGTCACATTGGCATGAGCCGCGCCGATCCGCTCAACGGCACGGATGCCTTGCGCAAGAGCATCCTGTCAGCTCGCGTTGCAGGCAGCCCACCAGATTTGGTTGAGCGTGCGCGCAGGATTCTGGTGGCATATGTCGATGCCGCTATCGGTCAGGGCCGATCAGCGCGGCAAATCGCGGGCGAGATGTCGTCAGGCGTGCCAGCCCTGACCGCGGCGCGCGTCGCTTTGGATGCCACCGAGCCAACCAACGATCTGGATTGCAAAAGCGGATGTGCGTTCTGCTGTATTCTGGCCGGAGAGGATGGCGCCGTCATCACATCCGCTGAGGCGCGCGTCCTCCATACCGCCCTATACCCGATTGCTGGTGACCCTGATGGTCGCGACTGGCATCCTCGGGCCTGTCCGGCGCTGGATCCTGAAACCCGGACGTGCCGAACCTATGCCGCGCGACCTGTAATCTGTCGATCTTACGTCTCAACGGATGCCGGCGCCTGCGAAGCTGCGGTAGGTGGTTCGACTGAAGAAGGGCCTGGGGTGCTGGGTCCCCACGTTGATTATTTGTTGGTACAGGCGCTGTCGCGCGCTGCTCTCAAGGGATCCGCTAAGGTATCAACCTTTTCGTTGGCACAGATTGCGGCGGGAGCGTTGGCTGGGAATGATCTGGAAGAGACGCTTGCGACCGCGCGACATCGGCCAAGGACGCTCGACGATGAACGCAAACGCATCGCCAAACACCGCTAATTCCTTGATGCGCCGAACCGTCCCGGGCAAGACTGTCACCGGCAAAACCGACGGATAGGCTCATGGTCGATATCGCAACACGCGTCTACAATCACAAATGGAAGATCGATCCGATCGTCCGTTCGTTGATCGACACGGATTTCTACAAGCTTTTGATGTGCCAGTCGGTGTTTCGGAATCGGCCCGACACAACAGTTACCTTCAGCCTGATTAACCGGTCGAAGGATATCAAACTGGCTGAACTGATTGATGAAGGCGAGCTGCGTGAACAGCTTGACCATATTCGGGCGTTGTCGCTTAGCCGCGGTGAAAGCACATGGCTGCGTGGGAACACGTTCTACGGAAAGCGACAGATGTTTCGTCCGGATTTCATGGAATGGTTCGAAAACCTCAGATTGCCGCCCTATCATCTGGAAAAACGGGATGGGCAGTATGAGCTGACCTTTGAAGGGGCTTGGCCCGAGGTAATGCTTTGGGAAATTCCTGCCCTTTCAGTTCTTATGGAACTTCGCAGCCGCGCCGTGCTTGAAAAGATGGGCCGGTTCGAACTTCAGGTTCTGTATGCGCGCGCGATGACCAAGCTTTGGGAGAAGATCGAGCGCCTTAGGTCAATTGAAGATCTTCGGATCGCGGATTTCGGAACCCGTCGACGGCACTCGTTCCTTTGGCAGGATTGGTGCGTGCAGGCGATGATCGAAGGCCTCGGGGACAGTTTAATCGGCACGTCAAACTGTCTGATTGCCATGCGGCGTGAGGTTGAGGCGATTGGCACAAACGCCCACGAACTGCCCATGGTCTATGCGGCCTTGGCGGAAGATGATCAGGCGCTTCGCCGCGCGCCGTATGAGGTTCTTGCTGACTGGCAGGAAGAACATGACGGCAATCTGCGCATCATCCTGCCTGACACTTATGGTACGCAGGGCTTTCTCGACAACGCGCCGGATTGGTTGGCGGGGTGGACCGGGATTCGGATCGATAGCGGCGACCCGGCAGAAGGGGCCGAGATCGCAATTAACTGGTGGAAATCGTGTGGCGAAAACCCGCAAGACAAGCTCATCATTTTTTCCGACGGTCTCGACGTCGACAAGATTGAAGCATTGCACGCACAGTTTTCCGACCGCGTGCGCGTCTCATTTGGGTGGGGAACGCTGCTGACCAACGACTTCCGTGGGTTGGTGCAGAACGATGCGCTCGCGCCCTTCTCACTGGTCTGCAAAGCAGTGGGCGCCGACGGGAAACCTACGGTCAAGCTTTCCGATAATCCGCGCAAGGCAACGGGACCGGCGGACTTGATCGAGCAGTATCGCAAGGTATTCGAGGTCGGCGCGCAGACCCCTCAGGCGGTGCTTGTTTAGGTTTTCAGATCACAAACGCGTGAGAGTTAACCAAAATCCGCGCCGGTAGTTTGGTGCGGCGACGGGTCAAGCCCGTCTTTCCGACTTTTGGGCCCATCCAAAACCGACTTGGCCACGTAAGCCATTCAATCCGGGAATGATCCCGGGTCCTGCCACGTGTTTCGAAGGAGGGCTGAGACATGGCTGAAGCTGAAGAAGGCGTACTGAATATTGCGACGGGTGCAATCGCACTCAGCGGTGGAGAAACCGCAGGTCAGTTTGACGACAATTCCGGTGACTTTGATCTCTTGATCCAGGCACTGACGATTACCGGTCTTGTAGACGCGGTCTCGCACGGAGACTTGACCGTCTTTGCACCAACCGACGCCGCATTTGTCGAGTTGGCGCAGAACCTCGGATATGAGGGTACCGACGAGGGCGAAGCGTTTGGCGTAATCGCTGAAACGCTGACCGCGCTTGGCGGCGGGGACCCCGTTCCGCTGTTGACCGAGGTTTTGCTGTATCACGTGTCCGCAGGGGCCAAGGATGCGGCTGCCGTTACGGAAGCTGGAACCATTGAAACACTCCAGGGTCAGACGTTCACAGTTGCCGATGGCGGCCCGACGGTTGGTCTGGTCGACAATGACGCAGGCATCGACGATCCAAAGGTCGTTCTTGCAAATGTCGGCACACCGGAAAGCGGTATTGAGCTGAGCAATGGTATCATCCACGTCATCGACAAGGTCCTGCTGCCGTTCAGCGTGTCCAACGTCCTGTCCGGCGGTGATTTGGTTCTTGGCTCGGACAAGGGCGAATTCACAATCACCGGCTTTAAGAACGACTATGTCGACGGCAACGGTGGTGCTGACACGATCCTGACCCTTTGGGGCGATGATGTCGCGCGCGGCGGCGACGGACGTGACTTTATCAACGGTGGTTTCGGCGACGACACATTGTCGGGCGACAATGGTCGCGACATTGTGCTGGGTGGCTTTGGCGACGATGTCGTCAATGGGGGTGCAGGCCGTGACTTTGTCTCGGGTGGAAGCGGCA
>JABSSC010000014.1 GCA_013214635.1 Paracoccaceae bacterium | reverse complement strand
ACGGCGCAAAGCCATTTCGCTCGGCCAGAGGAACGGAGGCTGCAAGCCCCAACAGAAGCCCGATCCCAAACAGCATCAGGACGCAAACGATCGAGACTTTGTCGACCGTGCGCCACCACCGGGGAAGAATCGGCTCGCCTGCCGGACGCGGAGACGCGCCGTACACCATTTCGGTCATGAAAACCGCCTGCTCAAATACCTGCTCGTGCCCGTTTGCCGGGTCTGTGCACCACGATAACGAATCACGCGCCGTTGTGCTAGGAAAACGTTCACTTTAGCCCAAGGATCCTGTGGGATGTCACATCGGCCTGAAAAAGCCTTGGATGCACTGCGCGCGAGCTCATCAGAGGATGAGCGTGGCAGACTTGCCCGCTATGGCATTCCGGATGACGACGCGATGGGCGTTGCGACGCGCGATATCATCGCCTTGGGAAAAAAGTTCGGCACCGATCACGACCTCGCAATCGCCCTTTGGGAGACTGGAAATTACGAAGCGAGATCGCTTGCCGCCTTTGTCGGAGACGCCAAAGCCCTGACCGGAGCCGAGATGGACGCGTGGGCCTCGGACTTCGACAATTGGGCGATTTGCGACACGGTTTGCTTTCGCCTGTTCGACCGCTCGGTTCTGGCGTGGACCAAGGTGGATCAATGGTGCGTCGATGATCGTACTCGTGTTAGCAAAGAGGTCGTTGATCCTAACCAATGGCATGGCACCGCCAATCATGGCAACAGCGTTAGATCAAATTAGGACTAATGAGGATCCTGCCTGTTTGAGGCAATACTAATTGATTAAGGTCGAGCGAGAGAAATAAATGTCATTATTCATGGAGTTAATTATCTCTTTAATATTTTTCTGTTTTTCTGTTTGGGCAAGTCGCCTTATTGGCCCAGGTCCGTCAATAAAGGCACCTCCTTTCTGCGATAGTGCTAAGCGTGTCGCAAAAAATCTTGGGCTAAAATACTACGCGGAAAACATGAATGCTATTCTATCGTTCATCTTTTTTCTTGGCGCTTTGTCTAGTGCGACAACGATAATTTTTGCACTAGTGAAAATAGGACTTGAAAATTGAGCACGAAAATAACTCGGCCAGGGCAGAATATGTCCGTCGCGCGGGCTGTGCGCTGGTTTGGGGCCTTGCAGGGCACAACAAGAAGAGCGCGGATGACGTTTTTCAGGCGCGTCTTCCGGTGATTGAAAGCTGCGCATTTGACCCCCGAGATCACGTCTGGAAAGCCGCAAGCATGGCACTGCGATCGACCGCGCAGCGGAGCGACACGTTGCGCGAGGACGTCTTCGTGATTGGAAAGCGATTGAGCAACGAGGATGAGAAGCACACTGCACGAGTGGGTCGAGAGGTAATCAAAGCGCTTTCGTGACGGTCTGATTACGACACACGCGCGCCGCGAACAGGCGCGTCAACTCTGCCGCGCGACCACAGGCTGAGCCCATGAAAGATCTTGGTCCCCTTCCCCTGTCGCCCGACTTTGCCGAGCATCCGGCGGGTCCGGGCATCACCACCGCTACACCCGAAGTCGAAGGCATCACCGTCACCTTTGCTGACGGTGCTTCGCATCACTTCAATCGCTACTACTTGCGTGAAAACGAAGTGGCGGATGGCGTTATCAATCCAATCACGCGGGAAAGCGAGTTCCTGATCGAAAGCCTGCCCGATGATTTGACCGTTGGTGGGGTAGAGATCGACGGGAATGGCGCATTGGTGGTCACATGGGGTCCGGATGGGCACGCCTCACGCCATCACCCCGGGTGGCTCCACGCGATTGCGACGGGGCTTTGGCGGCCCGGCGCCGCCCTGCCCGCCCGCGAAAGCTGGGATGCGGCGTCGATGCCCGAACCGGTCAGCTTTGACGGCCCGGCAGTTTTGGAAAACGATGATGCCTTGACGGAATGGCTGATCGCGACAGAAAAATATGGTCTGGCGCGCCTGCGCGGCTTGCCGGACATCGACGGCACGGTGCAGCGCGTCGCCGAACGTATCGGGACGGTACGGTCCTCCAATTTCGGCTTCTTGTTCTCGGTGGAATCAAAACCCGATCCCGATAGCAACGCCTATCGGTCAGTCGCGCTGCCGCCGCATACCGATTTGGGATCTCGGGAAGTACAACCGGGCCTTCAGCTTCTTCATTGCCGCGAGAACACTTGCTCAGACGGTTGGAGCACGATGGTGGACGGAATGCGCTTGTCCGAGCATATGCGTGACACGGACCCGGACGCTTACGAGGCACTGACGACCCTGAATTGGGTGACATCGAACCGACACCGCACGAGCGATTATCGCTGGAGCGGGCCGATCATTGATCTTGATGCGGATGGTGTCTTTGCGGAGATGCGCAACACGTCGTTCCTGCGGGCCGAACCGGACATGGATGCGGCGGACGTGCCTCGCGCCTATGCGGCGCTGCGCAAGCTGATGGGGTTTGCCTCTGACCCGGCCTTTGTGTGTCGGTATCCCTTTGCCACGGGGGATTTGGTGATCTTTGACAACCGTCGCGTTCTGCACGGGCGCGATTCCTTCAATCCTCAAGGTGGGGTGCGACGATTGCAGGGGTGCTATCTGGACCGGGATGAACTTTACTCGCGTCTGCGGGTTTTGGCCCGCGAGGCACGCTCAAAAGGGTAAACGACATGAAAGTCGGGATCGTTGGCGCTGGCATGGTTGGCAGCGCGGCGGGGTATGCGCTGGCGCTACGTGGCACAGCGGATGCGGTTGTATTCGTCGATCAGAGCCACGCGCTGGCCGTGGCACAGGCACAAGACGTTGCGCATACGACTCTGTTCGCCTCAGCCACAGTGGTGTCAGCGGGCGATGATCAGGCGCTCGCCGGTGCAGANGTGGTCGTTCTGGCGGCTGGTGTCAGCCAAAAACCGGGCGAGACACGACTGGCCCTGCTAGAGCGCAATGTTGCGGTGTTTCGAGAGATCGTCGGGCGGATATCGGCGGTTGCACCGGACGCCATCCTGATCATCGCGACGAACCCGGTGGACGTCATGACGTGGGTGGCGGCACGGCTTTCCGGTTTGCCACCGTCGCGCGTCATTGGATCGGGCACGATCCTTGATACGGCGCGGTTCAGGCATCTGCTTGGCGCGCATCTGGGCATCGCGGCGGGATCGGTCCATGCCTATGTGCTGGGCGAACATGGCGATAGCGAAGTTCTGGCCTGGTCCACCGCGCGGGCCGGCAACGTCTCGATCCGCGCCTTCGCCGCGCAAATTGGCGCGCCGATCACGGACGACGTGACGGCTCAGATCGACGCTGGTGTGCGCAACGCCGCCTATACGATCATCGAAGGCAAAGGCGCGACGTGGTACGGGATTGGCGCCGGTATTGAGCGCATCGTGCGTGCCATTGGCGGCAACGAACAGGCGGTGCTGTCGGTTTCGATGGTCACGCCCGACATCGAAGGCGTGCGCGACGTTGCCCTGTCCGTGCCGCGGGTTGTTGGAAGAGACGGGATCACTGCCGACTTAATGCCTGATCTTAACGCAGGCGAACATGCGGCGTTGCTGCGGTCGACCCAGATTCTGAAAGACACGCAAGCTGCGTTGTCCATTTGATGAAAGGCGGCGGGGGCGCTGCCCCCGCACCCCCGGAGTATTCAGAAAACAAAGAAATCCACGCAAGATTTCAATTCGGACACCTCCATTGATCACGAAATATCCCGGAGCGCGAGGCAGAGCCTCGCACGAACCCTAACCCGTAATCCGCTTGACCTGTGCCATGAAATCTTCGCCGCGTTTTTCGAAGTTGTCGTACTGATCAAAGCTTGCCGCCGCAGGCGCAAGCAGAACGGTATCGCCCTTCTCCGACTCTTCCACCGCCCGTGCGACAGCTTGTGCCATATCGGTGCATACCTCGGTCTCGACACCCGGTAGCATCAGCGCAATCTCGGCCGCCTGACGTCCGATGACGTACGCCTTTGCCACCCGACCCAGATGCGGGGTCAGCGCATCGAGGCCGCCCTCTTTTACTTGCCCGCCGACGATCCAGCGCACGTTGTCAAACGCCGCGAGCGCATGCGCCGCGCTGTCAACATTCGTGGCTTTGCTGTCATTGACGAAACTGACGCCATTATGGGTCGCCACGACCTGAGACCGGTGGGGAAGGCCTTCAAAGCTTGCCAGTGCTTTCTCGATGAGCTTTGGCGCCAGTCCCAGTGCACGCACCGCAGCATAGGCCGCGCAAGCGTTTTGGTGGTTATGCGCCCCCGGCAATCCCGCGATCCCGCGCAAGTCGATTGAGGCCACTTGCCGCCCCTTCCGCGTCTCAGAGAGGAACCCTTTGCGGGCGAAGACGGACCAACCAGCGCCGCTGAGCTTGCGCCCGGAGGAGACGCGAATGACACGGTCGTCGCCCGCCCCCTCGGCCATCTGATTGGCAAGCATGCGCCCCTCGGCTTCATCCACGCCAATGACGGCGCGGTCAGGTCCACCCAGCGCAAAGAGCCGGGCTTTGGCCGCGAAATAGCCCCCCATACCCCCATGGCGGTCGAGGTGATCGGGGGTGAGATTGGTGAAAACGGCAATGTCCGGTGTCAGCGCGCGCGCGAGTTCGGTCTGATACGAGCTGAGTTCCAACACCACGACGCCGCCATCGCCCGGCGGGTCGATATCCAGAACGCCGCGTCCGATATTGCCGGCCAGTTGCGCCTCATGGCCCGCGAAGCTCAGAATGTGGTGGATCAGAGCCGACGTCGTCGATTTCCCGTTTGAGCCGGTCACGGCAATCACGCGCGGCGCGGTATCGAAGCGGTCCCAGTCGCGCGTTGCAAGCGAGCGGAAGAAGAGGCCGATGTCATTGTCAACGGGCACGCCCGCGTCCATGGCTGCGGCGATGATGGGATGCGGTTCGGGATAAAGATGCGGGATGCCCGGCGACACGATCAGGGACGCAATATCGTCCCAGACACCGTCACGCCCCAGATCGGTCACCGTGATGCCTTCGGCCTCTGCCGCCGCACGCCCGGCGGCGCCATCGTCCCAAGCGACCACCTCGGCGCCTCCCGCGGCCAAGGCGCGGGCTGCCGTCAACCCGCTGCGCCCCAAGCCCAGAACGGCAACTTTCTTGCCTGTGACGCCCTGAACTTCGATCACCACGCGATCTCCTTGCGGTCGCGGAAGAACCGCCCCGATGGGCCGGTCTCAGGCAAGGTCGCAAGCCAAATCGCGGTATCGGCAGCGTCCTCGGGCGCGCGCGTGGCGCTGGGACCGCCCATGCGCGTGCGCACCCAACCCGGGCACATCGCATTAACTTTGACAAAGGACGGCGTGTCGCGGTCGGCAATCACTGTCAGCGCGTTCATCGCGGCCTTGCCCACGGCATAGGCACCACCACCGCCGAGACCTTCGGAAAAACTCCCCCAGCCAGAGGATATGTTGACCACGCGGCCATAGCGCTCGGTCTCCATCAACGGCAACGCGGCGCGCATAAGGCGATACGGACCTTCTGCCGAGACGCCCATCGTCACTTCAAAGCGGCCTGGATCCTCAAAGATCGCGCCCTCCCAAAGCACGCCCGCATTGTTGACAAGGACCGTGACACCTTCGACGGCGGCTGCGATCGTGTCAGGGTTCGTCACGTCCAGAACAACCGACATGACGCCGAGATCATCCGCCGCCGCTTGCCCCTCCCCCGCATCGCGCGCACCGATGACTACCTCAAGCCCGGCATCGCGCAGCCCGCGCGCAATCTCAAACCCGATCCCGCGATTGCCACCTGTCACCAAAGCGCGCCGTGTCATCGCATGCTCCTGACTTCATTGGTCCTAAAATACCTCGATCCCGCCGGTGCCATCAGCGCAACTTCAGCGTGGCAAGACCGATCAGCGCCAGAATGAGCGAGATGATCCAGAACCGGATCACGATCTGTGGCTCGGCCCAACCTTGCTTTTCGAAGTGATGGTGGATCGGGGCCATCAGGAACACACGCTTTCCGGTGCGTTTGTAATAGGCGACCTGAATGATCACGCTCAGCGCCTCGACCACAAAGAGACCTCCGACAATCGCCAAAACGATCTCGTGCTTGGTGGCAACCGCGATTGCCCCCAGTGCGCCGCCCAACGCGAGCGAGCCCGTGTCCCCCATGAACACGGCCGCAGGCGGGGCGTTGTACCATAAAAACCCGAGCCCCCCGCCGATGAGACCCGCTGAGAAAATCAGCAACTCGCCTGTCCCCGCCACATAGTGAACGTCGAGATATTCGGTAAAGTCGGTGCGCCCAACCGCATAGGCAATCACGCCCAGCGTCCCGGCAGCGATCATCACCGGCATGATCGCCAGCCCATCAAGCCCATCGGTCAAGTTGACCGCATTCGCTGCCCCGACGATCACGATCATCGCGAAAGGCACAAAGAACACCCCGAGATTGAGCAGCAAATCCTTGAAAATCGGAAACGCCAGGGCATGGCGCAACTCGGGCCCGTGATACATCGACGCCCACGCTGCTGCTGCCCCCGCAATCGCGAACCCTATGGCCAGACGCACGCGCCCAGATACACCCGATGAGCTTTGTTTGGAGACCTTGGCGTAGTCATCGGCAAATCCGATGGCCGCAAAACCAATGGTGACAAACAGCACCATCCAAACGAAGGGATTATCAAGCCGTGCCCAAAGGAGGGTCGAGGTCAGAAGTGCGCCAACAATCAGCAATCCGCCCATGGTGGGCGTTCCGGCCTTTGACAGGTGCCCTTCCGGCCCGTCATCCCGGATCGGCTGGCCCTTGCCCTGGGTCCGGCGCAGCACATTGATGAGCGGTTGCCCAAAGATAAATCCAAAGATCAGCGCGGTAAAAAACGCCCCGCCTGCGCGGAAGGTGATGTAGCGAAAGAGGTTGAAGAAATCGCCGCCATCAGAAAATGCCGTAAGCCAGTAGAGCATTCATCGCCCTCCCGAAATGTGTTGTGCCGGCTTGGTGCCGATCTGTGAAAGTGCATCAGCGATCAAGCTGACGCGACTGCCCTTTGACCCTTTGACCAAGATCACATCGCCCGCGTCAACAAGCGTTGGTGCCTCGGGCTCAAGTTTCTCGGCGGTTTCGGCCCAGTGCCCGCGTTTCTCGGGCGTGAGCGCGTTCCAAAGCGCCTTCATGCGCGGACCCACACAGTGGACGGTCGCCACGTCCGCGATCACCGGATGATCCGCAATCGCAGCATGAAGCGCAATTTCGTCGGGTCCGAGTTCCAACATGTCGCCAAGCACCAGCACGCGCTTGCCCCCAGCCAACGGCTCAGTGGCTAGAAACGTATCAAGTGCCGCGGAAAGCGAGGCCGGATTGGCATTGAACGCATCGTCAATCAGATCAAACGAGGCACCTTGGCCCAGCGAAACAGTCTTGCGCACCCCGCGCCCGCCGGGTGGCTCCCACGTCGACAAGGCCGTCGCGGCGCGCGTGACGTCGCCACCCAACGCGTCAACTGCCGCCAACACCGCCATCGCGTTGGCGGCAAAGTGGCGACCCGACGTGCCGATTGTGAACGCAAGCGCCCGATCGTTTGCGTCAGCCGCGACTTTGGTCTCACGCTCAGAGCTTTCGACCCCGAGCAGTCGGAAATCCGCCTCGGGCGCTTCTCCAAACGTCAGAGTTCTACTGGCAAATTTTGCGCCCCAATCGCGCAAGATACCGGCCTGCGCGACGTCGACATTCACGATCGCAGTGCCGCCCGGGGCGAGCCCTTCAAAGATCGCGGCCTTCTCATGCGCGATGCCGTCGATATTCTCGAACGCTTCAAGATGCGCAGGTGCGATCGTCGTGATGATTGCGGCGTCGGGGCGAGCCATTTTCGCCAAGGGCGCGATTTCACCCGGGGCGCTCATTCCTATCTCAATCACGGCCCAATCAACATCGACGGGCATCCGCGCCAGCGTCAGAGGGACACCCCAATGATTGTTAAAGCTTTTCTCAGCCGCGTGGATCGTGCCTTGGCCCGCCAACGCGTCGTGCATCATTTTCTTGGTCGAGGTTTTGCCAACCGAGCCAGTGATCCCGATCACCTTGGCCCGCGTGCGGGCGCGAGCCGCCCGACCGAGCGCCTCAAGCCCGGTTTGCACATCCTCGACGATCAAAAGCGGGGCGTCTTCCGCGACGCCCTCCGGTACCCGAGAGACAAGCGCGGCGCGCGCCCCTTTTGCCAACGCGTCGGCTACGAAATCATGCCCGTCCCGTGCCGCTGTCAGAGCGACAAAGAGATCGCCTGTTTCAATCGAACGGGTATCTATGCTGACCCCATCTGCGGTCCAAGGGACAGTTACCCGGCCACCAGTTGCGGCGGCAGCGTCTTGAGACGTCCAGAGCGGGCTCAAGGCAGTGTTCCATCAAGTGCGGCGACCGAAACACTGGCTTGTTCGGCATCGTCGAAAGGAAGGATGTCATCGCCCACGATCTGCCCGGTTTCGTGCCCTTTGCCCGCGATCAAGAGCGTGTCACCGGGTTGTAACGCGTCAACCGCGCGCAGGATTGCTTCGGCGCGGTCGCCGACTTCGATCGCTTCAGGTGCGCCTTCCATCACCATGCGACGGATCAAGGCGGGATCTTCGCTGCGCGGGTTGTCGTCAGTGACAAATACCACGTCCGCTTCTTCCGCTGCCGCCTGCCCCATGAGCGCGCGCTTGCCTTGGTCACGGTCACCACCCGCGCCAATGACCGCGATCAACCGCCCCAGCGTGTGCGGCCGCATCGCGCGCAGTGCAGTCCGCACAGCATCCGGTGTGTGCGCATAGTCCACAAAGATCGACGCCCCATTGGCACGCGTTGCGGCAAGCTGCATGCGCCCGCGCACGGTTGTCAGGCCTGAAAGCGCATCGAAGGTCTCATCGCTGTCGCACCCCGTGCCGATGCAAAGACCCGCTGCAACCAACGCGTTTTCGGCTTGAAACCCGCCGATCAGATCAAGCCGCACGGTGCGCGGCTCACCGTTCCATTCAAAGCGCAGATCCTGGCCCGTTGCATCGAAGCGCTGCGCCTGAATACGAAGGGCTGCCCCTTGCGAGCGACCCACGGTCAAAAGATCCTGACCGCGCGCCTTACACACATCAACCATCGCCGCGCCCCAGTCGGCATCAATATTGATAACCGCCGTGCCATCCTCGGGCAAAACACGATCGAACAGACCCGCCTTGGCCGCGAAGTAGTCATCAAAGGTGTCGTGATAGTCGAGGTGATCCTGACTGAGGTTGGTGAAAGCCGCCGCCATCAACCGCACCCCATCCAGTCGGCGCTGTGCCAGACCGTGGGAGGACGCTTCCATCGCAGCATGGGTAATGCCATGGGCCGCGAGATCGGCGAGCACCTTGTGCAGTGTCACAGGCTCAGGCGTGGTATGCGCAAGCGGTGTGGTATAGGCCCCTTCGACACCTGTGGTGCCAATGTTCACCGCCTCGGATCCCATTAACGTCCAAAGCTGACGCGTGAAGGCCGCAACGGAGGTTTTTCCGTTCGTGCCCGTAACCGCGACCATGATTTCGGGCTGGGCACCGAACCATAGTGCTGCGGCGTAGGCGAGCGTTTGACGGGGGTCTTCGACGATGACGACCGGTGTGTCGCTGCCGCGCAGGACATCCGCCGCAATCTCTGCCCCCTTACGGTCCGTCAGGATCGCACCAGCCTGCTGGCGGAGCGCATATTGAATGAATTCGCCGCCATGCATCTGCGTGCCGGGGAGCGCTGCGAAGAGAAAGCCGGGCTTTACCTCACGGCTATCGACCGTCAGTCCAGTGATGCGCGTCTCGCCCGCGCCGGGAACCGTTAACCCGAGATCGGAGAGAGGTTTTGCGTTGCCTGCCGTCGTCACCTCTTGCTCCCGCCGCCCCATTATTCGTTTGCAACGAGTGTTACCGCGCTTTCGGGCAAGGGTTCAATGACCGGAAACACTCCAAGAAGCGGAGCGGTCCGCCGAATGATCTCTGCGGCGACCGGAACAGCCGTCCAACCGGCGGTGCGACGTGGCTCTTTGCCGGAGGTCTCGACCGGTTCGTCGAGTGTGACGATCAACACGTATTTTGGATCATAGGTTGGGAACACACTGGCGAAGGTGGCGATCACCCGGTCCTCGTAATAGCCGCCGCGGGGCTTGGGTTTATCCGCAGTGCCCGTTTTGCCGCCGACGAAATACCCCTCAACCTCGCCAAAGCTGGCGGTGCCACGCGTCACGATCTGGCGTACCATGTCACGCAGGACAATGGCGTGACGCTCTTCGATCACACGCTCGCCCGGTACGACGGTGTCTTGCTTGAGAAGCGTCGGCGTCACCTTGGTGCCGCCATTGAAAATCGTCGCGTAACCAGCCGCCAAATGCAGCGGTGAGGACGAGATCCCGTGGCCGTAAGATATTGTAACAGTTGAGATTTCCGACCAACGCTTCGGGAAGAGCGGTGTGCCCGAAGGGCCTTCGATCATCTCAATCGGGGTCGGTTCAAGAAAGCCAAGCTGTCCCAGAAACTCTTTCTGACGCTCGCCCCCGATCATCAAGGCGAGGCGTGCGGTGCCGCGGTTGGACGAATTGACAAGGATTTCGGTGATGTCGACCTCACCATAGTCCTTGTTCCGGAATTCCCGGATCGGGAAGCCCGAGACCTTCATCGGCCCAGATGTGTCGATGATCGTGGTCGGGTTGATCAGGCCCAACTCAAGCGCTTGCGCTGCGGTAAAGACCTTGAACACCGACCCAAGCTCATAGACGCCCTGAACCGCACGGTTAAAGAGCGGGCTGTCGCCAGGATCGCCTGCAACCAAGGGCCGTGGCCGGTGGTTGGGGTCAAAATCCGGCAGGCTGGCCATCGACACGACCTCACCGGAGTGAATGTCCATCAGAACCGCCGATGCACCTTTGGCGTTCATCAGCTTCATGCCGCCATAAAGGACGCGTTCGATCGCGTCTTGAATGGTCAGGTCGATCGACAACTGCAGCGGCTCACCCTGCCCCGACGGATCGCGCAAGCGCTCGTCAAACGCCTTCTCAACGCCAGCGCGGCCCACAACCTCGGCAGAGGACACGCCTTCGCGCCCGAAGCCCGCACCACCCAGGATGTGCGCGGCGAGCTTGCCGTTGGGATAGAGGCGCATCTCACGTGGGCCAAACTGAAGGCCGGGTTCCCCAATGTCGTGCACCGCCTGCTGTTGCTCAGGCGAAATGCGGCGCTTTACCCANAGGAATTTTCGTTTTCCTGAGAACTGGTTAAGGAGGGTTTCTTCATCCAGATCCGGGAAGATTCGCGCCAGCTCGGCAGCGGTGCGCGCCTTGTCGATCATCGCGGGCGGCTGNGCATAAAGCGCATTGGTCGTCAGGTTCGTGGCCAGCACACGCCCCTGTCGGTCCACGATATCGGCGCGATTGTTCAGAATTGAGTTCTGGGTCACCGCAGCGCGGGGTTCCGACACGTCCGAAGTTGCCACAAGTCCCATACGCCCGCCGATAAGGACGAAGCCGCACAGGAACATCATCCCCAACACAACCAGCCGTCCTTCAGCGCGTTCGCGCAGCGTGTCGCGCGCAGCCTCATGCCGCTGGCGCAGGTTTTCGCGCTCGATTGAATCGGGGTTCTCGCCCGCCTGTCGTGCGGCAATGATGCGGGCCAACGGGCGAAGGGGCGTGCGGATCACTGCGATGCCTCCGGTGCGAGTGTGCCGCGCACCTCGATTGAATTCACGATGGGTGGGTCATCTTCCATCCCTTCGGAGATCAGGTCGATCTCCCCGAACTGATGCGGGGTCAGCGGCAGCAAACCCAACCGATCGAAGTTCATGTCCGAGAGCTCGCGCAGCCGGTCAGGACGATTGAGATACGCCCATTCTGCACGAAGCACACCAAGGGTCTCGCGCAGGTCCGCGATATCATGATTCAGGTCCATAACCCGGTCGATGGCCGCGCGGGTTTCATAGTTTTCCCTGTAGGCCCAGCTGGCCAAACCCATCACCATCATGGCGAGCATCACATAGGCAAACGGCTTCATGACCGCGCTCTCCTTGTGTTGGGAAGTTTGGGAAGACCCAGCCCACGCGGATCGACCCCACGTGCGGGCACATCCGTGCGGCGCGCCATGCGAAGGCGGGCAGAACGCGCACGTGGGTTGCGTGCCAATTCATCCGCGTCGGCGCTGACGGGCTTGAGCACCGGATCAAACGTCGCCGCCTGAGGCGCGACCTCGGGGGCGTAGCGATTGCCGCCCGACCGCGCGCTGAGTTGTTGAAAGAAGCGTTTGACCACACGGTCTTCCATGGAGTGAAAGCTGACGACGGCGAGAAAGCCACCCGGTGCAAGCGCCCGCTCTGCCGCTTCAAGCCCTGCAAGAAGCTGTCCGAATTCGTCATTGACCGCGATCCGCAGCGCCTGGAACGACCGTGTCGCCGGGTGGGATTGACCGGGGCGCTTGGGCGGCAAATTTTGCTCAATGATCTGAGCGAGTTGCGCGGTTGTCACGATTGGCGCGACCGAGCGCGCGGCGATGATGGCCCGCGCAATCCGGCGGCTCGCGCGCTCCTCTCCATAGTGGAACAGGATGTCAGCCAGCTGGGTTTCGTCCACAGCGTTGACCAGATCGGCGGCGCTGTCGCCAGATTGGCTCATCCGCATATCGAGCGGTCCATCCGACATGAACGAAAAGCCCCGATCGGGCTGATCAAGCTGCATGGACGAGACCCCGAGGTCGAGAACGATACCATCGAGCGGCGCATCTGCATACTCATCGAGATCGCTAAAGGTGCCCTCAACAAGCTTGAGCCGGTCACCGTACGTATCCGCCCAGTCGGACGCCATGACAAATACGCTGGGATCACGATCAACGGCGATCACCTCATTTGCGCCCGCATCAAGCAGCCCGCGCGCATAACCACCCGCGCCGAACGTGCCATCAAGCCAGCGCCCACGCACCGGGGCGGCGGCCTCAAGAATCGGGCCCAGAAGGACGGGAATGTGTGGCGTGTCGGCAGCGGCAGCGGCCATGCCTAGCCCTCCCTCCGCTGATCAAGAAGGGTCAGGGGGTCGAAATCGTCGTCATATTGCTCAAGCCACGCCTCGGTCCGGGCAAGCTCTTCGGCCTCGTATGTGTCCGGCTTCCAAATCTGGAACGTGTCGCCGGTCGCGATAAAGAAGGCTTCGCCATCAAGGTCGATCTTCGTGCGCAGTTTGGCTGGCAACACAATACGGCCCGTCTCATCAACCGAAGTCAAAAGCGATTGTCCGTTAAACAGACGCTCCAGCATCCGCCGCTCCATCGAGCCGCGCGGCATGTCAGCGATCTGCGCGTCAACCTCGTTGGCGGCGTCGATCGTGTAGCATTCAAGGTACTTGCGGCGGTGGTCGCCGTAGACCACGACAAACTCGGGGGGCTTCCCATCGGTCCAAGCTGGGTCACCAGCCTCAAGCACACGGCGATAGTGGGCCGGGATAGACACCCTGCCCTTCTGGTCGACCTTATGGTGACCCTCGCCTCTGAACCTACGAACCACTGTCCCGCGGCCCTCTCCGTTGTTCGTCCCATTGCCCGGGTCCGGAAGAGAAAACGGCGGATCGAGCTGCTGCCAGTGCTCAATCCGCCGCCCTCGTCCCGTTTCCGGGTATGTCCAGCTGCGCGCGCCACCTGGGGGGATGTCTGCTCGCCCGCGCGCCGGATCTCTTCATTCCGATGAGGGGGTGCCTGTATGAAACCTGCTTGGGTGCCAGTGAGGTCTTATCGCCTCGTTTTGTCCCTCTTCATCGTGGGAATAGGGATGCCATGGGATTTCATGGTAATCAATGTTTTTCTTTGGGATTTTGCACAGGATGTTGTTTTGAGACGCACTGCAAAACAAGATGATGTGCCCAAAGCATCCATCTTTGACGCAATTTGTAGCGAAGGATGTGTATTCAACTACTAGATATAGAAAGTCGCGCAACTCTGCTATTCCGCCCATGAATTCCCAATAAAATCGGAAAAGCTCAGGAAAAATGGCGTCTTCGCAAGAGAATTCGTCGGGAATCGTGTGAAAATCAACGCGTGCCCGTGCATTGATTCGCGGGCAAAGGCCATGCGTCCCATGAATTCCCAGCTCGCTAAATTGGTGCCCGCTGAAGGTTACACCCGCGTCCAGTTTTTCGACGTCGGATGTGCGTCAGCCCATGCCACCCGCGATCAAACGCTGCGCCAGGGCGGTGTACGCTGCGCCCGCTGGACTGTCAGTCAATGCGATGGGGGTCCCGGCATCACCGGCAAGGCGGATATCAAGCGCAAGTGGGATCTCTCCCAGAAACGGCGCGCCGATTTTTTCGGCTTCGGCCCGGACCCCGCCGTGACCGAACAAGTGCTCTTCATGTCCGCATTTGGGACAAACGTAGGACGACATATTCTCCACGAGACCCAGAACGGGCGTGTTAAGCGTCTTGAACATATCGATGGCCTTGCGCGCATCCAGAAGAGCCACGTCCTGCGGCGTCGAGACGACAATCGCGCCGGTAATATCCGCCTTCTGCCCAAGCGTCAGCTGCACGTCCCCCGTGCCGGGTGGCAAATCGACCAGAAGCACGTCCAGTTCGCCCCATTGCACTTGACCCAGCATCTGCTGAAGCGCGCCCATCAACATCGGGCCACGCCAAACCACGGCCTTTTCGGGCTCAACCATAAAGCCGATCGACATCAGCGTGACGCCGTGATTTTGCAGCGGGATGATCGTTTTGCCGTCTGGGGACGCGGGGCGTTTGTTAATCCCCATCATCCGGGGCTGGCTGGGACCATATATATCAGCGTCCAGAAGCCCGACCTTGCGCCCCTGCCGGGCGAGCGCCACGGCGAGGTTTGACGACAGCGTAGATTTCCCGACGCCGCCTTTACCGCTGGCAATCGCGATGATCCGGTCCACGCCCGCGACCTTCAGTGGTTCCGCTTGCGGCTTGGGATGCCCCCCAACCTTAAGGCTTGGAGGCGGCGTGGCGGGTGCCTGAGCCGTCAACACGACCGAGACCGCGTTGACCCCGTCCAGGGCCCGCACCCGGCGCTCGGCTTCGGCACGCGTGGGCTCGAGCATGCGTGCCTGATCGGGCGATGCGGCCTCAATCACGAATCGCACGGTGCCATTTTCGACCGTGACGGCCCTGACAATGTCTGCCGCACCAAGCGTTCCGATCCCCGGCACGTCAATGTCGGCAATTGCATCAAGCACCTTGGCGCGGTCTGTCATGTCGTTCTCATCATTTTTGCATGTTTGTGCGGCACTACTTGCCATCTGCCGCGCCGCTTTCAAGTCAGAGCCGCACAAATGCGCGCAATGCTGGCAGATCGCTCAAAAAAAGGTCAGCAACACATATGCATTTGCTGCATAGCAGAAATGTTGCCGCAAACATTGTGCAGCCGCAGCATCCGACTATCTTAGGGACAACAAACGAAGACGAGCAAAAGAGCAATGACAATGGCATACGCAAACACATCCGCTGAGCGCGCTTCGGCCCCCGGCCGTTTTGCCCGCCGCATCTATGACCTGGCTGAACGCTGGGCCCGCTACACAGTTTACCGCGACACGCTCCGCGAGCTTCAGTCGCTGAGCGATCGTGACTTGGCCGATCTCGGCCTGCACCGCTCACTGATCCGCCGCACGGCCTACGAGGCTGCCTACGGCGCATAAAACCTAAGTTCAGAGGGCCCTTCCTCCTCCCTGGGTCTTCTGTTTCTAGCGGTGACACCTTCCTCCTCCCTGGTGTCACCGCTTTTTTTTGCCTTTTCAAACGTTGCGATTTCGGTTTGCCTCAATGGGCCAACAAAGGGGCCCATACTTTGGTGACACAAACCGAAATTATTCTGCACATCGGAGCCCCAAAGACAGGCACGACGGCACTTCAGAGGTTTCTCAAGGCAAATCCAGGCTTCCTAAGCGACCATGAGGCCAACCTTGTCGCGCCAGCCGGGAAAGGTTCGATCAACGCATTGGCAGTGGCCATTCGCAACGGAAAGAACCGTGTTGCAGAAAGACTTGGTACCGCACTTTGCGAGGCTTTGGCTAACACGCCGACCAAGCGCGCTATTTTGTCGTCCGAGCTCCTTTGGAATGCACCATCCGACGCGTTTGCGCGCGCAATGCCTTTGCTGAAAACGGCACCGCTAAGGATTGTTGCCTATCTGAATAGGCCAGACCGTGCGGTGGAGGCGCTGTTCAAACACTCGGCCAAGAATGGGCGATTTACAGGCTCTTTGGACGAATGGATCACCACAAATGCTCCGGGTGAGCTGACGTATGAGGTAAACCACGCGCAATGGTCAGCCGCGTTCCCTCATGCGACATGGAGCCTTCGACCCTTTTCTCGGGCACAACTCACCGGTGGCGATATCATCGATGACTTCACGTCCCTTCTTGGCATCAGTGACATTCCATCAGAGATTCGCCCAAGCGCCATCGCGAATGCAACACCCCCCCTTGATGCACTGCTGCTGCTTCAGTCCGCTGCTGCCGCTGGCATTCCTGAAAGTCGGCGGATCCAGCGCGCGCTCGCACGATCAGAAGCCGGGGCCAAACAGCACTCCGGGCGGATTCTACCGCGCGCAGAGGCACTTCGAATTCTCGAAAACGCGGCCCCGACCCTCGATTGGTTAGATCAACACTCTGGAGCAAGCGGAGTTCCGTTTTTTGCGACCGACGACCTCGATCAGGACTATCGCGTCGAAACAACGTCGTTCTCGGACGAACAACTCAGACTGATTGGCTCCGTCTTCTCCGCGATCGCGCGCACGCTGAAAAAGTAAGCCTCTAAAACGGGATATCGTCTCCGGCGCGGGCAGCCGCCGTGATGAACTTCGCCACCACTTTTTTCGCGCCCGCCTTGTCAAACTCGATATCGAGCTTGTCGCCTTCGATATCGACCACGATCCCATAGCCGAACTTTTGGTGGAAGACCCGGTCGCCCGTGGTGAAGGCTGACACCGCATCAAGGTCGATCACCGTATTGCGGGTCTCTTTCGGCTGGCTCATGCCATAGCTGCCCTGGCGTGCCTGCAACCGCTTCCAGCCGGGCGAGTTATAGACATTCGCCTCAGCCGCCGCGTCCTCAAGCGTCGACCGTCCGGGCGCCGCAGCACCATAGCCACCGCCGTAAAGTCCGGGCGGCGTCAGCACATCCACATGCTCTTCAGGCAATTCATCGATGAACCGCGAGGGGATGGATGACTGCCATTGGCCGTAGACCCGGCGGTTTGCAGCAAAGGAGATTGTACAAATCTCCTCGGCCCGCGTGATCCCGACATAGGCCAGCCGCCGCTCTTCCTCGAGCCCCTTCAGCCCGCTTTCATCCATCGACCGCTGCGACGGGAAAAGCCCGTCTTCCCAGCCCGGAAGGAATACCTGCGGAAACTCAAGCCCCTTGGCGGCGTGGAGCGTCATGATCGTGACTTTGTCCTCCGCCTCGTCCGTCTCATTGTCCATGATCAGCGCGACGTGTTCGAGGAACCCCGACAGGTTCTCAAAGCCTTCCAACGCCTTGATCAATTCCTTGAGGTTTTCCAGCCGGCCCGGTGCCTCGGGCGTTTTGTCGTTCTGCCACATCTCGGTGTAGCCGGACTCTTCGAGAATGATTTCGGCCAATTCGATATGGCTTTGCTTGGCCGCACGCACCTGTGCTGTCCAACGATCAAACGCCTCCACCA